>NZ_AYVK01000013.1:0-169460 GCF_000503155.1 Mesorhizobium sp. LSJC285A00
CGGGCTGCTGCCCGTCTACCAGGAGCCGTCGCTGATCCCCGATCTCGACGTTCTCTCCAATCTCAGGCTCACCGGCACGCCGGTCGAGCCGTTCCGCGCCTGGGTGCGCGAGCTCGGCATTGCCGACCTCGATCTGCGCGACACCGCGCGCGACATCCCGCTCGCCGTGCTGCGCGTGCTCGACCTGGCGCGGGCGCTCGCCGTCGAGCCCGACGTGCTGCTGCTTGACGAGATGACGGCGGCCCTGCCCGCCAACCTTGCCGAAAAGGTGCTGGAAGTGGTGCGCCGCCAAGGCGATTCGGGCCGCGCCGTGATCTTCATCTCGCACCGCTTCGTCGAAATCTCGGCGCTGTGCGACCGCGCCACCGTGCTGCGGGACGGCGAGACCGTCGGCGTCGTCGACATCGTGCCGGGCGTGGAAGAAAAGATCGTCGAGCTGATGCTCGGCACCCGCATCGTCAAAACCCATGTCGCGGCCCGCAGCGCTGCCGAGAAGGCCGCGCCCGCGACCACCCGGCCGCGCATTTCGGTGCGAAACCTGCGCGTCGGCGCCAAGCTCAGCGATGTCTCCTTCGATCTCGCCGACGGCGAAGTCGCCGGCGTCGTCGCGCTCGAAGGCCAGGGCCAGGACGAGTTGTTCGCCGCCCTTGCCGGCTCGATCCGGCCCTCCGGCGGCACAATCGAAGTCGATGGCCAGCCGGTGAAATTCTCGCATCCGATCGACGCCATCCGCGCCGGCATTGCCTATGTGCCGGGCGACCGCTCGGAAGCGCTCGCCATGCAGCGCTCGGTGCGCGAAAACATCGCGCTGCCTTTCAGCGCTGCCTTGCGCAACTGGGGTCCGATCAACATGCGCCGCGAACGCGCGACCGTGCTCAGCGCCATCGAGCGGCTGCAGATCGACACCCGTGCGCAAGGCGAGGTGCAGCGCCTGTCCGGCGGCAACCAGCAGAAGGTGACCATCGCCCGCTGGATCGCGGCGGATGCCCGCACCATCCTGTGCTTCGACCCGACGCGCGGCATCGATGTCGGCACCAAGCAGGAGATCTACAAGCTGCTGCGCGAACTCGCCGGCAACAGCAAGTCGGTGCTGTTCTACACCTCGGAACTCGAAGAGGTGCAGCGCGTCTGCGACCGCGTCATCGTCATCTTCGGCGGCCGCCTCGTCGACATTTTTCCGGTCGAGGAGGCCGACGAGCCGGCGCTGATGCGCGCCGCCTACGGCCTGCCGCGCGGCGCCAAGGCCGATATCGGCATATTGGCTGATCCGACCGCGAACACTTCGGCTTCGCCGGAGGCCGCGCCATGAGCCATTTCCTGCGCCGCCAAGGCTGGGTCGTCGGCCTGTTCGCCCTGCTCATCGTCCTGTTCATCGCCACCAGGATCATCCAGCCGGCCTATGGCAGCAATGATTTCGGCTCGCTCGCCCGAGCCGTTCTGCCCTATGCCTTCGCAGTCGCCGCGCAGACCGTCGTCGTCATCGCCGGCGGCATTGACCTGTCGGTCGCCGCCATGATGGCGCTGACCAGCGTCACCGCGGCGTCGATGATGAATGGCGCGAGCGAGGAATACGCGCTGTTCGTGGTGCCCTTCGTGCTGGCCATGGGTTTCGTGCTCGGCGCACTCAACGGCCTGCTCATCGTCGTCACCCGCGTGCCCGACATTGTCGTGACGCTGGCCATGCTGTTCGTGCTGCAGGGTGCAGCCCTGCTGGTACTCGACGCGCCGGGCGGCGGCATCGCCGAATGGCTGAAGGCGCTGATCTCTGGCACCGTACCGATCCCCGGCCTGCCCGACGCCATAGACGCCTGGCTGCCCAAGGCGCTGCTGGTGCTGATCGTGTGCCTCTGCGTCATCTGGATACCGCTGCGGCGCTCGCGCCTCGGCCTCTCCATCTACGCCATCGGCTCTAGCGAACTGGCGGCGTTCCGCTCCGGCGTGCCGGTCAAGCGCACTCGCATCATCGCCTATGCGCTGTCCGGCCTGTTCGCCGCCTTTGGCGGCCTGGCGCTGACCATGAGCACCGGCATCGGCGCCCCCATCCCCGGCCCCTATCTGCTCGCCAGCGTCGCCGCCGTGGTGCTGGGCGGCGTCGCGCTCGGCGGCGGCAAGGGCGGCCTGCTCGGCCCGATCGTCGCCGTCTTCGTGTTGCGCCTGGTGCGCACGGATTTGACGCTGCTTGCCATCGACCCGAATGTCACCGCCATCATCGAGGGGCTGATCATGGTGGCGGTGGTGATGTTCGGGGCGTTTATCACGATGCGGGGGCGGCAATGATGGGTGTGCTGTCGCAGAGAGACGTCGGCGTTCCTTCGCGCCCCCCTCTGTCCTGCCGGACATCTCCCCCACAAGGGGGGAGATTGGATGTCGCGACGACCTTCGCCAATCTCCAACCTTGCAAGAATGAGCGAGGCGCTGAAGCTGCCAATCTCCCCACAAGTGGGGGAGATGGCCGGCAGGCCAGAGGGGGGCGCCGTAGAGCACTGTCCTCGCCAACTTGCCGCACCTTGCAAACCTCATCGCGAGCAAGAGCCGCCCCATGAGCACCACCGCCATCACCCCGGTCCCCTTCGGCCGCCGCATAAAGCGCTTCATGGCCGATCGCCCGCTCATCCCGCTGATCGTCCTGCTCGCCATCCTGGTTATAATCCTGCAGGTCCTGCGCCCCGGCATCGTCAACGAGCGCTGGATCGCCAACACCATCAAATTCGCCATCCCGCTGGCGATCCTCGCGGGATGCCAGACCATGACCATGCTGACCGGCGGCATCGACCTGTCGGTCGGCACGGTGGCAACGATGAGCGCCTTCATCATGGCGACGCAAGTGGTCAACCAGGACCCGGCGGTGGCGTTCCTGCTGGCGATGATGCCGGCGGTGCTGATCGGCCTCGTCAACGGCATCGGCGTCGGTGTCTTCCGCGTCCACCCGCTGATCATGACGCTGGGCACCAGCCTGATCGGCACCGGCTGCCTGCAGGTCTACCAGCGCACGGTGATCGCGTCGGGCGCAAAAATCCCCGACTTCTTGGCTTGGCTCGGCACCGGCGTGACATGGGGCTTCCCCAACGCGCTGCTTTTGTTCGTGCCGCTCGCCGCCCTCATCGTCTTCACGCTCGCCCGGACCGGCTTCGGCCGCCTGCTCTACGCCGTCGGCGACAATGAGCGCGCGACCCGCCTGTCGGGCGTGCAATACTGGCAGGTCATCACCGCGCTCTACGTCACCTCCAGCGCGCTCGCCGGCATCACCGGCCTGCTCTATATCGGCCTGATCAAGGCCCCCTCGCTGTCGCTCGCCGAACCGCTGGTGCTGCCCTCGGTCGCCGCCGCCGTCATCGGCGGCACCTCCATCTTCGGCGGCCGCGGCGGCTACACCGGCACCATCATCGGCGCCCTGATCCTGACCGTGCTGACAACACTGCTGACCATCCTGCAGATGCCGGAGGGGGCACGGCGGATCTTGTTCGGGCTGATCGTGCTGTTCGTGACGGCGGCGTATTTGCGGATTGTGGAGGAGCGGTAGGGGGCTGGCGGCAGTAGTGCCGCCGGTCCGGCGCTGCAAGCCAGGCTTACCCGTCAGAAGCGCAAGGCTATCGCCTACGGCAGCGCCAGCCCCCACTCCGTCTCGGCTTCGCCGAGCCACCTCTACCCCCACGTCCGTGGGGGAGAGGAAATGCCAAGCTTTCATAGGAAGGAAATCCAAGTTTTTCTTGAGGCAGAACCTAAGCCTTTGAAGCCGCGACTTCCAAAATTAGCGTTTCCTCTCCCCCACGAAAGTGGGGGTAGAGGTGGCTCGGCGAAGCCGAGACGGAGTGGGGGACCGACCTACTGATTGCCACCATCCTGGGCGACCTTGCCCACCCAGACGCAACGCCCCTTACTTCAACGAAATCGCCATCCCGCTCAGATCCGCATTCACCTGCAGCCCCACCTGCCGGCCCGTAAGCTCGAGCTGGGCGCCCTTGTCGTTGGTCATGACGATCACCTGCGCGCCCTTGCCGAGCGCGCCGCCACCGCCGGCCGCGCCATAAACCCCGGTCGCATCGCGGACCCTGCGGATGTGCCGCACGGTGCCCCGGAAATACGTCTTGGAAACGCCAAAGGCGAGGCCGCCCGAGACGCCGCCGATCGAGATCGGATAGGTGCGGCCATGGAAGGTAAGCGTGCCCTCGCCGCCCGAGCCGCCGACGAAGAAGGCCGCCTTGTAGACGGCAAAGCGGATCGTGCCGCTATCGGCATGCGCGGCGCTGGCAGCGCTGACGGACACAGTTGTGATGGCCGCAACCGCGAGCGAACGAAAGCTGGACGAGATGGTCATGGTGGGAGCTCCTCAAGTGCGCCGCTCACCCAACCGGCAGGGCTCGTCGGCGTCGTAACCAACTTGAACAGTTTAGGCTTGGATTTGGTTCCAGGGAGAGCCCTCGGTGGGTCAAGGCGCAAAGCTGGTGGGGAGAGCGGAGGAGCGCTTCATACAGAGCTGGCAATGCCAATGCCTCGGGGCAAGGGCTATCGCATATGAGCTTGTACGAAGAGGACCACCACTCTAACTTGCCGGGGCGAGCCAGGGTTTCGCCCGTCCTTCGGACCCTCACAAGGCGGAGGGAACGCTGCCGCACGCCCAGCCCTTTTTTAAGTCGACTTAGACGGTTTTGCGGAAATCAGCGCCAACCTAGTCTCCCTCCCCCTTGTTGGGAGGGATTGAGGGCGGGGGTATTCGTAGGGCGCAAGCCTCCGCTATGGTCCCTGTGCAAACCAATCCCAGCCCTACGGATATTTCCCCGGCTTTGGTGCGTAGATTTGCGGATCGAAGTCCAAATCCTTCGGCAGCGGCAGGCTCGAGCACTGCAGATGCATCTGGCGCGCCAACAGCCTTCGCTGCTGCTGCTCATGCTCCTTGATCGCCGCCACGAGACCCATGCTGTAGGGCCCCAGCACGACGCCGGCGGCCCATCCCGGATGCTCCTTCTCGCGCCGGTCGTAGTTCAAGGCATCCGTGCGGGCCTGCTGGCATTCCGGCGTCGCCCATTTCGGGTCCTGCGGCGAGAGCGAGGCTCCATACTGGACCGGAGACGATACGCACCCTGCCACTGTCGCAGTCAACGCGACGACCATTGCAATTCTCATCCGCAAGCCCCTCCTAATGTAGGAGGCGACTACAAGACGATTCCAGCGGGAAAAAGGCAGCTTCAGGATGCGGATTTTGCAGGGCCGCTCACCCCAGCAGGTTGCGCGCCGTGCGCATGAAGATCTTCGAGCCGATCGGGATCAGATCGTCGGGAAAATCATAGTCGGGATTGTGCAATGACGGGGTGCGCTCGCCCGCGCCGAGGAAGAACATCGCCGACTTCGCCTTGTGGCCGAAAATGCCGAAATCCTCCGAGGCGCGCATCGGCAGGGCTTCCTCGCTGCGCGGCACACCCTCTTCGTCCAACGCGCGGTTGAGATGCTCCACCGCATCGGGCGCGTTGACGCTGGCGACGAAAATCTCATGATAATCGCAGTGCACGGAAAGACGGTGCTCGGCCGCGATCCTGGTGGCCAACGCTTCCGCCGCCGCGACCAGTTCCGCCATGCGCTCGTCGCGCCTTGTACGCAGCGTCGCCCACACCTCGGCGTAGCCGGGCGCGATGCCGAACACGGCCTCGCCCATCGTCGCATGGGTGACGGTGACCATGCTGAAATCATCGTCGGCAAAGGTGCCGCGTCCGAGCGCCGGCAGCAGCGGCATGAGCTCGCTCACCGCCAGCATCGGCGATACGCCGGTTTCGGGCATGGACGAATGCGCGGTCTTGCCGTCCAGCACGATGCGGATGCCGCGCGAGGCGCAGTTGACCACGCCGGGCTTGAGGCGAACCTCGCCGAACGGCACGCCCGGCAGATTGTGCAGGGAGAAAGCAAAATCCGGCGCGATCTCGTCAAAGCGCGCATCGGCGACGACGCCGGCCGCGCCATTGCCGGTCTCTTCCGCCGGCTGGAACATCAAGACGACGCGGCCGCGCGCCGGCCGTTCACGCCCGAGCTGACGGCCGAGTGCGGCCAGGATCGCGGTATGGCCGTCATGGCCGCACATATGCGATTTGCCCGGCACCTGCGAGGCATGGTCGACGCCCGAAAGCTCCTCGATCGGCAGCGCATCGATTTCCGAGCGGAACAGCACCGTAGGCCCTGCCTTGCCGCTGTCATACACCGCTGCCACACCATGGCCGCCAAGCCCGGTCACCACCTTGTCCGGCCCGGTATCGGCGAGAAAGTCGACAACCTCCTTGGCGGTCTTTTCCTCTTCGTTGGAGATTTCCGGCTGCTGGTGCAGCTTGCGGCGCCATGCCGTCAGCTCGATGATATCGCGATTGGTCAGGGTCATGGCTTGGGCTCCGCTTTGGTGCTGCAGGTTACACAAACACGATAGGGTTTTTCTCACGCCGTGCCATACTGATCAATTCCACTAGTCCATCGGCAAATTCCCGAACCCATGGGTCGGTGCTGGATTCGATCAGTCGCAATTCGCGCTCAAGCTCGCCGAAGCTCGGCTCCTCGATGACGTCTCCAACACCGCTGGCTGAAAGGAGGACCATCCGTTCCAGCGCTGACCCTTCGCCGAGAAGACCGGCAATCAGCTCCCCGAGCGCCGCAATGTGGGCTATGTTTCCGACACGCCAGTCACGCGTTATGACATCGTCCCAGGTGAGAGTCACGTCTTCGGGATGGATCACCTCGCATTCGCCGTTTTCCGGATCCCGCTGAAAGCGATAGCCGGGGAATTCCCGCTCCATGGTCGAAACGCTTTTAAAAACCGCCAAGTCGAGACCCATGCTCCCTCCCGCCTAACCGAAGATCATCCTTACATTCGGCTCCAACAATCGGTCAAAGCTCTTTTGGACCTATTCTCGAAACATTGGAGAAGAGATGGCCGACCGGTTGCACACTAAGGTCGTCAATCTCATCTCCGACATCTGGCGGCCAATCCTGAGGGGCATGGTGCTCGAGTCCGTGCCAATCTTCAGCAACTAGGCTCCATCCACCCGAAGGAACGGTTTCGGAGCAACAATGGCCAGGCGGTTTGCGTTTCTCTTGGTTCGCGACTTCACGCTGTCGCCGCTGTCGCTGTTCATCGACACGCTGCGGCTGGCCGGCGATGAAGGCGACCGCAGCCGCCGGATCGAGTTCGACTGGGAGATCGTCGGCGAGCGTGGCCTGCCGATCCGGGCGAGTTGCGGTGTCGAGTTGCTGCCGACCAAGGCGATCGGCAATCCGCAGGAGTTCGACAATGTCGTCGTGGTCGGCCTGCTCGACACCAACCGCAGCCTCAGCTCCGAAAAGGAGGCCTTCCTGTTGCGGGCGGCCGAAAAGGGCGTGCCGCTGACGGCACTCTGCACCGGCAGCTTCGTGCTCGCGCGCTACGGTCTGCTCGATGGCTACAGTGCTGCCGTCAGCTGGTTTCACATCAAGGATTTCCGCAGCCAATTCCCTGATGTGAACGCCCATGCCGACAGCCTGTTTTCCGTCGATAGGGGCCGCTCCGACCTGCGCCGGAGGCACGGGTGCGGCCGACCTTGCCGGCCATTTCGTGTCGCAGTTCATCGGCCGCAAGGCTGCGGAAAAAGCCGCCAAGATCCTCGTGCTCGACCGCATCCGCTCGAGCCTGGATGTGCAGCCCGTCGGCGATCTCTTTCCGGCCGCGTCGAGCCGAGCGGTGAAACGGGCGCTGCTTCTGATGGAAAGCAATCTCCAGGAGACGCTGTCGGTCGCCGAGATCGCGGGCCGGTTGCATTTATCCCGGCGCCAGCTTGAGCGGCTGTTCGGCGCCGAGCTCGGCATCGGCCCGATGGCCGCCTATCTTGCGCTGCGCGTACATCAGGCCAAGTCGCTGCTGGAGGGGAGCGACTTGGCAATCGGCGACATCGCCTACCGCTGCGGTTTTCCCAATG
Source organism: Mesorhizobium sp. LSJC285A00 (assembly GCF_000503155.1). Classification (NCBI taxonomy): domain Bacteria; kingdom Pseudomonadati; phylum Pseudomonadota; class Alphaproteobacteria; order Hyphomicrobiales; family Phyllobacteriaceae; genus Mesorhizobium; species Mesorhizobium sp. LSJC285A00. The sequence continues at coordinate 7,923 of NZ_AYVK01000013.1, forward strand.
CCGGCCATTTCAGCCGTGTCTTCCGCCATCAGACCGGTATCACGCCGACCCATCTCAGGCATCCGAACCGAATGTCCGGTGTCTTTGCCGACGGCAAGGGGAGCGGTCCCTAAGCCTATATTGGGGCGTGCGATCTCGCCGTTGGTATGATAATATCATACCAACCTGATAGGAGGGATCCATGTCCGCCACCGAAAAACGCACCTTCAGCCTGCCGGCCGAGCAGGCTGCTTTCATCGACCAGCTCGTTCGGTCCGGCACATACGCGACCAGCAGTGAAGTGATCCGCGCCGGTCTTCGCGCATTGCAGGAACGCGACGCCGCCGTGGAGCGCTGGCTGCGTGAGGAGGTCGCGCCGACCTATGATAGGTGGAAGGCAGACCCCTCCCAGGCCATCCCGGCCGACAAGTCTTTTGACAGCATTCGCGCACATCACGCAGCTCGCCTCAAGGGGAACGTGTGAAGCGCCGGCATGTTGTCCTTTTGCCGGAAGCCCAGACGGACCTGTTATGGATATACGATACGGTCGCTCACGCATCCGGCAACCTCACCGCCCTTCGCTACATCGAGCGGATCGAGCGATTTTGCCTGGGTCTCGACTATGCCTCGGAACGCGGAACCCTAAGGGATGATGTGCGGCCGGGGCTTCGCATCGTTGGCTTCGAGCGCCGCCTGACTGTGGCCTTCACCGTAGAAGGCGACCAGGTGGTGATTCTCAGGGTGTTCTACGGCGGCGTCAACTGGGAGGACGAGTTGGCGCCTATCGCTCCGTGAACGCGCGCGCGAACGAGTCCAGCATCGGCCGCGCCAGATATTCGAGGAAGGTTCGGTCGCCGGTGCTGATAAACGCCTCGACCGGCGTTCCCGGGTAAAGCTGCTCGGCTTTCACGCCCTGCGGCAGCGTGTCGGTGATCTTCAGCCTGGCGCGGAAATACGCCTCATGCGTGGTTTCATCGATCAGCCTGTCGGCGGAAATTTGCGTCACCGTAGCCGGGACCTCAGGGGTGAGGCGCGCGTTCAGGGCGGACAGCCTGAGCTTCGCCGGCTGGCCGACGCGAACCAGGTCCACGTCCTTCGGCCGCAGCTTCGCGTCGACGATGAGGCCCGACGCGGTGGGCAGGATCTCCATGATCTTCTGCCCCGGCGCAATCACGCTGCCTTTGGAGTTGTAGATCGAGGATACCACGATGCCGGCTGCCGGCGCCTTGATCGTCGTGCGCCCCAGCACCGCCTCGGCTGCGGTGATCTGTTCGCCGATGTCGGCCAGGCTGGTGCGAACCTCGTCGAGCTTGGTCAGCGCGTCCTCGACGCGCTGCGTGGTCGCGCGCTCGACCTGCGCCTGGGCTTCGACGATCTGCGTCTTGGTCGCTGCGATATCCGCCTCCAGCGCGCCGGCCTGGCCGACCAGATCGGCCTCGCTGCGCAGAAGCTGCGAATATTCGCTGCGGTTGGTGAGACCCTTGTCGAGCAGGCCGGTCTTGATGCCGAGTTCCTTCTTCACGATCTCGGCCTGTTGCTGGATGGCGAGTTTCTGCGCCTCCAGGCCCAGCGCCGACTCACGATGCATGGCGACGCGCTGCGCCAGGATCGACTGCTCGGAGCGGAACCGGGCGAGCCTGGCCTCGAACTCCTTCTGCTGTTCGTGCACCAGATTGTCGAAATCGCGCTGGAACGGCGCGGGTGCTGCTTCGGCGATCGGCGCCAGCCTGTCCGATCCGTCGCGCTCGGCCTCAAGTCGCGCGGCACTTGCCCTGAGCGCGATCGTCTGTCTGGTCAGCCGGTTGAGGTCGGTCTCGGCCGCCCTGCGGTCGAGCAGGACCAGCGGTTCGCCTTTTTGCACGCGGTCGCCTTCATGCACCAGCAATTGCTCGATGATGCCGCCCTCGGGGTGCTGGATGAGGATGTTGCCGCCCGTCGCCGAGATCGTGCCGGAGGTGATCACCGCGCCGGAGAGCGGCGCGTTCGCCGCCCAATAACCGAAGCAGCCGACGAAGAGCGCTATGGCCACGTAGCCGACGACGGCCATGCGGCGGAAGTCGGTGCGCGGTCGACCTTCGAAGGCGAGGCTCTGCTGCATCATCGTCTATGACCCGAAGCGGACGCTGTGCGGGCGCACGGTCGGCACGAACGAGCCTGTCACCACCGCGCTCCCGGCCTTGCCGGCCGCCGGTTGCCTCAGCACCTCGCTCGCAGGGCCGAAAGCTTCGACCATGCCGTTGCGCAGGACCATGACGCGGTCGCAGGCCGCGGCGATCGAAGGGCGATGCGTGATGACGACTGTCGTGACGCTTACACTTCGCGCGGCCGAAAGCATCCCTTCGAGCGCCGCCTCCCCACTGCCGTCGAGATGGGCGTTGGGCTCGTCCAGCACCAGCATGCGTGGCTTGCCGTAGAAGGCGCGCGCCAGCCCTATCCGCTGGCGCTCGCCGCCCGATAGCACGGTATGCGACGGGCCTATCATGGTCTGATAGCCGTCGCGCAGCGTGAGAATCAGCTCATGCGCCTCGGCGCGCCTGGCCGCTTCGACGATCGCGGCGTCATCGGCGTCGGGTTCGAAGCGGGCGACATTTTGCGCGATCGATCCCGGGAAAAGCTCCACCTCCTGCGCGAGATAGCCGATATGCCTGCCAAGCTGGGTTTCGTCCCAGCTCCTCAGGTCGGCGCCGTCGACCCTGACCGCGCCGCCGGTCGGCTGCAGCGCGCCCACAAGCAATTTCGCCAGCGTCGATTTGCCGGCCCCGCTCGGGCCGACGATCGCCACCGCTTCGCCGGCGCCGATGGCAAAATTCAACCGCTTGAGGATGGGCTCCGTGCCGAAAGCCGCAGTCGGCGCGATGAAGAACAGATCCTGCACCGAAATCGCGCCCAATGGATCGGGCAGTGCGAGCTTGCGCCCCTGCGCTGGTTGCGCCGCAAGGGCGGTGTCCAGCCGCTTCCAGCATCGCTTGGCGTCGACGATCTGCCGCCAGGATCCGATCAGCTGGTCGAGCGGCTGCAGCGCGCGCGACGACACCAGCGACGAAGCGAAGATCATGCCGGCGGTCATCTGCCCTTGTAGCACCAGCCACGCGCCGGCGCCGAGGATCGCCAGTTGCAGCATCATGCGCAGCGCCCGCGACGTCGCGCTGAAGATCGCATTGGCGCTTCCGGAACGGTCATGCAGGGTCAGCGCCTCAGCAACGTGCTGTCCCCAGACCGCGGCGGCATTTTGCACCATGCCCATGGCGCGCAGCGTGTCGGTGTTGCGGGCGAAGGCCTGCTCCGCCTGGCTGGCCACCGCCGAGCGTTCCGCCGACATGGCATCGTTCCTGCCGATGGCAAGCTGGTTGGCCACGACCAAGAGAAACAGCAGCACGGCGCCGGCGAGCGTCAGCCAGAACAGGACGGGATGGATGAAATAGAGCAAGGCCAGGAAGACGGGCGCAAACGGCAGGTCGAACAACACCGCCACGCCGCGCGACCTGATGAAGGCGCAAGTCGTGGCAAGGTCGTTCAGCGGCGACAGCCCGCTGCCGGCATGTCTGGCGCCAAGCGAGGCGGCGAATGTCCGCGCGCCCAGTTTCTGGTCGACGGTGGCCGCAACACGTTGCGCGTAGATGGCGCGGACCGCGTCCAGCAGGCCGAGGAAGGCGAGCGCGAGGACCGCCATGGCCGAGAGATAAAGCAGCGTCTCGACGCTGGAGGACGGCAACACCCGGTCATAGACCTGCAGCAGATAGAGCGGGATCACCAGGAGCAGGATGTTGATCAGCAACGAAAAGATGCCGATGTCGGCGATGCCACGCAGGAAGACCGGGCGCAGGCCGATGGCCGCATCGCTGATTGGCGCGCGGTCTCGCGACATCTAGACCGCGTGCTCGGCTGTCGTGCTCAGATGGCTCTGCTGCAAATCGTTCAGCGTATAGGCGTGGATATAGTCGATCTTCATTTGCGCGGGCGTCGCCAGATGGTCGGGCGGCGCGCCGGCTTGACCGCCGACCGCAAGGTCGACCAGCATATACATGGGCTTGTTCATATCGGACGGCGTCGCCGCTTCCGCGACCTGGACGCCATCATAGGTCCAGACCAGCTTGTCCGGCGTCCACAACAGGCCATAGGTGTGATAGCCGTCGGTGTTGGAGACATTCACCGTCGACCCGACCGTGGTGTGGGTTCCCGTCTCATTTGTGTGCGCGGTCATGAGAAGCGCATTCGGGTTCTGCCCATACATTTCGATCACGTCGAGTTCCGGGGGCCATGAACCGTCTTCGGGCAGAAGCCAGAAGGCCGGCCACGCGCCGGCATTTTCCGGGAGATCGGCCCGCATTTCGAAATAGCCATAGGTCTGCGAGAAGGTGTCGTGCGTCGTCAGTATGCCGGAAGTGTATTCGTAATTGTTGATCAGCGGCTTGATGTCGTCGGGCGCATGCGCCGCGGTTATGGTGAGCACGCCGCTTGCGACGCTGAACGGATGGACCGAGCTGGTCGGCGCATAATTGGCGTCGATATACCATTGCAGCTCGCCGTTCTGGGGCTGCGAGCTGCCGTTCTGCGCCCCCCACCAGAAATTGGAATCCCAGATGCCGCTCTGGCCGTTCCACAGGCTCAGCGTGTTGAAATCGTCGTTGAAGGACAGCGTCATGCCGGTCTTGTCGATCGGCAGCTCGAACTGGCCGGGCTGAAATTTGTCGATCGTGGTGTTGTGGAACACCAGCACCTCGCTCGAGCCGAGGTTCAGCTGCACGTTCGATCCCACCTGGACCATATTGGCGTGGACGGCCTCGAACGAGGTGAAGGCATAGCCGTTGAGGCGCACCGTGTCGGTCGCGCCGAAATCGGAGATAAGGTCGCTGCCATTGCCCTTGGTGATGATAAAGGTGTCGGCGCCGGCGCCGCCGATCAGCACGTCATTGCCCTTGCCGCCGTCCAGCGTCTGGCTGCCAGCGCCGCCCGTTATGATGTTGTCCTGAGCATTGCCGAAGGCATAGTGGCCGTCGCCGGTGACGACGAGGTTCTCGAAATTGGCGGGCAGCTTGTAGCTCATCCAGGTATCGATCGTGTCGACGCCCGCGCCGTAGTTCTCGACCGCTTTGTTGATCGTCGAATAGAGATGGTAATAGTCGTCGCCCGCGCCGCCATACATGGTGACCTTGACGTTGGTGTCGCCCCAGAAGGAATCGTTGCCCGAGGTGCCGTAGCGGTAAGGCGCGCCTCCAGTCGCCGAGAACCAATGGGTGGAAGCGCCGGTATACGGAAGTGGAATGCCTTTGGCGTTGAGGACTGTGGTCATTCCGACACTCCTTGCGCGTGCTGCCTTGGTCGTTCGACAACCTTCGAGCGACCATTTCGGATCAACTCTTAAATTGATCCGTCGTTCCAGGGAATCATTCTATAGTACACCAAGGAGATGGTCGCCCATCATTTAATAGATAATGCCGAAGGCGTTAAGCTGACCCTAATACAACTTTGTAGGAGAGACTTACAATTTTAATAAATTGTGAGATCCGCGCCGAAAGTTAGGCAACCTATCAATGATGCATGCAATTTGACGCGACACGACCGCCTGCCTGAGGCCGCGGTCGAAGTCGCGGGCGGATGGCCGCGGGCAAAGGACTCAAGAAAAATTTGACAGGCTATGTCGGACCGGGTGAGGTTCACCCGTCCTTGGGGGATCGAACAACGAAACCACAAAGGATACCGAAGAGATGCCAAGCACCGTACGTTTGCACCGCGTTCTGACGACCAGCCCGGAGAAGGTCTACCGCGCATTCACAGAAGCCGACGCGCTGGCGAAATGGCTTCCGCCGAACGGCTTCACTTGCACGGTACAAAGCTTCGACGCGAAAGTCGGTGGCGCCTTCAAGATGTCGTTCCGAAACTTCACGACGGGCGGCAGCCATTCCTTCGGCGGCGAATATCTCGAACTCGTTCCCGGCGAGCGCCTGCGCTACACCGACAGGTTCGACGACCCCAATTTGCCCGGCCAGATCGAAGTGACCGTGCTCCTGAAGAAAGTGTCGGTCGGCACGGAACTCGACATCACGCAGGCCGGCATTCCGGACGTCATTCCGGCCGAAGCCTGCTATCTCGGCTGGCAGGAGTCGCTGCGCAATCTGGCAAAGCTCGTCGAACCCGAGATCAATCAGTAGAGCCCATCGGATCGGCGGCGCCGCCCAGCCAGTCCGCGCCGCCGACAATGCCGAGCCGAGGACGCATCCCTCACGGCCCGGTGCAGATCGGCAACGGTTGTGGCGGCGGTGGCGGGTTGTCCTTGGCGTATTGCGCGATGATCGGCTCAAGGCTCTTTCGCGGCCAGAATTTCGGCTTGCCGATCTCCTTCAGGCAGGACGCATTCCAATAGGCGCCCGATTTACCAAGGGCGGTGATGTCGCGCGATTCCGGGTAGATATAGAGCGTCGTCGGATTGCCCTTCACCATCGAAATGATCTGGTCGGCGTCGGCCGGCGACCAGCTGGTGCAGCCATTGCTGCGGCCGCCGGCATAATCCACCAGCTTGCCGTATGGCACGAAGCCGTCATGGTCGGCATAGGAGCTGTTCGGGTTCTTGCGCAGGCACATGCCGCGCAACAGCCGCGCCGCGTGGCCGCCGATCACCCGCTGCCTGGCATTCGCCGTCTCCCCCTCACCGTCGAACTGGATGAAGGTGCGCAGCAGCGCCTGGTCCTTTTTTGCGCCGATGCGGTAAAAACCCTTGAATGAGGTCTTTGCCTCGCCGGTCATATAGGCGCCACCGGTCGTCAAGGACGAGTCCAGGGCATTGCCGAAGTTTCTCGCGCAGCGTTTGCCGTTGGAGAAATCGACCACGCCTTTCAAATTGCGGCCGCCGCCATGGCCCGACGAGATCGCCCTGAACGACTGCTTGGCCTCGCAAATGACGTAGTAGCGCCGCCCTAGCACGCCATTGCCGAGATCGCCGGGGCGCGTCGCATCCATGGCGAAATAGCAGCCATTGTGGACCGCGCCTTGCGCGACCTTCTTCAGGTAAAGCGCGCGCGTCCGCTCCAGCACCACTTGCGAAATCTCGCCGTCGTCATTGCCGACATGGGCCTGCAGCCAGGCCGGTATATCGGAGGACGCGGCAAAAGACCGGGCAGACATCGTCAAGGCGATGCCGGCGACGGCGAGGAGGCCAAAGACAAAGACAGCCAGAGATTTCAACCGCACCGGACAACCCTCCCGCCCGAACCGTTCTGCGATTCTCGGAAACCCATCATAAATCGTCGCGCGCCGATCGGCGAAACACATCTTGTTCAGAACCGCGCAAGCAAGTCAGGTAGCTGCCTGTTCGCCTTTCACAGCGCCAGGCTGCCCTGTTCCGCCTCCGCGGCATTGGGGTCGCCCGGCGCCGTCGCCCAGGCGAGCTCGACCAGCGTCACCGTGCGGCGGCCGGTGCCGTCGAGCTGGCAGACGATGAGGCCCTGCTCCTCGATATAGGTGAGCAGCCGCCGGGCGCGCCGCAGCGAATGCGAGCCGTAGGCGCGCGNGAATGCGAGCCGTAGGCGCGCGCGATCGCCGCGTCGCTCGGGCACGGCCAGCCCTCCTTGGCGGCGCGGGCGATCATCATGAACACGCCCTGCATGTCCTCGGGCAGCAGCGAGGCGCGCACGGAAACGTCCTGCCAGGCGTCATCGCCTGCCATGTCGGCGCCGAGCCCGGCGCGGGCACGCGTCAGCATGCGACGGAATTCTGAGAGGTCCGGCACCACCGAAGCGAGGCCTTCGATGCGGCAGCGGACGACGAACTCCTGATAAAGCACGCCGATGACGCGGAAACCCGCATCGGGCTGCGCCAGGATGGCGCGCAGGACACGGTCCACCCGCTCTCGCCGCTCGGCCCTATCCTCGGCGCTTACCGCCGGTTCCGCAGGTTCCGGGCGGATCTCCATCGCCGCCGATTTGGCCGCCATCAGCTGGTCGAGCAGCTCCGGCGACGCCATCCGGCGCGGCGCGCGCATCGTCTCGGGCGGCGGCGCCGCCAGGATGATGGCGCGCGCGTCTTCAAGCGCTGTTTCCGGCATTGCCATCAGCCGCGGCGTACCGTTGCGCGGGCTGGTCTCGGTCTGGCCGATGCGCACGCCGAGCGGACGGCGCGACAGCGCTGGGCCCAACGCCATGAAGTGCCCGCGCTCCAGGTCTCGAAACGCCTCGGCCTGACGCCGTTCCATGCCCAGAAGGTCGGCGGCGCGCGCCATGTCGATATCGAGGAAGGTACGGCCCATGAGGAAATTGGACGCCTCCGCCGCGACATTCTTGGCGAGCTTTGCCAGCCGCTGCGTGGCGATGATGCCGGCAAGGCCGCGCTTGCGGCCGCGGCACATCAGATTGGTCATGGCGCCGAGCGAGAGCTTTCGCGCCTCGTCGGACACTTCGCCGGCCACGGCGGGCGCGAACAGCTGCGCTTCGTCGACCACCACCAGCATCGGATACCAATGCTCGCGGGCAACCTCGAACAACCCGCCGAGAAAGGCAGCGGCGCGCCGCATCTGGTTCTCGGCATCGAGCCCTTCGAGATTGAGCACCGTGGAGACGCGGTGGATGCGCGCCCGCTCGCCGGCTGCCTGCAGGCCACGCTCCGTATGCTCCTCGGCATCGATGACCAGATGGCCGTAATGGTCGCCCAGCGAGACGAAATCGCCTTCCGGGTCGATGATGGTCTGCTGCACCCAGGGCGCGCTCTGCTCCAGGAGCCGGCGCAAAAGGTGCGATTTGCCGGAGCCGGAATTGCCCTGCACCAGAAGCCGGGTCGCCAGCAGCTCCTCAAGGTCGAGCGCCGCCGACGCACCCGCCGTCGTCTGTCCCATCTCGATGGCTACGGTCATGTCACGACTCTCCTTGCGGACAGGGCTTATCAACCCGGCCGCGAGCCGTCGAGCGCGCCATGGCAACTCGCCCGCTGTTCCACACCTATGCTCCCAAAGCGCCACACATCAGCCCATCTGCCCAAAGGGAAGGCACATCAAGCGGAGTTGACCGGCGGCAGAAGCGGCGCTTCCAGCCCGTCGAAGGAATCGCGCCAGGCATCGATGGCTTCGAGCCGGCGATACCAACCCAGAACAGAGGGATAGTCCGCCAGCGGCAGGCCGGCTGCATCGTTGAACGGCAAAAACGTCGCCATGCGGAAATCGGCATAGGAAAGCGACTTGCCCACAAGCCATGGCCGCTTGGCGAGCTCCGCCTCGAGAATCGCTGCCGCGATGCGGAACTCCGCCAGCCCCTCCTCGACCTTGCCCTGGTCGACAGGCCCAATCCCGTAGCGCTGCTTGGTGCCGCGCTCGAAATGCACGATGTCGCAGGCCCGGACGAAATTGTCCTTGCCCCAGCTCAGCCAGCGGATCATGTCGGGTTGGTCATCGCCGCCGCGCCAGAAATCCGAACCCGCTTCGCGCGACAGAAGGCAGGCTATGGCGTCGGCTTCCCACAGGCTGCCGCCCGGCCATGCCAATATCGGCAGGGTAAGATTGGGATTGAGCTGACGAAACCGCTCAGCCTGCCCGGGCGCCATGGGTGCCGCGAACTCACACTCGACCTTGGCCTGCAGATGACGTGCCGTTGCTACCGCAAGGCGCGGATTGGGATTGCGGCTGAAGTACAGTTTCATATCCGGTCCTAGACGCTGTGGGCTCGACCCTATCAAACACGCAAACGTGCCCTCCCGGCAATCTGGTCGGACCACGATTCCGCTGGCACACGCCGTTGTTCGGCGTATTATTTCCTTCGGGAGAGGGTTCTTGGCAGGAGGAAGCCATGAACGTAGTGCCGAGCGTACCTGTCATCGACGTGACAACCCAGAACCTTGTTTCCTCTGCGCTTTCCAGATTCCGCGCTGGCGATACCGTCTCGACTAGAGCGGCGCTCGACGCCATCCGCCGCATGGATCCAACCTGTGTCGACAGCGACGACGATCTCGTCGAACTCGTCGTCATGGCGGCAATTGGTAAGACCATGGCGGTCGTGTTCGACCACCGCTCCCGCTAGCCCTGTGGGACGAACCTGTGCCGTTCAACTCGCTTGAGTTCGAGTGAGTTCGGTTGGCGCCGCGCCGAGCTTTTACAGCCGCAGCCCGGGAAGCGGACGTCTTCGTGCGCGAAGGACGGCAATAGCATGAGCGGCAAGACTCAGATCCCCAAGGGATGTGGCATGTAGCCGACGAAGCCGCCGATCTTCCAGTGGCCCGCCACCTTCCTGCAAAAATACAGCGTCTGCCATTTCAGCTTGTCGACGCTGCCATCGGCCTTGGCCACCGAGCCGTTGAACTTCTTGTGCAGCACGGCGCGGTCGCCATCGACGTCGATGTCGCGCATGTTGGTGACGCGAAACAGCGCCTCGCGCAGCGGCTCGGCGAATCTGGCCGCCGCCGTCTCCTTGGCCTGGCGCAGCCATTCGTCGCGATAGACGGCAAGGCTCGGGAATTGCAGACGCCAGGCGTCGGCATCGCTGAGGAAATGCGCATGCATGCCGAAGAAGCTGTCGGCGAGGAAATCATCCTCGACCATCGACCAGTCCTGACCGATAAAGGCGTCGATGTCGCGCCGCACCAGCATTTCCCAGAGCGCGTGACGATCCGCATCGCCCTCTGGAAACGGGTTCTTGTCGAAGGTCATTGAAATCTCCTGTCGGGAAAATGCGACGCGCAAGATGCTGGCGAGCCTGCGATAAAGCAACACGCGTTTGGAAAAATGTTGCTTTCCAAAAAGCCCCCTATGAGGATCACCGGGACAGGCGTAGAGCGGTCGGCGAAAACGGGGCGCGGCCCGCCATTCTGAACAGGAGTTTCCCTTGCCCAAAGAGTGTTTTGGAACATCCCACGTGCCGCTGTCGCCGGCCGTGCGCGCCGGGGATTTCGTCTACATCTCAGGTCAGGTGCCGGTCGACGGCGACCGCATCGTGGTCAAGGGCGGCATCACCGAGCAGACCGAGCAGGTGCTGCAGAATGTGAAGGCGGCACTCGCGCTGGCCGGTTGCACCATGGACGATGTCGTCAAGACCACGGTCTGGCTCGAGGACGCGCGCGACTTCGGCGCCTTCAATGCCGTCTACGCCAAGCACTTCCCGAAGAATCCGCCGGCCCGCACCACGGTCGAATCGCGGCTGATGATCGACATCAAGATCGAGGTCGAAGCCGTCGCCTACCGGCCGGTTTGACCAGCCGGGGCATGATCCCGAAAAGTGGAGACGGGGTTTTCTCGGACAAACGGAAATCGTTTTGTCCAGAGATCATGCCCCAAAACGAAGAGAGGCAGGCGCCGATGCAGTTCGATCTCCTGATCAAGGGCGGCCGCCTGATCGATCCGGCCTCGGGCCTGGACGCGCCGCGCGATGTCGCCGTTGCGGGCGGACGCATCGTGGCCATCGAGGCGGCGATCGATGCCGAGCACGCCACCAAGATAGTCGACGCTCGTGATTGCATCGTCACGCCCGGCCTCATCGACCTGCATAGCCATGTCTATTGGGGCGGCACCTCGCTGGGCGTCGACGCCGACCGGCTGGCGGCCAAGAGCGGCACCACGACCTTCATCGATGCCGGCAGCGCCGGCGCCGGCAATTTTCTGGGCTTTCGCCGCCATGTCATCGAGCGCTCGAAGGTGCGCATCCTGGCCTATGTCAACATCTCCTTTGCCGGCATATTCGGCTTCTCGCAAAGCGTCTCTGTCGGCGAATGCAGCGATCTCAGGCTCTGCGAGCCACGCGAGACGGTGGCCGCGGTGCGCGAGCACGCCGGTGTCGTCGTCGGCGTAAAAGTGCGCTCCGGCAAGCATGCCGGCGGCACCAGCGGCATCGCGCCGGTGGACCTCGCGCTGGAAGCCGCCGACCGGGCCGGCCTGCCGCTGATGGCGCATATAGACGAGCCGCCGCCCGGCCGTTCCGAGGTGCTGCCGCGCCTGCGCAAGGGTGACATCCTCACGCACTGTTTTCGCCCGTTCCCCAACGCGCCGGTCTTCGCCTCCGGCGCGGTGCGGCCGGACATGCGGCTGGCCCGCGAACGCGGCGTCATCTTCGACATCGGCCACGGCATGGGATCGTTCGACTTCGCCGTGGCGAAAGCGATGCTGGCCGAGGGCCTCGCGCCCGACGTCATCTCCAGCGACGTGCATCTCTATTGCGTCGACGGTCCGGCCTTCGACATACTGGTCTGCATGTCGAAGCTAATGGCGCTGGGCATGCCGCTGGTCGAGGTGCTGCGCGCCGCCACGCAAAGGCCAGCCGAGGCGATCGCCAGGCCGGAGCTTGGGACGTTGAAAGTTGGCGGTGTCGGCGATGTCGCGGTGCTGAGACTGCGCCCCGGGCGCTTTACCTTCGTCGATGCGGTCGGTGCGGCGCTGATCGCGGATCAGCGGCTGGTCTCAGAAGGCATTGTTATCGGCGGTGTCTGGTGGCCGAACGAAGCGCCCGACCACAACGAGACCGAGCGCTTCGCGCCGCATGCGGCACATACGCATGTCGAGGTCGCGGCACGGCATTTCGGGCGTGGATAATCTCCCTCCTTGAGGGGGAGATGGCCGGCAGGCCAGAGGGGGTCGGTTCGACCGGACGCGACCTTCCTTGCCGAGAATGAAGGTCAGCGCTCCACGCGTGGCGACCCCCTCTGTCGCCTTCGGCGACATCTCCCCCTCGAGGGGGGAGGAGATCGCTAGCGCCCTGCGTTACTCACCGCCCCAAACACCGGCGTCGCAATCCCTTCCATCCGCGCCTTGATCTGCAGCGCCACATATTTCGAGTAAAACCGCGACAGCGCCAGATTGCCGCCGTGGAACCACAGCGCGTCCTGCGCCGTCGGCTTCCACATGTTGCGCAGCTCGCCTTGCCAAGGACCGGGATCGCCCTTGACGCCGGAGCCGAGGCCCCAGCATGGCCCGACCTTGTCGGCGACCTCGCGCGAGACGATGGCCGCCACGGTCTCGTTCATCGACTGGTAGCCGGTACAGGCGACGATCGCATCGACGGCCAGCTCGCTGCGGTCGTCGAACAGGATGCCGGTCGGCGTCAATGAACTGATGCCGACGCCGCTCTTCACTTTGATCTCGCCATTGATGATCAGTTCGCAGGCGCCGACATCGATGTAGTAGCCGGAGCCGGTGCGGTAGGCCTTCATCAACAGCCCGGTCTCGTCCTCCCCGAAATCGATGGCGAAGCCGGCGGCGCGTAGCTGGTCGTAGAAGTCTGCGTCGCGTGCCTTGATCACCTCGTAAAGATCCCGCTCGCCCTTGGGTACAAGCGCGAACGGCGTGGACGCGACGATCAGGTCGGCCTTGTCGGTGCTGATGCCGCGCGCCAGAGCCTTTTCCGAGAAGATCTCGAAGCCGACTTCCATCAGAGTGTCGGATTTCACCACTGTCGTCGGCGACCGCTGGATCATGGTGACGTCTGCGCCGCTCTCCCAGAGGTCGACGCTGACATCGTGCCCCGAGCTTGCCGCGCCGATGACAGCGACACGTCTGCCGCGGAATTTCTCGCCGCTTGCATACTGGCTGGAATGCAGGAGTTCGCCCTTGAAGGTCTCGGCGCCGGGCAGCGCGATCTGGCGTGGCGGGCCATAGGCGCCGGTGGCAAAGACAATGTGCTTCGGCTTCAGCGTGATCTGCCGGCCGACGCGGTCGACCACCACAGTCCACACCTTCTCGGCCTCGTCATAGCTGGCGCTGACGCATTTGGTGGCGACCCAGTAGTTGAGCTCCATCACCCTGGTGTACATCTCCAGCCAGTCGCCCATCTTGTCCTTGGGCGTGAACACCGGCCAGTTCTCCGGGAACGGAATGTAGGGCAGATGGTCGTACCAGACCGGATCGTGGAGCACGAGCGAGCGATAACGGTTGCGCCAGGAATCGCCGGGGCGCGCATTTTTCTCGATGATGATGGTGGGCACGCCGAGTTGCCTCAGCCGCGCGCCGAGCATGATGCCGCCCTGCCCGCCGCCGATCACCAGGCAATAGGGCTGCTCGGTGGCGCCGAGGTCGCGCGTCTCGCGCGCCCGCGCCTCCGCCCAGGTTTCGCGCTTCGGATCGGCCTTGTGACGGATGCCAAGCGGCCGCGTCGGTCCCTTTTGTTCCTCGAACCCCTTGAGCTCACGCACCGCCGTGAACAAGGTCCGGCAGCGGCCGTTCGTGAGGCGCACAATCCCTTCGCCCCGCGCGACCGCCGTTTCGAACGTGAACCAGGCCTCGACGGTGCCCTCATCCGAGGTCGCCTCGCCGGACAGCGTCCAGTGTGAGGGCTTCGCTTCCGCCAGCGTCGTTTGCAGCATGTCGCGGATCTCATCGCGGCCTTCCATCGTGGTGATGTTCCAGGTGAAAGCCAGCAGATCGCGCCAGTAGCAGTCGTCGACAAACAGGTTGGCGGCGGCCTCGGCGTCATAAGTTTCCAGCGCCCGTGCAAGCGCGGAAAGCCATGTCGCCGCCTGTTTCGATGGTGCCATGTCGAGCATCTGTTTTTCCCTCACCTTGCCTTCCCATTGTTTCGAAAGACGGCGCCGCCGCAAGGGGGGGTCGCGATATCATGGCGTCGGTTTCTGGCGGCCCGGAACGGAGCCATCTCCCCGAAATCTTTATAGGAACTTTATATCTTTCCTCCGCGGCCCGTCTCGAACCTTTATGGCGATCGGGTCCATATTCCACTTCGAGCAAAACGCTCCGGACACCGTAGCCCTCGAAGCTACGGCGGGTCGTTCTCATGGATTTCTGGCTCGCCAGTCGCTGGGGCCAAATATAAGCAGAAGCAAGGACCAACACAAATGGACATCGTCGTCATCGGGATCGAGGTTTTGTTCTTCGGTCTTTCCCTCGCCTACATCAAAGCTTGCGACGCTCTTTAAGCGGAAGGATCGCACCATGCTTGTCGATTACATCCTCGGTGGCGGCGTGACCTTGTTCCTGCTCGTCTACCTGACATACGCCCTCGTTCGCCCAGAACGCTTCTGAAGCAAGGCACGGAAACCCATGACACTCAACGGATGGATACAGATCCTGGTTTATTGCGGGATCGTCGTTTTGCTGGTGAAGCCGCTCGGCGGCTACATGTACCGCGTCTTCAACGGCGACCGCACATTGCTGTCGCCAATACTCGGGCCCGTTGAGCGCGGCCTCTACCGCATCTCGGGCACCAGCGAACGCGAGGAGCAGCACTGGACCGCCTATGCGGCCGGCATCATCTTCTTCAGCCTTGCCAGCTTCCTGGTGCTGTACTTTGTGCAACGCCTGCAGGGCGTCCTGCCTTACAATCCGGCCGGGATGGCATCGGTTGAGCCCAATCTCGCCTTCAACACCGCCGTCAGCTTCGTCACCAACACCAACTGGCAGAATTACGGCGGCGAAAGCACGATGTCCTATCTCGTGCAAATGGCCGGCCTCACCGTGCAGAACTTCATGTCGGCCGCCGTCGGCATTGCCATCGCGGTGGCGCTGATCCGCGGCTTCGCCCGCGCCTCGGCAAAATCGATCGGCAATTTCTGGGTCGATATGACCCGCTGCACGCTCTACATCCTGCTGCCGCTCAGCATCGTGCTCACCCTCGTCTATGTCTGGCTCGGCATGCCGCAGACGCTCGGGCCTTATGTCGACGCCACCACGCTGGAGGGCGCCAAGCAGACGCTCGCCCTTGGGCCGGTCGCCTCGCAGGTCGCCATCAAGATGCTCGGCACCAATGGCGGCGGCTTCTTCAACGCCAATGCCGCGCATCCTTTCGAAAACCCCGACGCCATCTCCAACATGATCCAGATGGTGACGATCTTCGCGCTGGGTGCTGCACTCACCAACGTCTTCGGCCGCATGGTCGGCAACCAGCGCCAGGGCTGGGCGATCCTGGCCACGATGGGTGTGCTGTTCATCGCTGGCGTCGTTATCTGCTACTGGGCGGAAGCCGCGGGCAATCCGCTGGTCCATGCGCTGGGCGTCGACGGCGCCAACATGGAAGGCAAGGAGAGCCGCTTCGGCATTGCCGCTTCGGCACTATTCGCCGTCATCACCACGGCTGCGAGCTGCGGTGCGGTGAACGCCATGCATGACTCGTTCACAGCACTTGGCGGCCTGATCCCGATGCTCAACATGCAGCTCGGCGAAGTCATCGTCGGCGGCGTCGGCGCCGGCTTCTACGGCATCGTCATGTTCATCGTCATCACCGTGTTCGTCGCCGGGCTGATGGTTGGCCGCACGCCCGAATATCTCGGCAAGAAGATCGAGGCCAAGGAGGTCAAGATGGCAATGCTCGCCATCCTCGCTCTGCCGCTGGTCATGCTGGTCTTCACGGCAATAGCGGTCGTGCTGCCAAGCGCCGTCGCCTCGATGGCCAATGGCGGTCCGCATGGCTTCTCCGAGGTTCTTTATGCCTACACTTCGGCGGCGGCCAACAACGGCTCGGCCTTTGGCGGCCTTTCCGGCAACACGCCCTGGTACAACATCACGCTCGGCATCTCCATGTGGGTGGGTCGCTTCTTCGTCATCATTCCAGCGCTTGCCATTGCCGGCTCGCTAGCGACGAAGAAGACGGTTCCGGCTTCCGCCGGCACCTTCCCGACCGACGGCCCGCTGTTCGTCGGCCTGCTCGTCGGCGTCATCCTGATCGTCGTCGGCCTGACCTTCTTCCCGGCACTGGCGATCGGACCGATCGTCGAGCACCTGGCTGCCATCAACGGCCAGACATTCTGAGGCTTGTCATGTCCTGGTTCTACCCAAAACGCATAAAGGCCCGGCCGCGAGCCGGCCCACGAGCCGGCAATGAGGGGGAGGAAACGCCCCCTCCCTTCCCCGGCGTATCTACCTTCCTCGGCCTCGCGGCAGTCATCATCGTGATCTGGCTGCTGGCCTATGGCCCGCCGCCCCTCTTTTCGGCATCCGATCGGTCGGTGCCGGCCAACAGTTCAGATACTGGAGCCACCAAATGAGCCAGTCCAAATCCGCGAGCATCATGGATGCCCGCATCCTGTGGCCGGCCATCGGCGGCGCCTTCAGGAAACTCGACCCCCGCACGCTGGTCAGGAACCCGGTGATGTTCGTCGTCGCCATCGTCTCGCTTCTTACCACGGTCCTGTTCGTCAAGGATCTCGCCACCGGCGGCGGCGATTTCGGCTTTACGCTGCAGATCATCATCTGGCTGTGGTTCACCGTGCTGTTCGCCAACTTCGCCGAGGCCGTCGCCGAAGGCCGCGGCAAGGCGCAGGCCGATTCGCTGCGCAAGGCGCGCACCGAAACCCAGGCCAAGCTGCTTGCCGGCGAAGACCGCTCCAGGTTCAAGCTGGTGCCCGGCACCAGCCTGAAGGTTGGCGACATCGTGCTGGTCGAAGCCGGCGACATCATCCCGTCCGACGGTGAAGTGGTCGAAGGCGTGGCCTCGGTCAACGAGGCGGCAATCACCGGCGAGTCCGCACCCGTCATTCGCGAATCCGGCGGCGACCGTTCCGCGGTCACCGGCGGCACGCAGGTTCTGTCCGACTGGATTCGCGTGCGCATATCAGCCGCCTCCGGCCACACCTTCCTCGACCGCATGATCTCGCTGGTCGAGGGTGCCTCGCGCCAGAAGACGCCCAACGAGATCGCGCTCAACATCCTGCTCGTCGGCATGACGCTGATCTTCGTGCTGGCCACCGCCACGATCCCGAGCTTTGCCTCCTATTCCGGCGGCTATATCCCGGTGACGGTGCTGGTCGCGCTGTTCGTCACCTTGATCCCGACCACCATCGGTGCCCTGCTGTCGGCCATCGGCATTGCCGGCATGGACCGCCTGGTGCGCTTCAACGTGCTGGCCATGTCCGGCCGTGCCGTCGAAGCGGCGGGCGACGTCGATACGCTTTTGCTCGACAAGACCGGCACCATCACGCTCGGCAACCGCCAGGCCACCGAATTCCGCCCGGTCAAGGGCGTCACCGAACAGGAACTGGCCGATGCCGCGCAGCTCGCCTCGCTCGCCGACGAGACGCCTGAGGGACGCTCGATCGTCGTGCTGGCCAAGGAGAAATACGCCATCCGCGCCCGTGACATGGCAACCTTGCATGCCAGCTTCGTGCCCTTCACCGCGCAGACCCGGATGAGCGGCGTCGACATCGATGGCTCGTCGGTGCGCAAGGGCGCCGTCGATTCGGTTCTCGCCTATGTCAGCCAGTCGACATCGGCCACTCACGGCACGCGCCCTGGCAGCGACACCGTCAAGGATCTCCAGGCGATCGCCGACGAGATCGCCAAGTCGGGCGGCACGCCGCTGGCCGTCGAGCGTGACGGCCGCCTGCTCGGCGTCGTCCACCTCAAGGACATCGTCAAGGGTGGTATCCGCGAGCGCTTTGCCGAACTGCGCAAAATGGGCATCCGCACCGTGATGATCACCGGCGACAATCCGATGACTGCGGCGGCGATCGCAGCCGAAGCCGGCGTCGACGATTTCCTCGCCCAGGCCACGCCCGAGGATAAGCTGAAGCTGATCCGCGACGAACAGGCCAAGGGCAAGCTGGTCGCCATGTGCGGTGACGGCACCAACGACGCGCCGGCCTTGGCGCAGGCCGATGTCGGCGTCGCCATGAACACCGGCACGGTTGCCGCCCGCGAGGCCGGCAACATGATCGACCTCGATAGTGACCCGACCAAGCTGATCGAGATCGTCGAGATCGGCAAGGCGCTGCTGATGACGCGCGGCTCGCTGACGACCTTCTCGATCGCCAACGACGTCGCCAAATACTTCGCCATCATCCCGGCCATGTTTGCCGTCTTCTACGTTGCGCCGGGACATACCATCGGCCCCCTGCAAGCGCTCAACATCATGCATCTGGCGACGCCGCAGAGCGCCATCCTGTCGGCCATCATCTTCAACGCGCTGATCATCATCGCTCTGATCCCGCTGTCGCTGAAAGGCGTCAAATACCGCGCCATCGGCGCCGGCGCGCTGCTCAGCCGCAACCTCCTGGTCTACGGCCTCGGCGGCATCATCGTTCCCTTCGCCGGCATCAAGGCGATCGACATGATCGTCACCGGCCTCTGCCTCGCTTAAGGAAATACGTCCATGCTCACTCAGATAAGACCCGCTGTTATCATGATCGTCTTTTTCACCGTTTTGACCGGCCTGATCTATCCCCTGGGCATGACCGGCATCGCCCAGGCGCTGTTTCCGCATCAAGCCAATGGCAGCCTGATCGAGAAGAATGGCACGGTCATCGGCTCCGAGCTGATCGGCCAGGGCTTTGCCGGCGACACATATTTCCACGGCCGGCCCTCGGCCGCCGGCGACGGCTACAATGCCGCGGCGTCCAGCGGCTCCAATCTCGGTCCAACCAACCCCAAGCTGATCGACCGCATCAAGGCCGACGCCGAAAAGCTGAAGGCGGAGAACCCGAACCAGCCGGTGCCGATGGATCTGGTGACGACGTCCGGCAGCGGCCTCGACCCCGCCATCAGCCCGGACGCCGCCTATTTCCAGGTCGCTCGGGTGGCCAAGGCCAGGGGCTTCGACGAAGCCAAGGTCAAGGCGCTTGTCGACAGCCATGTCGAAGGCCGCGAACTCGGCTTCCTCGGCGAGCCGGTCGTCAATGTGCTGGCGCTCAACCTGGCACTGGACGATACCAAGCAGTGAGAGACAATCTCTGAAGCCAGGGGCCAGGGATCGACACGATCCTCGGCGCCGTTCATGATCGAGCCTGATGCCGGACGCCAGAAGCAACGATACCAGACCCTCTCCGGACGCGCTGCTCGAGCATGCGGAACGGGAAGAGCGCGGCCGCCTGCGGATATTTCTGGGTGCTGCACCCGGTGTCGGCAAGACCTACGAAATGCTGATGGCCGGCCGCGCCATGCTTGCCGACGGCATCGACGTGGTCATCGGCATCGTCGAAACCCACGGCCGCAAGGAAACCCTGGCGCTGGTCCAAGGCTACGAGGTCATCCCGCGCCAGAAGGTCGACTACAGAGGCCGCGTGCTGGACGAGATGGACATCGATGCCATTCTCGCCCGCCGGCCGGCGCTGGTGCTCGTCGACGAACTCGCCCACACCAATGCGCCAGGCAGCCGCCACCCCAAGCGCTATCTCGACGTCCAGGAAATCCTGACGCGCGGCATCGATGTCTACACCACGCTCAACATCCAGCATGTCGAGAGCCTGAATGACGTGGTGGCGCAGATCACCCGGGTCAGGGTGCGCGAAACGGTCCCGGACTCCATCATCGACCAGGCCGATGACATCGAGATCATCGACCTCACGCCCGACGACCTGATCAAGCGGCTGAAAGAGGGCAAGGTCTATTTCCCCAACACTGCCCAGCGCGCAGTCGAAAACTATTTCTCGCCGGGCAATCTGACCGCGCTTCGGGAATTGGCGCTGCGCCGCACCGCCCAGCGCGTCGACGAGCAGTTGCTCAACCACATGCAGTCGCACGCGATTCCCGGCCCTTGGGCGGCGGGCGAAAGGGTGCTCGTCTGCGTCGATGCGCGTCCGGGCGGAGCGTCTCGTGTCCGCTATGCGCGCCGGCTGGCCGACCGGCTGCGCGCACCGTGGACGGCGCTGCATGTCGACACGCCGCGTTCGGCCGCCATGTCGGAGGAAGACAAGGACCGGCTGGCCACACTGTTGCGCCTGGCCGAGCAGCTCGGCGCCGAGGTGACGACCATTCCGGGCCAGAACGTCGCCCAGGACATCGTCCGCCACGCCATGGCCAACAACTTCACCCATATCGTCGTCGGCAGGCCGACCCGCTCGCGCTGGCGCGAACTGATCGAGGGTTCGCTCACCTACGATCTGATCCGCAATGCCGGCGATATCAGCGTCCATGTCATTTCAGGAACGGAGCGCGACAACGAGGCCACGTCGAGGGTCAAGGCGGCGGCCGAGCAGACGCCATTTCAAATCTGGCCTTATCTTTTCTCGACCGTCTATGTCGCCGGCGCGCTTGCCGTCAGCGCCGTCCTCGATCAGTTCCTCGACGTTCGCAACCTTGCCAGCGTGCTGCTGCTGGCGGTGCTGACATCGGCAGTGACCTTTGGCCTGTGGCCGGCGCTGTACGCCTGTTTCCTCAGCGCCATTGCCTTCAACTTCTTCTTTCTCGAGCCGCGCTACACGATGACGATCCGCGATCCGGAGAGCATCGTTGCCTTCGCCGTCTNCCGTCTTCCTCGTCGTTGCCGTCATCGCCAGCAATCTGACGGCGCGTGTGCAGCGTCAGGCAGCCGCCGCCCGTTCACGCGCCCGGGCCACCGAGGACATCTACCTCTTTTCAAAGAAGCTCGCCGGCGCCGGCACGCTCGACGACGTTTTGTGGGCCACAGCCTTCCAGATCGCCTCGATGCTGAAGCTGCGCGTGGTGCTGCTTTTGCCGGAAGAAGGCACGATCACCGTCAAGGCCGGTTATCCCCCCGATGACACGCTGGCCGAGGCCGACATCGCGGCTGCACGCTGGGCTTGGGAACACAACCGGGCTGCCGGCCGTGGCGCCGATACCCTGCCCGGGGCAAAACGCCTCTACCTCCCCTTGCGCACCGCACGCACGGCCGTCGGCGTCGTCGGCCTCGACAATGACAAGCAAGGCCCGCTGCTGACGCCCGAGCAACAGCGCCTGCTCGACGCGCTGGCCGACCAGGCGGCGGTTGCCATCGAGCGCATCCAGCTGGTCGCCGATGTCGACCGCGCCAGGCTGGCGGCCGAGGCCGACCGCTTGCGCTCGGCACTGCTGACGTCGATCTCGCATGATCTGAAGACGCCGCTGGCGGCCATCATGGGCGCGGCCGGCACGCTCAGGGAATTTGCGCCGGCACTGCCCGAGAACGATCGGGCCGAGCTGCTGACCACCGTGCTCGACGAGTCCGAACGGCTGAACCGCTTCATCGCCAATCTGCTCGACATGACCAAGATTGAATCGGGCGCCATGGAACCGAATTTCGCCCTGCACTATGTCGGCGATGTCGTTGGCTCGGCCTTGCAGCGGGCACGCAAGATCACTGCCGGGCACAAGACCGAGGTTGATATTCCGGCCGACCTGCCGATGCTGAAGCTTGATCCCGTGCTGTTCGAACAAATGCTGTTCAATCTGCTCGACAATGCCGCGAAATACGCGCCACAGGGATCGACAATCCGGCTGCAGGGCTGGGCCGACAATGGCTCCGTCGCGCTGCAGATCATGGATGAGGGACCGGGCATTCCGCCCGCCGACCTGGAGCGCGTCTTCGACAGCTTTTACCGGGTGCGCAAGCGCGATCAGGTCCAGGCCGGCACCGGGCTCGGCCTGTCGATCTGCCGGGGCTTCATCGAGGCGATGGGCGGCACGATCATGGCGGCGAACCGCAGCGATCGCCAAGGCGCGGTCTTCACCATCCGCATGCCGAAGCCGGCACGATCGCCCGGCCTGGACGAACGGAACGCGGACGGGCAAAACTCTGGTGATCCGGCATGACAAATTCCAACGTCAGCATACTGGTCGTCGACGACGAGCCGCCGATCCGCAAACTGCTGCGCGTCGGCCTCGGCAGCCAGGGCTATGCGGTCAGCGAAGCGCCCAACGCCAACGCTGCGATCGAACTCGTCGATGCACAAAAGCCGGATCTGATCCTGCTCGACCTCGGCCTGCCCGGCATGGGTGGCCTCGATCTCCTGCGGAAATGGCGCGGCGACGGCCTCGACGTGCCCGTGGTCATCCTGTCCAGCCGCACCGACGAAGCCGGCATCGTCGCGGCGCTCGAACTCGGCGCTGACGACTACATCACCAAGCCGTTCGGCATGAACGAGCTGGTCGCCCGCATCCGCGTCGCGCTGCGCCACAAATTCCAGCAGCAGGGCGAAAAGCCGGTGTTCCACACCGGCGATCTCAGCGTCGACCTGGTCAAGCGCATCGTCAAGGTCGAAGGCAAGGAGATAAAGCTCTCCCCCAAGGAGTACGACATATTGCGTATTATGGTGCAGCATGCCGGCAAGGTGCTGACCCACCATTTCCTTCTGAAGCAGGTGTGGGGCGATTCGACCGACGTGCAGTATCTCAGGGTCTATGTCCGCCAGCTCCGGCAGAAGATCGAAAAATCACCCGACCAGCCGCGCTACATCACCACCGAGACCGGCGTGGGGTACCGGCTGCGCGAAGTTGAGTAGCCGCGCGCTCGCTGCTCAGTCCGCCGAGAGTTCCGCGGTCCGTGCCAGTGCGCCGCCGAAGCCGTTGAGCGGGATGGTGAAACTCACCGCTTGACCGGTGTCGGCCGCGAAGGCGTCGATCTTCAGCGTGGTGGCTGCCTTGAGCAGCGGCGTGACGCTGGCATCGAACGCCACCGGCACCAGGCAGCCGACGGCCTGGCAGGTGTTGAACGGCAGGCTGCCTTCCAGCTTCTGGTCGTCGATGGTCAGGCTGACGCCTTTGGCGAGCGCCAGGCCGAACGGCAGCGCCAGCGTTCCGGCGGCATCCTCGCCGCTCTTGCTCGACAGCTCGATGGCCAGCAGGCGCTGGTTGGACTGCTTGTTGAACTGCTGATGCGACAGGCTGCAAACCTTGGCCGTGCCGGTTACCTGGCAATTGACCGTCCAGTCGCCATGTGTCTCGGACAGCGCCGAGGCGCCGCCAGGCAATGTCGGGCCGGCAGCAGGGGCGGGCGCTGCGGCGGCAGGCGCCGCCTTGTCGGTCTTGGTTTGCGCCGCGACTGCCACCGGGCCAAGAATACAGATGCTGCCCAGTAGCGCCGCGAAATATACTTGCCTGCTTTTCATCAATATGCTCCCGATTGTGCCTCGAGTCAGCCGCGATTGAGGCCGAGATCCGCGCCCGATAGAGCGGTCAATCGATCTTTTCTGTCAAGTGCGGCCGGGCCGCTTCCTCAGGGATTTCGCCAACCCGTGGCAGATCGGCCCATGGCAGACCGGCCCATGGCAGATCGAGACGAACGCCCTATATAGAGAGGAGGTTATATCTGTACGGGAATGAACTGATGTCGACGCTTCGCCTATCGACAGTTCTCATGTCGGCAATGCTGGCGGCGGCAACGCTCGCCGGCATCATGCAATCTGCTGCGGCTCAGTCCGTCAATCCCAGCGCCAACCGGCTGATCCAGCAGAACCAGCTGCAGCAATTGCGCAACAGCCTGCAGCGGCAGCAGTTCCAGCAACAGCAGCAGCAATATCGCGAGCAGGACCGTCGGATCGTGCCGCAGCCGCGCCCCGAAGTGCCCGTCGTCCGGCAAGCTTGTCCGATTCAGATCGTCAACAACCAGATTGTGCGTGTTTGCCGTTGATATCGGTCGCTTGCGATTTACTTAGTCGACTTATTTACTAAAAATGCTCATTGCCTCGCGGGCATATCAGGGTTTGCAGGCGGCGTGCGGCGGTGCGCCCGCCGACCGGATTTTCAGCACATGGCGACGACGAAGAAAAAGGCGGTACGCAAGGCAAGGCGAGGCGAACGCATTCGCCAGGTCGCCGCCATTCCCTTTCGTCTGGACGTTTCAGGCAATTTCGAAGTGATGCTGGTGACGTCGCGAGCGACGAAGCGCTTTATCGTGCCCAAGGGCTGGCCGATGAAAGGAAAGAGCGGGCGCAAGGCCGCCACCATCGAGGCGCGCGAAGAAGCCGGCGTGCTCGGCAAGACCCGCAAGGCGCCTGCCGGCAGCTATTCCTACTGGAAACGGCTGGAGCACAATTTTGTGCGCGTCGACGTCGTCGTCTATCTGTTGGAGGTGTCCGAGGAACTGGCCAACTGGCAGGAGGCCAAGAGCCGCCAGCGGGCATGGCTCAAGCCGCAGGACGCGGCGTTGCTCATCGATGAGCCGGATCTCTCGACGCTGATGGCCAACCTGGCGCCGCCTCAGCCGGCAGTGCCGGACCCGGCCTGACCAACCTCACTTGCCCTCGTCCCCTTCAGCGGGACCCTCATCCCCCTCAGCGGGAAATGGCCGCAGCGGCGTGCCCGTATAGGCCCACAGCCATTCGCGCGGCAGCGGCCCTTTGTTGCGCTCGCTTTGCTGCGACTGTTCCCATGCATGCGCCAGGATGCCGACCGAGCGCGAGAGCACGAACAGGCCGCGCGTCAACGGCGGCGGAAAGCCGAGCTCGCCATAGATGACGGCGGTGGCGCCGTCGATGTTGAGCGGTATTTTCTTCCCCTTGCGCCGTGCCACCTCTGATTCGACGGCCTCGGCGATGTCGGCAAAGCGTCCGCTGACGACGCCGCGCGCGGCAAACTCGCGCGTCACTGCGATCAGGCGCGGCGCGCGCGGATCGACCGGGTGGAAGCGATGGCCAAATCCCGGCACATAGCCTTTCTCCTCGGCGAAGAAACGGTCGAGCCGTGCGGCTACGGCTTGGTCCAGCGCAACACCCTGGTCAAGTGCCACGGCAATGTCGCCATAGAAGGACAGCGCCTGTTCGCCGGCGCCGCCATGCACGTCGCCCAGCACGTTGACGGCGGACGCCATGGCGCTGTTGATGCCGACTCCGCAGGTGATGGCCATGCGGGCAATGGCGATCGACGGCGCCTGCGGCCCGTGGTCGACGGCCGCCCCCAGCGCAATGCCGAGCAGCGCCGCCTGCTCCTCGCTCGGCAATTCGCCACGCAGCATCAGCCAGATCGTGGCCGGAAAGCTGACGCGGCCGATCAGCTCCTGGATTTCATAGCCGCGCAGCCGGATGATGCCGGGACCCATCTCGATGATGCCGGTCTGCCACCACTCCTCGCCGCGCTCGCGGCCGGTTTTTCTCTCGCTCACGCGCTTCTCCTGGCGCGCGGCGGCAGGGTCGAAAAAACCTCGTCCATATGCTCACCCAGCACCGGTGGCGGCAGGACCGGCAAGGGTGCCGCGCCATCGACCATGAAGCCGCCGCGCACCACTGTCAGCGGCTGCTCCATGCCGGGCAGGCCCTGGAAACGCGTGGTCATGTCGCGCTCGACCACCTGGCGCTCGCCAAGCACCTGCGGGATCGTCAGCACCCGGCCCGCCGGAACGCCGGCGCGGTTGAACTTTTCTTCCCAGGCAGCCGCCGAGGCGCTCGCAAGCGCTGTCTCGATCAGCCCTTTCAAGGAGGCACGGTTCTGCTTGCGCGTCTCGCGCTCGGCAAAGCGCGGATCGTCGGCCAGTTCCGGCTGGCCGATCAGCCGGCAAAGCGTGACGAACTGCTCCTGCTTGTTGGCGGCGATGTTGAGCAGGCCGTCGCCGGTGCGAAACGCGCCGGAGGGCGCAGCCGTCATGTTCTCATTGCCCATTGGCTGCGGCTCGACACCGGCGGTCAAATAGTTGGACACCGGCCAGCCCAGCGCCGACAGCGTGCATTCCAGCATCGAGACATCGAGAAACGCGCCCTCGCCCGAGGTCTTCTGCTTGACCAGTGCCGCGGCGATGGCGAAGGCCCCGACCAGCCCGCCCAGCGTGTCGGCGACGGGATAGCCGACCCGCAAGGGTGCTGTCTCCGGCGTGCCGGTGATGCTCATGATACCGGACAGCCCCTGGATGATCTGGTCGTAGGCCGGATTGTCGCGCATCGGCCCGCTCTGGCCGAAACCGGATATGGCGCAATAGACGAGACCGGGGCGGACCGCTTTCAGCACCTCATAGCCGAGACCCAGCCGCCGCATCACGCCCGGTCGAAAATTCTCGACCAGCGCGTCGGCCGAGGCGACGAGATCGAGGAAGCGTTCGCGGTCGGCTTCGCTCTTGAGATCCAGCACCACCGATCGCTTGCCGGCATTCTGCGCCAGGAACGACGCGCCCATCCCCGCCTCGTTGAGCGCCGGCGAGGCGCCGAGCTGGCGCGCCAGATCGCCGCCTTGCGGCGTCTCGACCTTGATGACATCGGCGCCGAGCAGCGCCAGCTGGTAGGCACAATAAGGGCCCGCCAGCACATTGGTCAGGTCGAGGATACGGATGCCGGCAAGCAGATCGGTCATGATGCTCCAGGTTGCTCAGGCATCGCCCGGCACATGCTCCGGCCCGCGCCGGCGCCGGTGCTCGATGAAGGCCCAGATATGCGGCCCGGCTAGGCCGATGAAGGCGAGGATCAGCAGCACCAGCGACAGCTTGTGGGTGTAGAACACCGACCAGTCGCCGTTCGAGATCGTCATCGCCCGGCGGAACTGCGTTTCGGCGAGCGGCCCCAGGATCATGCCGATGATGACCGGCGCGGTCGGGAAATCGAAGCGCCGCATCAGGAAGCCGGCGGCCCCCAGGAGATAGAGGATGACGAGGTCGATCGGCGACTGCGAGATGCCGTAGGTGCCGACGGTCGCGAACACCAGGATGCCGGCATAGAGCTGCGGCGCAGGGATTTTCAACAGCCGTACCCACAGCCCGATCAGCGGCAGGTTGAGGACGACCAGGATGACGTTGGCGATGAACAGGCTGGCGATCAGGCCCCAGACCAGATCGGCCTGCGTCGTCAACAGCAGCGGTCCCGGATTGATGCCGTAGCTCTGGAAGGCCGACAGCATGATTGCGGCAGTCGCCGAGGTCGGCAGGCCAAGGGTGAGCATCGGCACCAGCACGCCGGCGGCAGACGCATTGTTGGCGGCTTCCGGTCCGGCAACGCCCTCGATGGCGCCGACCGTGCCGAACTCCTCCTTGTGCTTCGACAGCTTCTTTTCGATGGCATAGGACAGGAAGGTCGGGATCTCGGCGCCGCCGGCAGGCATGGCGCCGATCGGGAAGCCGATAAAAGCGCCGCGCAGCCATGGCTTCCACGATCGTCCCCATTCGGCCGCTGTCATGTAGAGCGATCCCTTGAGCGGCACGATCTCGTCCTTGCCGGCATAGCGGCGCGAGGCCATGTAGAGCGTCTCGCCGACGGCAAACAGGCCGACCGCGGCAATGATGACATCGACGCCATCGAGCAGTTCGTTCATGCCGAAGGTGAAGCGCGGCTGTCCCGTCTGCAGGTCGACGCCGATCATGCCGATGACGAAGCCGATGAACAGGCTGGTGAGGCCGCGCACGGAGGACGAGCCGAGCACCGCCGAAACCGTGATGAAGGCGAGCACCATCAGCGAGAAATATTCGGCCGGACCAAAGGCCAGCGCGAACTTCACCACCACCGGCGCCAGGAAGGCGACGCCCATCGTGCCGATGGTGCCGGCGACGAAGGAGCCGATCGCCGAGGTCGCCAGTGCCGCGCCGCCGCGACCCGAGCGGGCCATCCTGTTGCCTTCCAGCGCGGTGACGATGGTGGCGCTTTCGCCCGGCGTGTTGAGCAGGATCGAGGTCGTCGAGCCGCCATACATGGCGCCGTAATAGATGCCAGCAAACAGGATGAAGGACGCCTCCGGCGCCACCTGGTAGGTGATCGGCAGCAGCAGCGCGATCGTCAGCGCCGGCCCGAGGCCGGGCAGCACGCCGATGGCCGTGCCGAGCGTGGTGCCGACCAGGCACCACAGCAGGTTCGTCGGCGAGAAAGCGACCGAAAATCCGTGGGCGAGATGGCCGAGCGTCTCCATGGCGTCAGCCCCTTACCGTGGCGATGATCGCGTCGACCACCGTATTCAGCTGGTTTTCGATGAAGCCGGCGCCAATGTTGACGCGGAGCGCCCTGGCAAAGCCGAAATAGGCGGCAAGCGCCAGGATCAAGCCGGTCAGCGCATCGCGCAGCGTGTGCTTGCTGCCGAAGCCATAACAGACGAGCACGAACATGATGACCGAGGCGGCGGTGAAGCCGAGCGGCTGGATCAGCACCAGATTGGCGACCAGGCCGGCAACGACGATGCCCATCGCCTTCCAGTCGGTCGGCGTCTCCTTTTCTTCCTGCGGCTGCCAGCCGCCGCGCAGCGCGGCGACGATGAGCAGCAGCGAAAGCACGATCATGCCGGTCATGGTGATGTAGGGAAAGACGGTCGGCCCGACCTTGGAATAGAGCGGCGAAACCGGGATCGCCAGGGTCTGCCACGCCACGGCCGCGGCACAGGCGAGAAGCCCGATGCCGATCAACAATTCGGGCATGGCAAGGCGCGGGGGCGCCGGCTGCTGGTCGCTGGTGCTCATCGATGTCCTCCCGAGATGGCCGGCATCCTCCCGCCGGCCGCATCCGCAGTTTCACTCCCAGCGCATGATATGTCCATGCCGCAGGCGAATGTCGGAGGGGCGGCCGTGGCCGCCCCTGAAGACATCAGGCGAGGCCGAGATCCTTGAGGATCGCGGTGATGCGGGCGGTGTCGTCGACGAGGAATTTCGCATAATCGTCGCCGGTGAGCAGGATGGGCGTCCAGTTACGGTTCTTGCACTCGGTTGCCCAGGCATCGCTCTTGGCCATGGTCTCGATCATCGTGACCATCGCCGCCTTGTCGGCATCGGAGACGCCTGGCGGTGCGAAGACGCCGCGCCAGTTGAACAGTTCGACGTCAATGCCGGCTTCCTTCATCGTCGGTGCGTCGATGCCGTCCTGGCGCTTGTCGGCGGAGATCGCCAACAGCCGAAGCGCGCCCGCCTTGACCTGCTCGGAGAACTCGCCGAAGCCGGAAATGCCGGCCGCAACCTGGTTGCCGAGCAGCGCCGACAGCGCCTCGCCACCGCCGGCGAAAGGCACATAGGAGAGGTTGGTTGCCGGAACGCCGACCGTCTTGGCGATCAGCCCGAACAGGATGTGGTCGGAGCCGCCGGCCGAGCCGCCGGCCACCGGAACCTTGGTCGGATCCGCTTTGAGCGCCGCAACGAAATCGCCGGCCGTCTTGAACGGCGAATCCACCGGCACCACCAGCGCCTCGAACTCGCCGGTGAGGCGAGCGATGGGCGTGACTTCGGAGAGGTTGTTGGCTGATTTGTTGGCGATGATGGCGCCGACCATGACCATGCCGGCCACCATCAGCGAATTGCCCTTGCCCTTCCATTGGCTGATGAACTGCGGCAGGCCGACCGTGCCGCCGGCGCCGCCGACATTGGTGATCTGCGAGCCGGAGATCAGTTTTTCACTGCGCAGCACCTGGTCGATGGTGCGCCCCGTCTGGTCCCAGCCACCGCCGGGCGCGGCCGGCACGAAGATCTGGATCTGCGGTGCATCCTGAGCGAGGGCGGGCGTCAAATGCGTTGCAACGAATCCGGCAGCGCCTGCGGCCGCGGTGCTCATCAAAAATCTGCGTCTGTTCAGCATGGGATTCCTCCAAATCACGACACCTCCTCCGGTGCCTGCCAGAAACGTAGCCTGAAAACAGACCCGCTCGGCAAAAATTCATGCCGATTTCGGTGCGTTCTGTCAACAGGAACGCTGTTCTACTAGACAGAACCATGGATGTGCGGCACAATCGCTTCGGCCGGCCTTTGTCCGAGCAGGTAAACTGGAATGAAACTGTTCGTGAGATGACCGAAGCGCGATCCCAGCCGTTGCCGGCCGATGGTGTTGCCGCGCTCGACCGCGCGATTGCCATTCTCGACGCGTTCGCGACCGCCGACCGCTCGCTCAGCCTGGCCGAGATCGCGGCGCGCACCGGGCTCTACAAAAGCACCATTTTGAGGCTGGCGAACTCATTGCTGCGCGGGCAGTTGCTGGAGCGGCTCGACGATGGCCGCTACCGCATCGGACCCGCCACCTTTCGGCTTGGCGCGCTTTACCAGCGCTCGGTCGTGGCGGTCGACATCCTGCTGCCGATCATGCGTGATCTTGCCGAACGCAGTTGGGAAAGCGTGGCGTTCTATGTCCGCTCGGGCGACGCCCGCACCTGTCTCTACCGCGTCGAATCCAAGCATCCTATCCGCTACACCATCCGGGAAGGCGACCTGCTGCCGTTGCTCACCGGCTCGGGCGGCCGCGTGCTGGCAGCGTTTTCAGGCCAGCCGGGCGAACCATACGAGACCATCCGCAAGGCCTGCCACTATCTGTCGATCGGCGACCGCGACCCTGAGACGGCGGGCGTCTCGGTGCCGGTGTTCGGACCGGGCCGCGTTCTGCTCGGCGCCTTGACGCTCGCCGGCCCGTCGACACGCGTCGATACGGCGTTCCTGCGCCGCATGACACCGGACCTGCTGGAGGCCGCCGCTCGCGCCACCCGCGCCTTCGGCGAGGATGCCTCGATGCTGGAGCAGGCAGCGCGCCTAGCCGGCGCTGAAACCGTGATCGGCCTCAGTTCGCCTTGACCAGCACCACGCGGCGGTTCTTGGCGCGGCCGGTTTCGTCGTCATTGCTGGCGACGGGCGCCATCATGCCGGCGCCGGCGGCGGTCAGCCGGCCGCCATCGATGCCGTATTTCGAGACCAGCGCCGTCTTTACCGACTGCGCCCGCCGCGACGACAGATCGATATTGTAGTCGAAGGCGCCCTGGTTGTCGGTATGACCGACGACGATCACCGCCATGCCCGGCTCGTTGGTCAGAAGCGTCGAGATCTCCTTCAGCGTCGGTTCCGATTCCGGCTTGATGTCGGCCTTGTCGGTGTCGAAGAAGATGCCGTAGAGCGAGATGGAGCCGGTGGCCGACAGCGAATCCGCCATCTTGGCCGCTTCGACCACCACCATCTTCTTGTCGCGCGCCTTGGGCTCCAGCACCTGAACGACGGCGATGGTGCGGCCGTTGAGTTCCTTGCAGTAGAGGTCGTCGATCAGCGAATAGGCCTGAACCGTGACATAGGCGTCGCCGCCATCCTGCGGCACCTTGGCAGCGAAGAAGCGCTGGTCGTTGATACCGGTGGTTACCGCACAGGCGCCATTGGAAAAGGCCGCGTCCTTGACGTCGCTTTCATGGAAGAAATACATCATCAGGCTCATGTCGCCGCCGCCACCGCTCGACGACCGGTCGGCGGCGCCGCCGCACTCTTCCTTCTTGCATTCGAACAGGACTTCGCCGCCGGCGGCCGCGATCACATCCTGGTAGTTGCGCAGCACTTCGAGCGGGGAGCGCTCGGCCGGCAGCACATAGGCGATGCGGGTCAGCGCGCCTTCGACCTCAGCCTTCTTGTCCGGCGCGAACACACGGTTGTTCATCGTGTCACGGGCATCCGGATCGGCGCTCGGCTTCAGCGGCGACAGCGGCACTGTAAAATCGGTATAGGCGAATTTTTCGTAGGAGACGATGAACGACCCCTCGTAGCGCTTGGCCAGATGATTGTCGGCACCGCCCTCGATGTCGGCGGTCGGCACCGTCGCATCGGCGCCCGCCAGTCGCACGGCCGCCAGGAGCAGCAGCCCCGCCCAGAAAAGCTTCAGAAATATCGCATTGATCGCACGCATGGTCGGCTCCCCCAAAGGGCAATTCCAGGAAAAGTGTGAGCGGTTTTCCCACAGGAATTGCGTAGCTAGATTAGAATAGCCAACCCTGGCAGAACGTGGAAATTGCGTCGATGAAGCGCTTCACACCCGCCGTTCGAGCAGGATCGTCAGCCCGTCGTGATAGGTCGTTTCCAGGACCTTGGTGTAGCCGCACTTTGCCGCAACGTTCAACGAGCCGGTGTTTTCCGGATCGATGATGCAGACGGTTCTCGCGCCGGCAAAGGTTTCGTCGCCCCAGGCCAGGGCCCTTCTGACGACTTCGCTGGCAAGACCCTTGCCATGTGCTTGCGGCGCCAGCGCCCAGCCGGCTTCCGGAATGCCCTCGAGCGACGGCTCGATGTCGCGCTTCAGATCGTGGAATCCGGCCTCGCCGATGAAGCGACCGCTGGCCTTGTCCTCGACCGCCCAGAAGCCGTAGCCAAGCAGCGACCACAGGCCGGCATGCCGCAGGAACCGCATCCAGCTTTCCTCCCGCGTCCGCGGCTTGCCGCCGATGAAACGGGTGGTGACGGGGTCGGCCCACATGACAGCATAGTTGTCGAAGTCTTCGATCCGGTGCGCCCGCATGATGGTCCGTTCCGTTTCGAGAACCGGGACGCCGGCTGTTTTTGGACTGCCCATGAAACTCTGCCTCCGTTGACGGTCAGCGCTTAGCAAACCAGCGCGCCCGGACAAGGGCCAAGCCGGATCATCATTCAGCCAGGGAAGCTTCCGAACGGCCTGGCGCGACCAGGCGGTCGAAGCGAACAGCGTCGGCTTACTTTCAGCCGTGCCAGACCATCTTCATGTAGAGCCCACCGCGCCGCAATTCGTCCAGCATCTGGTCGAGCCGCTTCTGCCTGGTGTCGCTGCGTTTGGCGCGGGCGACCCAGCCGAGATAATCGTTCTTCTGGTAGTCCGGCCGCGCCTCGTAGGCCGCTGTCAGTCCTTTTTCGGTCAGGGCGATGCGGATGTCGTCCGGCATCGGGTACAGGGCGCGCTTCAGTCCGGTCATTTCAGAAAACCCCAGCTGTCAGGATGGCGACGCCGATGGTCCAACCCAGATCCGCCTCTGGGAATTCTGCCGAACGATGCTACCTTTCGCAACCGGTCCGGCAAGGGCCGGTCTCGATACCGCCAATGGGAGGAGAACGCCATGGACACCACCGATCTCGTGCTTGCCATTTTCCATCATCTGCTGGTGTTCTCGCTGGCCGGCATCATTGGCGCCGAATTTGTCCTGATCCGCGGCGACCTCTCCGCCGCCACGCTGAAGCGGCTTGCCGGCATCGACCGCCACTACGGCATCCTCGCGATGTCGATCATCATCGTCGGCATCGGCCGCGTCGTCTACGGCCTGAAGGGCTGGGAGTTCTATGTCTACAACTGGGTGTTTTGGACCAAGATGGCGGCATTCGGCATCGTTGGCCTGCTGTCGATCATCCCGACCATCCGCTTCATCTCCTGGAACCGGCAAGCCAGTGCAAATCCCGGCTTTCAGGTGCCGGTTGCGGAACTCGCCTCGGTGAAGACCTATGTGCGCGCCGAAGCCTTCATCTTCCTGCTGATCCCGATCTTCGCGGCGGCGATGGCGCGCGGCTACGATTATTGAAGCAACGCCAACACCAAACCCATCTCCTCCGGGCATACTCCCCACTGATCGCCATGGTTGCGCACGACTGTATTTTGCAGTTTGCGTCAGGCGACAATCTGTTAGCTTGCCTTTGTTGCACCCTCGCTGCCTGACCTGCACAGCGATCGGAGATTGATATCCTGGGAGGAGAATTACGATGAGGAAAATTGTAGCCGCCCTGGCCGCCGCCGCGGCCGTCACGCTTTATTCGTTCACCGCCAGCGCACAGACCTATCCCGAGCGCACCATCACCGTCGTCGTGCCGTTTGCGGCCGGCGGTCCGACCGACACGGTTACGCGGCTCGTCGCCGAAGCCATGTCGAAGGATCTCGGCCAGCAGATCATCGTCGAAAATGTCGGCGGCGCCGGCGGCACGCTGGGCGCCGGCCGCGTCGCCAACGCCGACCCGGATGGCTACACGCTGCTCCTCCATCACATCGGCATGGCGACCAGCGCGACCCTCTACAGAAAACTCGCCTACGACACGCTGAACGCCTTCGAGTATGTCGGCCTCGTCACCGAGGTGCCGATGGCCATCGTCGCCCGCAAGGACCTGGAGCCGGCCGACCTGAAAGGGCTGGTCGAATACGCCAAGACCAACAAGGACACCATCACCGTCGCCAATGCCGGCATCGGCGCTGCCTCGCATCTGTGCGGCATGCTGTTCATGAGCGCCATCGGCACGCCGCTGGTCACCGTGCCCTACAAGGGCACCGGTCCGGCCATGACCGACCTTCTCGGCGGCCAGGTCGACATCATGTGCGACCAGACCACCAACACCACCAAGCAGATCCAGGGCGGCACGATCAAGGCCTATGCCGTCACCACGCCGGAGCGCCTCGACGTGGTGAAGGACGTGCCGACGACCATCGAAGCCGGCCTGCCCGCGGTTCAGGTCGGCATCTGGCACGGCCTCTATGCGCCGAAGGGCACGCCGGCCGAGATCACCGGCCGACTGTCGAAATCGCTCCAGGTCGCGCTGAAGGACCCCAACGTCATCGCCCGCTTCGCCGAACTCGGCACCAAGCCGTCGTCCGAGGCCGACGCGACGCCGGCAGCGCTGAAGGCCAAGCTGGAAGGCGAGATCACGCGCTGGAAGCCGATCATCGAAGCCGCCGGCCAATACGCCGACTGAGGCTTGAACGGGGCGCTGCCGGCGCCCCGTTTTCGCTTCGACGTCCGTTTTCACATTTGCAACGGCAAGCCCGTTGCAAGGGTCAGGGGAGGACCGCCATGAAACCTTTCGCCATCGACAGGACAAACGGCCTGTGCGCCGCGCTGTTCATCTTTTTCGGCGCCTTTTTCGCGATACAATCGCTCGGCCTCGAAATCGGCACCGCCTTCCGCATGGGACCGGGTTATTTCCCGCTGGTGCTGGCGACCGTGCTGATCGTGCTTGGCGCCATCATCCTCGTCCAGGCGGTGCGCGTCGAGGGCGAACCCATCGGCCCGATCGCCTGGCGCGGCATGCTGTTCATCCTGCCGGCGCCGATCTTCTTCGGCCTGACGGTGCGCGGCCTCGGCTTCGTCCCGTCGATCTTCCTGGCGGCGCTGATCGCCTCTTTTGCCAGCGCCCGCATGAAGCCGCTGACGGCACTTCTGCTGTCGGCCGGCCTGACGCTGTTCTCAGTGCTTGTCTTCAGCTACGCGCTCGGGCTGCCGTTCCAGCGCTTCGGCCCCTGGTTGCCCCAATTGCTGGCATTGTGAGGCGCTGAGATGGACCTCCTCAGGAACCTCGAACTCGGCTTTTCGACGGCCACCACGCCGGCCAATCTGGGTTTTTGCCTCATCGGCGTTCTGCTCGGCACGCTGATCGGCGTCCTGCCCGGCATCGGCGCCACCGCAACCATCGCCATGCTGCTGCCGATCACCTTTCAGATCGGCGACCCGGTTTCGTCCCTCATCATGCTGGCCGGCATCTACTACGGCGCCCAGTATGGCGGTTCGACCACCGCCATTCTCATCAACATGCCCGGCGAATCCTCCTCGGCCGTGACCGCCATCGACGGCTACCAGATGGCCAGGAACGGTCGCGCCGGGGCGGCTCTGGCGATCGCCGCGATCGGCTCGTTCTTCGCCGGCACGGTGTCGACCTTTCTCGTCGCCGTCTTTGCCCCGCCGCTGACGGCAATAGCCCTGCAATTCGGCGCGGCCGAATATTTTTCGCTGATGATCGTCGGCCTCGTCTCGTCCATCGCGCTCGCCCACGGCTCGATCGTCAAGGCGCTGGCGATGGTCGTGCTCGGCCTGCTGCTCGGCATTGTCGGCACCGACATCTACACCGGCACGCAGCGCTTCACGCTCGGCATCCGCGAATATGCCGACGGGCTGAACTTCGTCGCGGTGGCGGTCGGCGTCTTCGGCGTTGCCGAGATCCTGCGCAATCTCGAAAACGAGCACGAGCGCTCGGTGATGATCAAAAAGGTCTCCGGCCTGATGCCGACCCGCGACGACTTCAAGGCGATGGCCGCGCCCATCGTGCGCGGCACGATCATCGGTTCGGCGCTCGGCATCCTGCCCGGCGGCGGCGCGGTGCTTGCGGCCTTTGCCTCCTACACGGTCGAAAAGCGCGTGTCGAAACACCCGGAGGAGTTCGGCAAGGGCGCCATCGCCGGCGTCGCCGGCCCGGAATCGGCCAACAATGCCGGCGCCCAGACCTCCTTCATTCCGATGCTGACGCTGGGCATTCCGGCCAATCCGGTCATGGCGCTGATGATCGGCGCCATGATCATCCAGGGCATCGTGCCCGGCCCCAATGTCGCGATCGAGCAGCCGGCGCTGTTCTGGGGCATCATCGCCTCGATGTGGATCGGCAATCTGATGCTGATCGTGCTGAACCTGCCGCTGATCGGGCTGTGGGTGAAGCTGCTGACGATCCCCTATTATGTGCTCTTCCCGATCATCATGGCGTTCTGCTCGATCGGTGTTTACAGCGTCAACACCAACGCCTTCGATCTCTACGCGGTCGCATTCTTCGGCCTGCTCGGCTACATCCTGACCAAGCTGCGCTGCGAACCCGCACCCCTGCTGCTCGGCTTCGTGCTTGGCCCGCTGCTCGAGGAAAACCTGCGCCGCGCCATGATCCTGTCGCGCGGCGACCCCTCGACCTTCGTGACGCGGCCGATCAGCGCCGGCCTGCTGCTCGTCGCACTGGCCGTGCTCGTCGTCGTCTTCCTGCCGTCGGTCAAGAAGAAGCGCGAAGAGGTGTTCGTGGAGGAAAGCTAGTTGTCGGGACGCCGGGCGCCGCGATTTCCACCAGCGGCGCCGGCACATCGGTCGTCTTCACTTCGGCCTTGCAGAGATCGGCGATGACGCAGGCCGGGCAATCGGGTTTGCGCGCCTTGCAGACATAGCGGCCATGCAGGATCAGCCAGTGATGCGCGTGGCGCATATACTCATCCGGAATGATCCGCAGCAGCCCTTGCTCGACCTGCTCCGGCGTCTTGCCTGGCGCCAGGCCGAGGCGGTTGCCGATGCGGAAAATATGGGTGTCGACCGCCATCGTGTGCTGGCCGAACGCCATGTTGAGCACGACATTGGCGGTCTTGCGCCCGACCCCCGGCAGCTTGACCAACTCATCGCGCTCGCTGGGCACCTCGCCGCCGTAATCGCGTATCAGCGCCTCCGAGAGCGCCACGACATTCTTGGCCTTGTTGCGCCAGAGTCCGATGGTGCGGATGTACTCGCCGACCCTGGCTCCGCCCAGCGCCAGCATCTTTTCAGGTGTGTCGGCGACCTTGAACAACGCCCGCGTCGCCTTGTTGACGCCGGCATCGGTCGCCTGCGCCGACAGCACCACGGCCACCAGCAGCGTGAAGGCGTTGACGTGCTCGAGCTCGCCCTTCGGCTCGGGCCGCTGCACCGAAAACCGCCGGAAGATCTCATGCACCTCGGCGGCGCTGTAGAGCGAACGGAGCCGCGCCGGCCGCGGTCGCGGCTTGGCATTCGAGCCGTCGCGCCGCCCGGGCTGCAGTTCACTTTTGGATAGGGAAAGATTTTTGGACTTGGGGCTGGCCATATCCCTCCTATAATATCCTGGGATGAGCGACACAAACGCCTCGTTTCAGGCCGACGAGCCATTCTTCCAGGCGCTGCTGACACCGCACCGCTCGCTGGGCCGCACCGGCTTTGCCGTGCTGATGGGCGCGCTGCTGTTCGGCTGGGTGGTGACCGGGGCGTTTTTCCTGTCGCGCGGCGCTTGGCCGGTGTTCGGCTTCTTCGGCCTCGACGTCATCGCCGTCTACATCGCCTTCCGCGCCAACTATCGTGCCGCCCGTGCCCGCGAGGAAGTGTCGGTGTCGCGCACCAGCCTCGACATCCGCAAGACGGCGCCCTCGGGAAAGTCGGAAGCGCATCGCTTCAACCCGTTCTGGGCACGCTTTTCCGTCGCTCGCCATGCCGAGATCGGCATCACCAGGATGACGGTGGAAGCACAAGGACAGAATGTGCCGATCGGGTCATTCCTGGACCCTGACTCCCGCGAGAGTTTTGCCACTGCATTTTCACGTGCTCTGACAAAAGCCAGGACGCGTTAGAGCCGGCGCGTCAGAACCGGTAGCGTAAAATCCTGCCGACCTTGCGCAATGCGGGAATGTGTCTCCAGAGCCCGATGAACAGTTTTGCGGACCAGCTCATATGCGCTGTGCGTTCCGCGCTGTAGGCCGAGATATCGTCGACAAAGCGCAGCTTCGGAACGGCAGGCTCCAGTACCTGCGGGTCGTCGATCGCCCAGTGAACCTCGGCGCCCGTCGCCCTGATGGTCGGATTGAGGCGCAGCATCTTCAGGCCGAAGTGGCTGTAGGCGTCGAACATCAGCTCGCCGCCGGCAAGATGCGCGACAAGGCGTGACAGCAGCCGTGACCCCTCCTCTACCGGGAGATAAGGCGTCAACCCCTCCATCACCACGACGGCCGGACGATTGCGCGGCACTTCTGCCAGCCAGTCTGGGTCGGTTACCGAAGAGCCGACGAGGTGGTAGTGGTCCCGGGACGGGTAAAGCTTGCGCCGGAGCGCGATGACATCCGGAAAATCGACATCGAACCACTCCACGCCTTCGGGTGGATCGACACGGAAAATGCGCGTATCGAGCCCGCAGCCGAGATGCAGCACGATGGCGCCGGGATTTCTGGCGATGAAGTCTTGAACTCGCACGTCGTAGGTCTTGGCTCGAATCGCCAATCCGATGCCGAGATTGGTGTCCACCTTGAGGTGCGAGAAATCATATTCGATCTTGCGCACGGCCTCGTCGGCGAAGCGATCCCCGAGCAGCGAATGCGGCAGCCGGCTTTCCAGCGCCTTGCCATAAAGCGTCATCAGCAAGGTCTCCCTTGCTCCGCTCAGATTCACCCTTTCGCCGGCCATCGGCATCTCCCGGGGCGCAATCCAGTATTTAGCTGGGAACAGGCGGCAACAAGGCAAGTTTCGGGTGGTTGCAAGGGGCGGAAAGACCGATATTCGCGGTCAAGGAGATATTGCCATGAACGCCCAGATGACCATGAATACGCAGATGAAACCGACAGCGATCCTGCAGCACGACATCACCCCCGAGGGCAGCGACTACGAGGTCGTGCGCCGCGCCATCGAGAAGATCAGCCTCGACTATCGCGACCAGCCCTCGCTGGAAGCCCTGGCAGCCGATGTCGGCGAGACACCCACGGGCCTGCAAAAACTGTTCACCCGCTGGGCCGGCCTGTCGCCAAAAGCCTTCCTGCAGGCGGTCACCCTCGACCATGCCCGCAAACTGCTCGATTCCGGCATGCCGCTCCTCGAAACATCGTTCGAACTCGGCATGTCCGGCCCCGGCCGGCTGCACGATTTGTTCGTCACCCACGAGGCGATGTCGCCGGGCGACTACAAGACGCGCGGCGCCGGCCTGACCATCCGCTACGGCTACCACATCTCGCCCTTCGGCATCGCCCTGATCATGGTCACCGACCGTGGCCTTGCGGGGCTCGCCTTCAACGATCCGGGCGGCGAGCGGGCGGCTTTCGCCGACATGTCGGGCCGCTGGCCGAACGCCACCTATGTCGAGGACATGAGCGCCACCCAGCCCTATGCGGCGCGCATCTTCGATCCGACATTGTGGCGCGCCGACCAGCCGCTGCGCGTGGTGATGATCGGCTCCGACTTCCAGCTGCGCGTCTGGGACGCGCTGCTCAGGATCCCGATGGGCAAGGCCTGCACTTATTCTTCGATCGCCTCCAGGATCGGCGCGCCAAACGCCAGCCGGGCGGTGGGAGCGGCGGTCGGCGCCAACCCATTGTCCTTCGTCGTCCCTTGCCATCGGGCGCTGGGCAAGTCCGGCGCACTCACCGGCTACCACTGGGGCCTGACCCGCAAACGCGCCATCCTCGGTTGGGAAGCGGGCCAGACCGCGTCCTGAAGCTGCCCGCATCAAACAACACCGGCGAAATCCCCTCGCCGGTGTTGTTCTTTTTGCGAGCTCCCGGCGCAAAACATCCGCACGCTCTGGCAAGCCGCCGGCTTACAGGTTAGCTTCCCGCGCATTCCGCAGGAGGCTTTCTTGATCATCGTTGTCGGCTCGATCAACCTCGACCTTATCGCCAATGTCGACCGCCTGCCTTCGCCGGGCGAGACGGTCCGCGGCTCCGGCTTCGTCACCGCGCCCGGCGGCAAGGGCGCCAACCAGGCGTTGGCTGCGGCGCGAGCCGGCGCCAAGGTGCGCATGGTCGGCGCCGTCGGCAAGGACAATTTCGCAACCGAAGCCCTCGCTTTGCTCGTGGCCGGCAAGGTCGATCTCTCCGGCGTCGGCCAGAGCTTCGCCTCCACCGGCACGGCGCTGATCCTCGTCGGCGCCGACGGCGAGAATGTCATCGCCGTCGTGCCGGGCGCCAATGATTCGGTGCTGCCCGGCGATCTCGCCAAGGCTTTCCTTGCGAAGGGCGACGTCGTCCTGCTTCAGCACGAGATCCCGCTGCAGACCGTCGATGCAGCGCTTGACGCCGCACGCGCCGCCGGCGCCGTCACCGTGCTCAACACCGCGCCGTTCCGTAGCGAGGCGGCAGCGTTGCTCGGCAAGGCCGACTACGCCGTCGCCAACGAAACCGAATTCGACCTTTACGGCGAGGCGCTGTCGCTGAAAGGCCGCGACCGCCCGGCGCGCATGCGCGACTTCGCCGGCAAAACCGGCCGCACCATCGTCGTCACGCTCGGCGGCGACGGCGTGCTGGCGGCGACCCCGGAGGATTTCCTGACCGTGCCGGCGCTGAAAATCACGCCGGTCGACACGGTCGGGGCTGGCGATACTTTTTGNCTCGCCTGCCTG
Source organism: Mesorhizobium sp. LSJC285A00 (assembly GCF_000503155.1). Taxonomy (NCBI): domain Bacteria; kingdom Pseudomonadati; phylum Pseudomonadota; class Alphaproteobacteria; order Hyphomicrobiales; family Phyllobacteriaceae; genus Mesorhizobium; species Mesorhizobium sp. LSJC285A00. Next base: position 48,914 of record NZ_AYVK01000013.1, read on the forward strand.
AAGCCCGGCGCCCAGCCGGCCATCCCGCTGGCCGCGGATGTGGACACCGCCCTGCGCAACAACGCCGGATGACTGCCCTGCGCCCTACAACGAAGCACGCCGTGCCCCCCGCCGGCGACATCTGCCGGATGTCCGCTGTCGACCTGGCCGAGGCGATCCGGCTGCGCCGCCTGTCCGTGCGCGAGTTGGTCGCCGCATTCCTCGACCGCATCGACGCGGTAAACCCGCTGGTCAACGCCATCGTCTCGTTGCGCGAGCGCTCCGACATCCTGCGCGAGGCCGACGCGGCGGACGCGCATCTAGCGCAAGGCGGGCCGGCCGGCTCGCTGTTTGGCCTGCCGATGGCGATAAAAGACCTCGCCATGACGCGCGGCTTGAGGACCAGTTTCGGCTCGCCGATCTTTGCCGATTTCGTGCCGCAGGAGGACGATTTCTTCGTCGAGCGCATCCGCAAGGCCGGCGCCATCATCATCGGCAAGACCAATGTTCCCGAATTCGGGCTGGGATCCAACACCTACAACAACGTGTTCGGCCCGACGCTGAACGCCTTCGATCCGGCGCTCACCGCAGGCGGGTCGAGCGGCGGCGCTGCGGTCGCCCTTGCACTCGACATGGTTCCGGTCGCCGACGGCAGCGATTTCGGCGGCTCGCTGCGCAATCCGGCGGCGTGGAACAATGTCTATGGCTTCCGCCCGTCGCAGGGCCTTGTCCCCGGAGGGCCGGACCTGGAAGTCTTTCATGCTCAGATGGGCATAGACGGGCCGATGGGCCGCAGCATCAGCGACATGGCGCTGCTGCTCGACGTGCAGGCGGGCTACCATCCGCATGCGCCCTTGTCCTGGGAAAAGCCTGGTTCATTCCTCGAAGGGCTGGCAACGCCGGCAAGCGGCGGCCGCGTCGGCTGGCTCGGTGATCTCGGCGGTCACCTGCCGGTAGAGCCTGGCATCCTCGATCTGTGCGAGGCCGCACTCGGCCGCTTCGCGGAGGCATCCTTCCTGACCGAGCCCTTGCTGCCGGATTTCGATTTCGAGGCACTGTGGCAAGCCTTCGTGACGCTGCGGCAGGCGAGCAGCGGCTCGGCGCTGAAAGTCCATTATGACGACCCGCACAAGCGCGCCCTGCTGAAGCCGGAAGCCGTCTGGGAGGTGGAGAACGCCATGCGGCTGACGGCGCCGCAGATCCGCGCGGCCTCGGTCATCCGCACCTCCTGGCACCGGACGCTGCTGTCGCTGTTCGAGCACTTCGATCTCATCGCGCTGCCGACGGCGCAGGTCTTTCCTTTCGAAGTCGGCACGCATTGGCCAAGTGAGGTCGCCGGACGGACGATGGACAGCTACCATCGCTGGATGCAGGTTTCGGCCTTCGCCACGCTCGGCGGCTGTCCGGCGCTCAACGTGCCCGTCGGCTTCGACGACAAAGGCCGCCCCTTGGGCATGCAGCTGATCGGCCGGCCGCGCGGCGACCTCGCCGCGCTCAGGGCCGGAGCGGCCTATGAGGCGACCCTGCCTTGGCAGGTGGGGGCGTCCTGACGCGAGGGGCGGCACGGTCTGCGACCGGCTTGCACCAGCCCCGCCGCCATGCATTGATTGCAGCCAGCCGCCTAAGCGCATCCTCGAGGAAATCCCCATGTCGCTGGAACTCTACGCCGCCTATGTCCTTGCCTGCATCGTCATCATCCTGGTGCCCGGTCCGACTGTCACGCTGATCATCGCCAACAGCATCCGCCATGGCTACCGCGCCGGCCTTGCCAATGTCGCCGGCACGCAGGCTGGGCTCGCCGTGATGATCGCCATTGTCGGCATCGGCCTCAACACGCTGATATCGGGCATGGGCCACTGGTTCGAATGGGTACGCCTGATCGGCGCCGCCTATCTGATCTGGATGGGGGTGCAGATGTTCCGTTCCAAGGGCGCGCTGAATGCCGACGGCACCGCGAGAAAGCCGCGCGGCGGCTTCTTCCTGCAGGGCCTGCTCGTGGCGCTGAGCAACCCCAAGACCCTGGTGTTCTTCGGCGCCTTCTTCCCGCAATTCATCGCCCCGCAGGGCAATTACACCCTGCAGATCGTCGTCATGGGCCTTACCGCCATGATCTTTGCCGCCGTCTCGGACTCGACCTACGCGCTCGCCGCCAGCCGCGCCGGCCGCCTGCTCTCGGCCAGCCGCATCAAGCTGATGTCCAGGATCAGCGGCAGCTTTCTGGTCGGCGGCGGCCTGTGGCTGGCGTTTTCCAAGGCGAAGTGACGACCGCCAACGGTCGTTCCCAACGGAGCCGGTACGTGAAGGCTGATTGAAAGTCAGTCTTCACGCCACCACATGAATCGGCGTGGGGGGATTCACGTCGATGTCATGGACTTACGCTGGCATAAAAAGGGACGCGCCCGGCGTGATCCTGATCGTCGTCCTGTTTGCGGTGATGGTTCCTTCGGCTCTCTACAAATGGACGAATGATGCGAGCCCCATCCGGTCGGTCGAGCCAATCGACGCAACGGTCAAAAGTACCCATTCAGACAACGGCCGCACGCTTTATCTGGTTGCACTCGAAACCGGTTCGTCCATTCTTGTCGAAGACGACCTCCCGCATCTGATCGGCGCGCCGGCAAGATTGGAGCGCGTCACGCGCGAGAATGGATCGACCTTCTACAGGTTCGCAAATTGAACTACCGCCGGTCACGATACCAATGAAACGCAGCGTCCTTGCTGTCAGGTGATACGCATTGGCCAAGGCTCGGCATTCCCTTGCCTGGATGACCCTGCAGGAGAACCTCAGGGGCATCCTCATCACCATCCTCGTCGTGGGCGTTTGCGCCCTTGCAATTGGCATCCCGATTGCGAGGCAAAGCAGCCCCATCGTCAATGTCGAACGCCTGACCGGTACAGTGGTCAACGTTCTCAACGCTCCTGCAAGTCCCGAGGTCGCGATCGGCAGCGGGTTCCGTTACTTGTATGGAATTCGCCTCGATGAAAATGACGGCCTGGTGTTTGCATATGACAACACGACAGTGCCGAGAGCCATTGGCTCCAAGGTTTCGATCGAGCGGCAGCGTCGCCGCAACGATACCGAAACATACCGCCTGCTTCGCGAATAAGTGCACAGGTATCGCCCAGAAGCGCTAAGCCCCTGGGCGAACGATCTGTATCAAGGCAGGCTTAAAGCCGAGCCAACCGCTCCACCAGCAGCGCAAAGAACGCGTCATGGTCGATGTCGCGCATCACCATGGCGTTCTTCGGCCGCTTGGTCACGCCCCACCAGTCGATCACGGTCATGCCCATGGTGAGTTCGGAGGCGGTTTCGACGGTGACGTTGCAGTTGCGGCCCTTGAACAGCTCCGGCTTCAACAGATAGGCGATGACGCAGGGGTCGTGCAGCGGGCCGCCATCGGTGCCGTATTTCTCCTCGTCGAAGCGCTCGAAGAACTCCAGCATCTCGGCCGTCGCGGTGCCGACCCGGGTGCCGAGCTGGCGGATGGCCTGCGTGCGCTTGGCCGTGGTCAGCGCCTTGTGGGTAACGTCGAGCGGCATCATGACGATCGGAATGCCGGATTTGAACACCAGGTCGGCGGCTTGCGGATCGACATAGATGTTGAATTCTGCGGTCGGCGTGACATTGCCGCCTTCGAAGAAACCGCCGCCCATCAGTACGATTTCCTTGATGCGCGGCGCGATCTTCGGCTCACGGATCAGCGCCAGCGCGACATTGGTGAGCGGGCCGAGCGCGCACAGCGTGATCGTGCCGGCCTCTTCCTTCATCAGCGTCTCGACGATGAAGTCGACCGCATACTGGCCCTGCAGCTTCATCTTCGGATCGGGCAGTTGCGGGCCGTTGAGGCCGGTCTTGCCATGCACTTCCTCGGCGGTGACCAGCTCGCGCGCCAACGGGCGGATGGCGCCTGCATAGACCTTGATGTCGGGCCGGCCGGCCAGTTCGCAGATTTTCCTGGCGTTCTTTTCGGTCAATTTCAGCGGCACGTTGCCGGCAACAGCAGAGATGCCGACGATCTCCAGCTCGGCGCTGCCGAGCGCCAGCAATATGGCGACGGCATCGTCCTGGCCGGGATCCGTGTCGATGATGATCTTGCGGGTCTGGGGCATTTCATTTCCTTATGCGGGGGAGTCTTTTTGGCGGGGGTGTTCGGCGGCTTGAACTTGGCCGCGGCGCGGACCATATCAAGACCATCGGGAAAAATGCCATCCGGGTTTTTCCAGTTTATGTCGCTCCAAAGAGGACAGTGTAACATGAGCCGAATGACGCCCTTCTCCAGCCCGCTTCTCCTTGGTTTCGATGCCATGGAAAAGACCCTGGAACGACTGGCGAAATCCGGTGACAGTTATCCTCCCTACAACATCGAGCGCCTCAGCGGTGCTGACGGCAAGGCCGAAAGGCTGCGCATTACGCTGGCTGTCGCGGGTTTCGCCGAAAGCGATCTCGATGTCACCACGGAGGAAAACCAGTTGGTCGTGCGCGGCCGTCAAACCGACGACACCGAGCGCGAATTCCTCCATCGCGGCATCGCCGCGCGCCAATTCCAGCGCTGTTTCGTGCTGGCCGACGGCATGCGGGTGATCGCAGCGGAACTGAAGAACGGCCTTTTGTCGATCGATCTCGATCGGCCGGATACCGAACGGCTGGTACGGAAAATAAATATATCGGTGAAAGACTGATCTTTACCGATGGCTCTCATGCGGGATGGCCTTGAGCGGCGTCCTCGCGCCAAGGAGGCTTGAAATGACCAGAACTGACGAAACCATCACCATGACCAGCGGCGAATTCGCCCATCTCGGCGAAGGCTCGGTCGCTTATCTCCGGAAGGTCTCGAGCGACGAGCTGCTCGGGCGCTTCCCCAACCTCGGCGAAATAGCGCCTGGTATGGTCCTGTGGGCCCTGTTTGCCGCCAACGGCCAGCCGATCCTGCTTTCGGATGCGAAAGACCGGGCTTTGGCCGGCGCCATGGAAAACGACCTGACCACTGTCGCCATTCACTAAGGCGACTGCTGGCGGTTGAAATGGAGAGGGCCGCCTTCGGCGGCCCCTGGAAGACTTAATTCCAAAGAACTTCAGGCGGCGTGCGAGGCTTGCGTGTCCGACAGCAGAGCGTGGATGGCGACCGCGTCGCGCGTGCCCCTGATCTTGGCCACCGTGTCGGCGTCGCGCAAAACCCTGGCGATGCGCGACAGTGCCTTGAGGTGATCGGCGCCGGCGCCTTCCGGGGCCAGCAGCAAGAACACCAGATCGACCGGCTGGTCATCCAGGGCCTCGAAATCGACCGGCGTCTCCAGCCGGGCAAAGACGCCGGCGATGCGCTTCACCCCGGCGAGCTTGCCGTGCGGAATGGCGATGCCGTTGCCGACGCCGGTGGAGCCCAGCCGTTCGCGCTGCAGGATGGTGTCGAACACTTCGCGCTCCGGAATGCCGGAAATCGCCGCCGCTCTCTCGGACAGCAACTGCAAAAGCTGCTTTTTGGAGTTCGCCTTCAACGCCGGCAAGATCGCCGGAACGTTGAGAAGATCGCTCAGATCCATGTTTGAAATCCCTTATTCGCCTGCCGTCGCCAGTCCTCGCCCCTCGCGCGGCTGGCTATTATCCCTGTGCGACCATTGTCGTCACCTGTGCGACCATTGTCGTTGTCGTCACGCCTGTGCGACTTTGGTCGTCGACGGGTCGATCCAGCCGATATTTCCGTCCGGCCGCCGATAGACGATGTTGAGGTGGTCGTTTCCGGCGTTGCGGAATACGAAAACCGGGCTGTCCTTGGTGTCGAGTTCGATAACCGCCGACGCCACCGACATGGTCTGCAGCGTCATGGTTGATTCGGCGACGATGGCCGGGGCGTAGTCCTCCGGAATGTCCTCATCATCATCGGTCAGCGGCGCCATCACCGTATAGGCGATGTCGGTGATTTCACCATTTCCAGTGCCTGAATTGTGCGATTTCAGACGGCGTTTGTAGCGCCGCAGCCTGGTTTCGAGGCGGTCCGCGGCCGCCTCGAAGGCAAGTGTCGGATCCTGGGAATCGCCGGTTGCCTGCAGCGAAGCGCCGGAATCCAGCCTGATCATGCAATCGGCCGAGTAACGCGACCCCGATTTGATGACCGTGACGTGCCCTGAAAAACCGCGATCGAAATATTTTCCAATCGCCTCGCCGACACGATCGGTAATGCGCGTACGCAACGCATCGCCGATATCCATGTGTTTACCCGATATGCGCAATTTCATCTGAAAACTGACCTTCCTTGCTCAGGCTTCAAACTGGCCAGAGTTTATACTCGTGATCCGTGCGCACAAGCTTTGCGGCGTCAACTCGCGCCGATTTTAGATCCGAACTTTCCGGTTGATCACAATCCGCCTTCTTGGCCGTCCCGTGGCCTTCATCGTGACGGACCATCCGCATGCGGGCCGCGAGCCCGTCTCATGCGGGCGGGCTTCTAGACACTTCATTGCAGCTTGTCAATTAATGCATGTCGCCCAGAAGTGCGCTGCGGTTCTGGGACAACGACATGCATCAAAACAAAGACTTAAAGCGCGTCGTATGAATCCGTTTCAGCGCGATGCGCTTTAAGGTCGGAAAGTTGTGGAATCCAGCCATAGCAAAAGCCTTGCCGGGCAAGCAGACCTAGCGCCCCGCGCTCGCCAGAGCGCGCTTTTCACGCCGCCGCTGCACCGACGAGGGAATATTCATACCCTCCCGGTACTTGGCCACCGTGCGCCGGGCAATATCGACGCCGCTTTCCTTCAACATATCGACGATTGCGTCATCGGACAGCACATCGGCGGGCTTTTCCTCGTCGATCAGCTGCTTGATGCGGTCGCGCACCGCTTCCGAGGAATGCGCATCACCGCCGCCCGACGCCGCGATCGAAGCCGTGAAGAAATAACGCAGCTCGAACACGCCACGCGGCGTCAGCATGTATTTGTTGGCCGTCACCCGGCTGACGGTCGATTCATGCATGCCGATGGCATCGGCCACCGTGCGCAGGTTGAGCGGCCTGAGCTGACGCACGCCATGGACGAGAAAAGCGTCCTGCTGGCGCACGATTTCCGACGCCACTTTCAGGATCGTCTTTGCCCGCTGGTCGAGACTGCGCGTCAGCCAGTTGGCATTCTGCAGGCACTCGGCCAGGAAATCCTTCTCCGCCTGATTCTTCGCATGCGGCGAGACCTGGGCGAAATAGATGTGATCGACAAGCACGCGCGGCAGCGTCTCGGCATTGAGCTCGACCGTCCAGCTGCCGTCATTGGCGGCGCGGACTTCGACATCGGCGACGATGGCGTCGCTGGCGCCGCCCGAAAACGCCATGCCCGGGCGCGGGTCGAGCGCGCGGATTTCGGCCAGCATGTCGAGGAGATCCTCCTCGTCGACCCCGCAAAGCCGCTTCAGCGTCTGGAAATCGCGCCGCGCCAACAGTTCTAGGTTGCCGATCAGCGTCTTCATCGCCGGATCGAGACGATCGCGCATGGCAAGCTGCAGCGACAGGCATTCGGCAAGGTCGCGCGCAAACAGGCCGACCGGCTCGAATGTGTGGCAGGCTGCCAGCACATTGGCCACCATCGCCTGATCGGCGCCGAGCCGTTTGGCGATCTCGGCGGGATCGGCGCGCAGGTAGCCGGCCTCGTCCAGGCCGTCGGCCAGTTCGGCTGCGATCAGCCTTGCGGCCGGATCGGCAAAGGCAAGCGCGATCTGCTCGCCAACATGCTGGCGCAGCGTGATCGCCGCGGCTGCCATGTCGCCGACGTCGAAGCCTTCGGAAGAACCGGACGAACTATTGCCGGTGGCCGACTTCCACTGCGCCGTCAGGTCCGGGCCGAGCCGCTCGCTGGTGCCGGGATCGTCGGGGAACAGATTTTCCAGCGAGCTGTCGAGCTTGTCGGAGATCGCTTCGGCGCTCCACGCCGTCTCGTTTTCGAACCAGTCGCCATCGGCGGCAGGCTCAGGAGCGGCATCGCCCTTCTGCACCTGGTCGCTTGCGGCGTCATCCTGGGGCTCGGCGCGCTCCAGCAGCGGATTGCGCTCGATCTCGTCGTCGATGAAGTGGTCGAGCTCGACATGGGTGAGCTGCAACAGCCTGATCGACTGCATCAGCTGCGGCGTCATCACCAGCGACTGGGATTGTCGTAGCTGTAGTTTCGCCGCCAACGCCATGGTTCGGTTTCAAACGCCCTTCTGCACCCGGAAGCCTACACATCAGAAGCTGCCGGAAAATGAATTTTTCCGACCTTCCATAGAAACTGGCCCGGCTTTTGCTTGTCAAGGCGAACGATGGCAAAAGGCCCCTACCGAAGCATTATCTCACGCAAAATCGGAGAAAAAAGCCCGGCGGGGCGGCAAAAATCACGTCAGGAAACAAATTTCACGCTCAGAGCGTGAAACCTTCGCCGAGGTAGAGCCGGCGCACATCGGGGTTCGCCACCACCTCGTCGGCACGGCCATGAGTCAGCACCTGGCCGGCATGGATGATGTAGGCGCGGTCGATGAGGCCGAGCGTTTCGCGCACATTGTGGTCGGTAATCAGCACGCCGATGCCGCGCGCCGTTAGATGACGAACCAGCTGCTGGATGTCGGCGACGGCAATCGGGTCGATGCCGGCGAACGGCTCGTCGAGCAGCATGTAGGCCGGGCGCGTCGCCAAAGCTCGGGCGATCTCAAGACGCCGCCGCTCGCCACCCGACAGCGACATGGACGGCGACTTCCGCAGGTGGCTGATGTGAAATTCCTCGAGCAGTTCGTCGAGATTGCGCTCGCGCACCTTGCGGTCCTTCTCAACCACTTCGAGCACGGCGCGGATGTTCTGCTCGACATTCAGGCCGCGGAAGATCGAGGCTTCCTGCGGCAAATAGCCGATGCCGAGGCGGGCGCGGCGGTACATCGGCATCGAGGTGACGTCGAAACCGTCGATCTCGATCGTGCCCTCATCGACCGGCACCAAGCCGGTGACCATGTAGAAACAGGTGGTCTTGCCGGCGCCGTTTGGCCCGAGCAGCCCGACAGCCTCGCCGGCGCGCACGCCGATGGTGACACCGCTGACCACCTTGCGGCCCTTGTAGCTCTTGGTCAGACCCTTGGCGATCAGGGTGCCCTTGAACTTCGAGGAATCAACGGTGACTGTGGCCGGTGCTGCAAGTTTACTGGCCGCCCGTCCCGGAAGGCGGGTCAGCAGCGAAGACACGCCAGTCATTCGGGCTTCGGGGCCTCGGATTTCGGTGGCGGCGTCATCGACATGATGACGCGCCCGCCGCAGCCATCGACCTGAGCAAGGCCGCTTTTCATCTGCACGGTGAGCTTGCAGCCCTTGAGGACGTTGGGTCCTTGGGACAAGACGACCTCCTTGCCCGACAGAACTAGCACCTGCGTCTTCATGTCGAACGTGGCGTTGTCGCCGGTGGCGATCTGGTCATTCGACTTGATGTAGACTTTGTTCTTGACCACCAGATGGTCGATATTGGCCGAACCGGTCATCGCCGAAGCGCCGGCGGCAGCACCTTTGGCGGCGTTGGGGTCCTTGACGTAGTAGACCTCCATGCTGCCGGCCTTGAGCAGCGTTGGCCCTTGCGTGACGGTGACGTTGCCGCTGAACAGCGCCATGCTGTCGGCCTGGCGGACCTCAAGTTTGTCGCTCTCGATCTGGATCGGCTGGTCGCCCGACAGTTTGAGCCCGGACTGGCTGCTGGCGCTGGACTGAGCCCAGGACGGCGCCATACCCAGCAACAGCAAGGCCGAAGCTGCGGCGACAAGCCGTGCCGAATTACTGGGACGCATTCGTTTCTCCGCTCTTTGCCTCTGCCGCCTTCATAGTGGCCGGATCGATGTGAACGCTTACCTTGTTCTCGAAAACGATGACCTTGCCATTGTCTTCGACCGACATTGAACCCGCGGTGATCCGCGAGCCGTTACGGCTGACATCGACCGCATCACCTGTCTTCATAGAGCCTTTGCCCATATCGAGGAAGACCGATTTGAAGATGGCAGCGACGCCGTCGGTGGTGGTGACGGTAACGTCGCTGGTCATGTCCATCGTGTTGGCGTTTCTGTTGTAGATCCCGCGCTTGGCGTCGACGGTCGCCACATTGTCGGCCGTCAGCGGCAATTTGGCATGGATGCCTTCGAGTTCGATGATGTCCTGCTTGCCGACATCCTGGATGGCGCGCAAGGCCGTCAGCGAATAGGGCAGCTTGTCCTTGGTGAAGCCGTTGAGCTTCGGATTGGCCATCACCAGCTTGCCATCCGCGAAAGCGGTGCCGTCTGCCTGTATCGAAATGTTGATCGGCGCCGCCAGATAGGAATAGACCGGAAACGCAACCGCGATCCCGGCGGCAAGCACCGGCACGGCAAACTTAAGCACGCGCACGCGGCGCGAGTGGCGCTGGGCGCGGTCGAAGGCGTCGCCGCGCGTGCCCGCTGGCGCCGTGGGCGCCAAGGCCGCATCGGCATTGGTCGGTTCGTTCGATCGCGCAAGCATGACTGACTTCTAATAAACCCTTGTCCGCCAAAACACCTGCTATAGGTGGGTTGCCGGCCCCCGCAAGCAAGCACAAGCGGAGGAAAACCGCAAAAATGTGACGGCCGCTGTTTTACAGACGGAACTCAGGCGACACAATTTCGTCACTTCATAGCAGAAACGAACGCGCCGCGTCATTTTTTCCTGAAATGCCTCCGTCGTGAAGGTCGCTTCGTCGCAGGCCCTTGAGGAAGAGGTAGCCGGGCGCGGACGCTTGCTTTAAAAGCATCGCTTCCCACCGACTGTGAGGCAGACCATGGCACTGAGAGCCGACGACCTGATCGACCGCCGCCGCTTGCGGCGCAAGCTGACCTTCTGGCGCGGCGCCGCCATTGCCATCGTGGCCCTTGGGGTGATTGCGCTTGCAAGCTGGTTCTATGGGGGCGACCTCGGCGGTTCTTCCGTCGACCACATCGCCAAGGTCAGGATCGAAGGCACCATCACCGAGGACGAGGAACTGATCAAGCGGCTGGAAACCATCCGCACATCCTCGCAGGTCAAGGGCGTCATCCTGGCGATCGATTCGCCCGGCGGCACCACGGTCGGCGGCGAATCGATCTACGAGGAGGTGCGCAAGCTTGCCGCCGACAAGCCGGTGGTGGCCGAGGTCGGCACGCTGGCCGCATCGGCCGGCTACATGATCGCCAGTGCCAGCGACCATATCGTTGCTCGCAAGACGTCGATCGTCGGCTCGATCGGTGTGCTCATCCAGTATCCCGATGTCAGCGGTCTGATGGACAAGGTCGGCATCAAGCTCGAGGAAGTGAAATCCTCGCCGCTGAAGGCATCGCCCTCGCCCTTCAAGCCGACCAATGAAGACGAGCGAGCCATGGTCCGCACGCTCATCCTTGACAGCTATGACTGGTTCGTCGGCATCGTCGCCGAGCGCCGCAAAATGACCCGCGATCAGGCACTGGCCCTTGCCGACGGCTCGATCTTCACCGGCCGCCAGGGCCTTGCCAACGGTCTGATCGACGCTGTCGGCGGCGAGAGCGTGGCGATCGACTGGCTGGCGACCAAGGGTGTCGACGCCAAGCTCAAGGTGGTGGAATGGAAGGACACCGAGCGGCGTGGCGGCTTCCTGTTCTCGAAAGCAATAGCGCGCAGCGTCGGCAGCGCGCTCGGCCTGTCGGAGGCCGGCAGCGACGTGCTTCACGAAATTGGCGCGGATCGCTTGTTTCTTGACGGTCTCGTTTCCGTCTGGCACCCTTGATCTGCCGGTTGGGGCGAGTAAAAAAGCAAATAAAATCATCCTGATAATTTGACCGCAGCGCTTTCACGGGGACCTTTCTGATGATCAAATCCGAGCTTGTGCAGATCATTGCCACGCGCAACCCGCATCTTTTCCTGCGCGACGTCGAAAACATCGTGGGAGCGATCTTCGACGAGATCACCGATGCCCTGGCGGAAGGCAATCGGGTCGAGTTGCGTGGCTTCGGCGCTTTTTCGGTGAAGAATCGCCCTGCCCGCACCGGCCGCAACCCGCGCACCGGCGAATCCGTAGAGGTCGAGGAGAAGTGGGTGCCGTTCTTCAAGACCGGCAAGGAATTGCGTGAAAGGCTGAATGGCGGCAAGTAGGCGCGGACCACGCGCCGACCTTATCAAGGCCTGCCTTCTCCAGGGAATCTCTATGTTGAACCGCTTCATACTTATCGTGGTCTTCGTGCCGCTCGCCGTCATCCTGATTGCGCTGGCCGTCGCCAACCGCGAGCTGGTCGCCTTCACGCTCGACCCGTTCAACCCCGGCAATCCGAAACTGACGCTGACCTTGCCGCTGTTCATCTTCCTGTTCGTGGCGCTCGCCATCGGCATGGTCGTCGGCAGCCTGGCGACCTGGGTCAAGCAGGGCCGCTACCGCAAGCTGGCGCGCCAGCGCGGCGTCGAGGCCGAGAATTTGCGCCAGGCGGTCAGCCGTATACCCGCCGTGCAGCAGGGCGCGGCCGCCGGGCCGGCGCTGCCGAAGCCAACGGCCTGAAGCCGGCGCTTTTATCTTCGCGGAGTTTTGCATGCTGACCATTTCGGCCGACGCTGTCGACCAGGCGCTGACCTTTCCCGGGCTGGTCGAGACATTGCGCGCGGCCTTCCGCGAGGGTGCTGTGCAACCCGTCCGCCATCATCACGGAGTCGAACGGCCCGACGGTGCCACTTCCACGCTGCTGTTGATGCCGGCGTGGACCGACTTCCATGCGGCCGGCACGTCGGTCGGCGGTCATATCGGCGTCAAGATCGTCACCGTATCGCCCGACAACAACGCCATCGGCAAACCGGCGGTGATGGGGCTCTATCTCCTGCTCAACGGCGCCACCGGTGAGCCCGAAGCGCTGATCGACGGCCAACGGCTGACACAGTGGCGCACCGCTTGCGCCTCGGCGCTGGCCGTCTCCTATCTCGCCCGCGAGGACGCATCGCGGCTTCTGGTGGTCGGCGCCGGCGCGCTGTCGCCGTTCCTCGCCAAGGCGCACTCCGCGGTGCGGCCGATCAAGACCATCCGCATCTGGAACCGCACGCCCGCCAATGCCGAAAAGGTCGCGGCTGATTTGCGCGCGGACGGTTTCAACGCCGAGGCCGCAAGCGATCTCGACGCCGAACTCGCCGAGGCCGACATCGTCTCATCGGCGACGATCACGACGACGCCGCTGGTCAAGGGTGCGCTGCTCAAGCGGGGCGCGCATGTCGATCTGGTCGGCGGCTTCACGCCGACCATGCGCGAGAGCGACGACGACGCGATCGCGCGCGCCCGCGTCTATGTCGACACCCGCGCCGGCGCCACCAAGGAAGCCGGCGACATCGTCCAGCCGCTCGCCTCCGGCGTGCTGAAGCCGGAAGCCATCGTCGCCGATCTGCATGAGCTGGCGCGCGGGGAAAAACAGGGCCGGCAGAGCCCCACTGAGGTCACGCTGTTCAAGTCGGTCGGCGCCGCCCTCGAAGACCTTGCCACCGGCATTGCCGTCTACAACGCGCTCAAGCAGTAGCGTCTGCCTGCACCGGCGCCGGCGCCGTTCCTGAGACCAAACTTCCTGACCGCCTCCGCGCTGCCCGCGCCTTGGTCCCATCCAAACATTAGGCGTAGAAGACCAAGCGACTGAGAAGCGTGGGGAAGCGGAACGGCGGCTTTCGGGCCAAATCGCCGCTTCGCGTACGTCAGTGGTGACCGACAAATCTACGGGCGTTTGAAAGAAACTAGAATTGTGAAAGCGAGGAGACCCAAGCCAACGCTTATTGGTACGGCTCTTGGCGAAATCCAGTCCATGAGTGACCCGGTTCCAGTCGATCCCATAACGCTGCCTATGGAGTAGGCCAAAGAAAAGCTGGCAGTTCCGGCTACTAACATCCCGCCCTCGAAGCGCTCGCCCAAGATTGTGAGGGCACAAGTGCTCAAGGCGAATGTTGCAACGCCGATTATAGCGAACACCACCAGGATAGCGGCCTCGGATTGCAAAAACGGGATTGCCAGGAACGCGACCGCTCCTAAAAGGCCGCAGCAGATCGTCACACCGGCACGCGATGTCTTGTCCAGCAACCATCCGACCAGAGGCTGGGCAAACGCGGTGGGAAGTGACAGCACGGTAATGGCGTATGCTGCGAAAGCTTCGGAGTGGCCGACGCGAACGAAGTAGACCGCCATGCCTGAAATCGCAGCAATATCGGCAAAGCCGAAGGCCAATTCGATCAGAACCAGAATGGGTGCGGCGCTGATAAATCGGAGCAGCGCGCCTGCCGGCGCGCGTTCAGGCGATGTGCGGGTACTGCCGGTAAAGGCTGCGCAAGCAAAGCCAATCAATGCAATGTAACCGGCCACCAAGGCAAAAGCAGAACCGTTAGACGTGCCGACAAGCGGAATGGCCAATGGTCCGATGGCAAAGCCAGCGCACATGCCCGCTCCGTAGAATCCGGAGATACGCCCACGTATCCGGTCGGGACTCGCAGTATTTAGCCACGCTCCGCTTAGAATCGAGATCAAGCTCGCGCAGAAGCCGATCAAGAAGCGCGCTAGGAACCAGATAGGCAAATAGTCAATTGTCGCGAATGTCGCCAAGCTGATCGAGCAGATAAACAGGGCCGCTACGATCAGCCTGTTTCCGCGAAACCGAGCTGTGAGCTGATCAATCCACAGGACGGCGACGATAGCTCCGGTCGCGTAGGCAGCGGCATTTAGCCCTATCAGGCTTCCGGCCACGCCCCTTCTTTCCAGCACAAGAGAGATGAGCGGAAACGTCAGGCCTTGGGCAACCGCAAAAGCTGTAACGCTCAATATGACTATCACGATAGCAGCCCAATCCGGGGCATCGACTTCATGCGTTCTCGTGGCGACCATGGCTGCTGCTCTCCGTACGTTTATCAGCGCGGGCGGCCAGCTTAGGAGATATCGTTGTGTCTTAATGTCGATGATACGTTTATGAATACCTAGGATTCGTCAAACCGCTGGTTGTTACAAGATGATGCATCCAGGAGCGCATCCTCGATATCCGCGAAATCGAAAGCCAAGAGATTGGCCAGGATCTCGGCTGGCACACTCATGATTTCGGGCAGTTCTTTTCCGCCATTCGCGGATCGATATACGTTGGCACGCGCAACCGCGTTCTCTTGCTAAGCCCAGCCATGGCAGTGTGGATACCGCCAGATGTGGAACACTGGCTGCGATATGTTACGGGCAACGAAATTCTTTATGTCGACGTCAACCGCGCGGAGTCAGGTAAGTTGGGCGCAGCGCCCCGTATCGTGCAAATGACGCCGCTTCTTCATGCTCTGATGCACGCGATTCCAGACAACAACTCCTCAAGTCTCCCAAAACCGCATGAGGCAGCTCTACACGAACTGCTTTTTCACGAAATTTTGGCGGCAAGGGATGTGCCGCTTTCAATCGCGATGCCCAAAGACAAGCGGATTTCCGATCTGGCGCATTCCGCCATGGACGATCCGGGTTCGATTGTCTCTGTTGATGAATGGCTCACCGGCGCTTCGGCCAGCCGAAAGACCATTGAACGCCTGTTCATAGCCGAAACCGGAATGCCGCCTTCGCGGTGGCTAAGACACGCCCGCATTCTCCAGGCCATCTCACAGCTCTCTGCTGGCAAGAAAATCAGTTCTGTTGCATTCGATCTCGGGTACGAATCCCCAAGCGCGTTTACCTACATGTTTCGTAGCGCTATCGGCTTGAGTCCACGCCGCTTCCTGCGGTCAGGAAACAACGTCGGCTAAGTTCCCGGCGATCCGCCGCTTTGGGGCAACGGCAGAGCATCTCGAATGTCTCGGAAGCTGCCGCTACCTCTCATGGTAGGAATGGCCGGTCAGTCTGCCTTCATGGCCTTCATGGCAGCGCCCATCGCCTCGGCGATCAGCGCGAAATCATGCGCCGTAATTTCGAACAGCCCAAAGCGCAGTTGATAACCCCAGTTCGATTTGCCCGCGGTGAAGTCGAGCTGCTCGAGCAGCGGCTTGATCGGCGCTTCCTCGGCCTTTGCCCATTCGACATCCCTGCGGAACGGCGTGAAGCCACCGCCCATGTCGCCCTGGTAAGGCTCGCCTTCGCGCACGGTGCCGATTGCCGTGAAAGCCTGCAGGCCGTCCTTCTCGCGCAGAATTGTGGTCGGCGAATAGTAGATAATGCCGTCGCCGGGCTTGATGCGGCGCAAAGGTGCCGCCTTGCCGTGGTTGACCTGCATGAAGCCGGCCTCGCGGCCGCGCCGGACATGTTCGGCGGAAGCGACCGCGATCCAGTGCGCACTCATTTCTGTTCTCCATTGGCCTGTTCCCCATTGGCCTGTTCTCCGTCGTTCAGCCAGTAGACGCGCAGCCGGTGCTTGTCGGGATCGAGCGCAACGAAGGTGCGGCCGAAGTCCATGTCGGTCGGCGTCTGCAGGATGGTCAAGCCGCGTCCTGCCCAGTCCGTGTGGGCGGCGTCCACCGCGTCAGGCCGGTCCAACGCGAAGACGAGCTCCGCACCGCCGCCCGCGGCCGCGGCCGACGGCTCCACCGTGTGGCGCGACCACAGGCCGAGCTTGAAGCCATTGTCGAGCACGAACAGCACGAAGGTCGGCGACGTCTCCACCGGCTGGCGTCCCAGCAGCGCACCGTAGAAGGCGCCGCTCCGCTCCGGGCTGTCGACATAAAGGATGACGAAATTGGGGGTGTTCATGTCTGCTCTCCAGGGTTTCGATTGGAGGAGCATAGGTGACCCCACTGTCAGATTCTGGCAGCAGCGTCTTGTGGGCGCGTGGAAAGGAGCATTAAGCGCCAGGCTGGCGCTTCGGTGCGTCCAGCGTCGCGCGCCATTCCTTCAGCAGCGCCTGCCGACGACGCGGATAGCGGATATCCGTGGTGTTGAGCCCCGACATCCGGTCGGCGCGAAAATGTCTGAAATCCTGCCGCGTCTCGCACCAGGCCACCACGACCCGCACGTTGTCGAAAAAGCCGAGCGCGAATGGCCAGATCAAGCGCTCGGAGGCGGCGCCGCCGGCGTCGCGGTAAAGAAAGCCGAGTTTTCTCTCGTTGCGGATCGCCTGGCGCACCAGGCCAAGGTCGATGCTTTCGACAGCATCGCCGTGCGGCCCGACCAAAAGCGCGGTCGCATCGAGGTCCTCGCGCAGATCGTCCGGCAGCACAGCGGCGATCTTGGCCAGCGCGTCGGTGGCGGCGGCCGACAGCCGCGTGTCCGGTTGTCTGGCAACCCAACGCGATCCCAGAACGATGGCCTCGATCTCCTCGTCGGTGAACATCAGTGGCGGCAGCATGAAGCCGGGTTTCAGCACATAGCCCAGCCCAGCCTCGCCCTCGATCGGCGCGCCTTGCCCCTGCAGCGTGGCAATGTCGCGGTAGAGCGTTCGGATGGAAACGTCCATCTCGCCGGCAAGCGTGCGACCGCTCACCGGCCGGCGATGCCGGCGCAGGATCTGGATCAGGTCGAGCAGGCGTTCGGAACGGGACATGATTCGAGATTTGCCTGTTTCCTCAGCGAGGTCCACCACCTCAGACATTCGCACGCTGGACCATTTTGTTTGCGCAGCCGGTGACCCTATGCCAAAAGCGGCCTGCCGCCTCCGGAGACGCTCCTGCTTGAAGTCTTTTCGCGATAAACGCCGCGACAACCGTCCGCCCGCAAAAGGCAGGACCGAACATGCGCGGCCGCAGCCGGAGACCGTACCAATCCGACCCGAAGCCAGACAGCAACGCCACGAAACAAAACCGGACGACCGGTCTGATCCGAAGCCCGCCCCCCGTATCCTGGCGCGTCGCGAAGGCATCCTGCCCACTGAGCGCCTGCCGGTGATCCTCGAAGTGGCGCCCAATCAGGATTATGCACTGCTCGACAGCGGTGCCGGCGAGAAGCTCGAACAATACGGCCCCTACCGCATCGTGCGGCCCGAGGGACAGGCGATCTGGCAAAAGGCCTTGCCCGCCAGGGACTGGGACCGAGCCGACGCCATCTTCACCGGCGACACCGACGAGGAAGGCATCGGCCGCTGGCGGTTGCCGAAGGTACCGCTGGGCGAGACCTGGCCGATGAAGCATGACGGCATCGACTATCTCGGCCGCTTCACCTCGTTTCGCCATGTCGGCGTCTTCCCCGAGCAGGCTTCGCACTGGGACCATATGGCCAGCCTGATCGCGGCGGCCAACCGCCCGGTCAAGGTGCTGAACCTGTTCGGCTATACCGGGCTCGCGTCTCTCGTAGCCGCCCGCGCCGGCGCCGAGGTCACCCATGTCGATGCCTCCAAGAAGGCGGTCGGCTGGGCGCGCGAAAACCAGGAAATGGCTGGTCTCGGCAGCAAGCCGATCCGCTGGATCGTTGACGATGCTGTGAAATTCGCCGAGCGCGAAGAGCGCCGCGGCAGCCGCTACGACATCATCCTGTTCGACCCGCCCGCCTATGGCCGCGGCCCCAAGGGCGAGGTCTGGCAGTTGTTCGAGGACCTGCCCGGCCTGACCGACCTTTGCCGCGCGATCCTGACGCCGAAACCGGTCGCCATAGTGCTGACCGCCTATTCCATCCGCGCCTCCTTCTTCGCCATCCATGCCTTGATGCGCGACACCTTTGCCGGCATGGGCGGCACGGTTGAATCAGGCGAACTGATCATCCGCGAGCAGTCCGCCGGGCGGGCGCTGTCGACATCGCTGTTTTCGCGCTGGGTGGCCTGAATGCCCCGGAGACCTGAATGCCCGGGAGTCCCGAATGAATGAGCGGCACGCAGGTGCGCCCGGGCAGGTCAAGGAAGTCACCAGCCTTGCCAATCCGCTGATCAAGGACATCAAGGCGCTCGCCCAGAAGAAATTCCGCGACCAGCAGAACGCCTTCATGGCCGAAGGGCTGAAGCTGGTCATCGACGCCCTCGACCTCGGCTGGTCGATCAGGACGCTGGTTTTCGCCAAGGCCGGACGCGGCAATGCGGCGGTCGAAAAGGTGGCGGCGCGCACGGTCGCAGCCGGCGGCACCGTGCTGGAAGTGTCCGAAAAAGTGCTGGTCGCCATCACCCGCCGCGACAATCCGCAAATGGTGGTCGGCGTCTTCCGGCAAAAACTGCTGCCGCTAAGAGACATCCGCGCTCACGACGGCGACGTCTGGGTGGCGCTCGACCGGGTGCGCGATCCCGGCAATCTCGGCACCGTCATCCGCACCGTCGATGCCGTCGGCGCCAAGGGCGTCATCCTGGTCGGCGAGACTACCGATCCTTTTTCTGTCGAGACCGTGCGCGCCACCATGGGCTCGATCTTCGCCGTGCCGGTGACCAAGGCGACGCCGGAAGCATTTCTGGCTTGGCGAAACAGCTTCTCGGGCCTGGTGGTCGGCACCCATCTGAAGGGTGCGGTCGACTACCGCTCGGTCGATTTCTCCCGAGGACCGGTGCTCTTGATGATGGGCAATGAGCAGCAGGGCCTGCCCGACTATCTGGCGGAAAGCTGCGACCGGCTGCTGCGGATTCCGCAGGCCGGCCGCGCCGATTCACTCAATTTGGCGGTCGCCACCGGAATCATGCTGTTCGAGATCCGGCGCGGCGCGCTGAAACTTGCCCCCGAGGACGCCACATCGTGAAATCATGGTCTCCCTATGCGCTGCTGGTGGTGGTGGCAATCGCGCTCGACCAGTGGATAAAGCATCTGATCGAGACCGGCCTCGTCTTCCAGGAAAAGCTCGACCTGGTGCCATTCCTGGCGCTGTTTCGCACCTACAATACCGGCATCGCCTTCTCGATGTTCTCGTCCTTCGGCGACACCGGCCTGGTCGTCATCGCGGTCGTGGTCGTTGCCTTCGTGCTTTATCTGGCGACGCGCACGCCCTCCGGCCATGTGCTGGCCCGCATCGGCTTTGCCCTGATCATCGGCGGCGCGATCGGCAATCTGATCGACCGCGCCGTCTACGGCCACGTCATCGACTATATATTGTTCCACACGCCGGTATGGTCCTTCGCCGTCTTCAACCTTGCCGATGCCTTCATTTCGGTCGGCGCGGCGCTGGTCGTCTTCGACGAGTTCATCGGCTGGCGGCGCGAGGCCAAGCCGCAAGGCCCAGAAGCCTGACGGCCCGACTCTTTTGACCAATTGACCTCGCCGGACGGTCGCCGCACAGTTCGGCCAGAGCCAGCCAATGCCGACCGCCAGCCTTTGCGAAGCCGAGGAGAAGAGATGCCTGAAACCTTCAAAGCCATCCTCGTTTCGCGCGACGCCGAAAAGAAGCAATCGGTCGAGATCGTCGATTTCAGCGAAGCCGATCTGATGGAAGGCGACGTAACTGTCGCGGTCGAGGCGACGACGGTCAACTACAAGGACGGGCTGGCCATCACTGGGAAAGCGCCAGTGATCCGCCGCTGGCCGCTGGTGCCGGGCATTGATTTCGCCGGAACCGTCCTCTCCTCATCGCATGCCGACTGGCGCAAGGGCGACAAGGTCATCCTCAATGGCTGGGGCGTCGGCGAGACGCATTTCGGTGCCTATGCCGGGCGCGCGCGCGTCAACGGCGACTGGCTGGTGCCGTTGCCCGACGGCATCAGCGCGCACGATGCGATGGCGGTCGGCACCGCCGGCTATACGGCCATGCTCAGCGTCATGGCGCTGGAGCGGCACGGCATCCTGCCGGATCGCGGCCCGGTGGTGGTGACGGGTGCAGCCGGCGGCGTTGGGTCGGTCGCGGTCTCGATCCTGTCCAGCCTTGGCTATCACGTCATCGCCTCGACCGGCCGCAACGCCGAAAGCTCCTATCTGATCGACCTCGGTGCCGCCGAAGTGATTTCGCGCGAGGAACTCTCCCAGCCGGCCAAGCCGCTGGCCAAGGAGCGCTGGGCCGGCGGCATCGATGCCGTCGGCAGCCACACGCTGGCCAATGTGCTGTCGATGACCGCCTATGGCGGCGCGGTCGCCGCCTGCGGCCTGGCGGGTGGCATGGATCTGCCGTCGAGCGTCGCCCCGTTCATCCTGCGCGGCGTCTCGCTGCTCGGCATCGATTCGGTGATGGCGCCCAAGGCCGTGCGCCTCGAAGCCTGGCGCCGCATCGGCAGCGATCTCGATCTGCAAAAGCTCGCCGGCCTGTCGACGACCATCGGCTTCGACGACATCATCGCCGCCGCCCACGACATCGTCGAGGGCAAGATCAGGGGGCGCATGGTCGTGGATATGTGAGGCCCCGAAGCCGCCAGAACGGGCGGCAAAAATGCATGACCGCTAAAATTCGAACGATCCGCCGCGCTTTTCCATAATCTCTATCTGGCAAGGATTTCCGCATGATCGCGGAGTCCGCCAGGAAAGAGAAGAGCCGCGCCGAAAGCATCGACGGGCCGAACCCGGCGACGCCCAAGCGGCAGCATGTTGCTGCGCCGCCGCTGGCGCCGGATTTTCCGCGCGCCAC
The DNA here is from genome assembly GCF_000503155.1 of Mesorhizobium sp. LSJC285A00. Taxonomy (NCBI): domain Bacteria; kingdom Pseudomonadati; phylum Pseudomonadota; class Alphaproteobacteria; order Hyphomicrobiales; family Phyllobacteriaceae; genus Mesorhizobium; species Mesorhizobium sp. LSJC285A00. The sequence continues at coordinate 70,235 of NZ_AYVK01000013.1, forward strand.
GCACGAGGGCCTGCTGTTCCTGACGGTCGTCGCCAGCGTCGTGCTGGCGGGCCTGTCTCACCTCACCGGCGCGCCGATCTTCATCACGTTCGGTCTGCTGGCGACCGGCCTTGCCGGCGTCGCCATGCACCTGCGCAACCGCCGCACCGTCCACCGCGCGACGGCCTTGCTCGACGAAACCGCCGCGCGCAGCCGCGCCGAGATCGAGACGCTGGCCGACCGCATGTGGGAGATGCAGGAGAGCGAGGAGCGTTTTCGCGGGCTGATCGATGCGCTCGGCGATCTCGTCGTCCACCGCGACCGCGACGGCCACATCGTCTATGCGAACATGGTTTTCGCCGGCCTCGTCGGAACCGATCAGCGCGACCTTGCCGGCAGGACTCTGGCCGACCTCGGCATCGATGTCGGTATCGTTCCCGACGCCGCCTTTTCCGATCATGAATGCCTGAGTTCCACCGACGTCTCCATACGTACCCCGAACGGTCCGCGCTGGTTCTCATGGATCGAACTGTCGGTGCGCGACAAGGATAGCGGCGCCGTCTCGCACCGGGCGATTGCCCGTGACATCACCGCCCGCAAGCGCGCCGAATCCTCGTTGATCACCGCGCGTGAGCGCGCCGAATATGCCAGCCAGGCCAAGTCGCGCTTCCTCGCCACCGTCAGCCATGAGATCCGCACGCCGATGAACGGCATCATGGGCATGGCCAAGCTTCTGGCTGACACCAATCTGTCGCCCGAGCAGCGCACCTATGTCGGCGCTGTCTCGACCTCGGCCAGCGCCCTTTTGGCGCTCATCGAGGATTTGCTCGACTATTCCAAGATAGAGGCCGGCCGTTTCGACCCGGAGCCGCAGCCGACATCGCTGCGCGAAATCGCCGACAACATCATCGAACTGATGGCGGCGAAAGCCTTCGCCAAGAACATCGGCCTCGGCTGTCATGTCGAGCCCGACGTGCCACAGATGATCATGGCCGATCCCGGCAGGGTCAGGCAGGTGCTGCTCAACCTGATCGGCAATGCGATCAAGTTCACCGACACCGGCGGCGTGCTGGTTTCGGTTGCACGGGCCCGCACCGAGACCAGCGACCGCATCTGCTTCACCGTCGCCGACACCGGCCCTGGCCTGCGCGAAGAGGATATGGAGCGCATCTTCGAGGAGTTCGAACAGTCCGACGGCACCTCGACCCGCACCCATGGCGGCGCCGGCCTCGGTCTGGCCATATCGAGGCGCCTGGTCGCCGCCATGGGCGGTGCCATTTCGGTGTCGAGCCGGCTTGGCGAGGGATCGGAATTCGTCTTCGAGATCCCGGCCGCAGGAGCAACCGAGGCACCGCAGAACCGGCAGAACATCCTGGCCGGCCGGCGCGCCGTGATCGTGTCGAAGAACGCCGTCGAGGCCGACGCCATCGCCCGCACCATCCGCGCCCATGGCGGCGCCGTCGACGTCGCCGCAACCGCTTCCCAGGCGACGCCCTTCGCCGAACATTGCGATGTGCTGTTGATCGACGCGGCCCTGGAGGACGGCGACGGCAGACTGCTCAAGCGCCTGCGCCAGAGTGGCTTTGCCGATTGCGAGGCGATCACGCTGATCGCGCCGACCGACCGCGGCATGCTTGGCGAATTCCGCGCCAGCGGCTACGCCACCTTCCTGGCAAGGCCGGTGCGCGGCGAAACGCTGCTGCGCGTGCTGTTGACCAATCACGCCCCTGCCTTGCCCCAGCCCAAGCCGGAAAAGAGCGGCGTGTCCGCCCTTCGTGTCCATGGCGGGCGCCGGCAAGGCTTGTCGGTGCTGATCGCCGAAGACAACGACATCAACGCCATGCTTGCCCGCGCCACGCTTTTGAAGGCGGGACATCGCGTGAAAGTGGTCGGCAATGGCAAGGCCGCGGTCGAGGCGGTGACCGAAGCCGGGCTGAAAAACCGCTTCGATGTGGTGCTGATGGATCTGCACATGCCGGTCATGGACGGGCTGGACGCGATCGCCGCCATCCGCCGCCACGAGGAGGAAATGGCTGTGCCGCCGGTTCCGATCATGGTGCTTTCGGCCGACAGCCAGGAAAAGACCCGCCACACCGTGCTCGCCCATGGCGCCAGCGGCTTTGTCACCAAGCCGCTCGATCCCGACGCGCTGGTCCATGCCGTCGAGGGCCAGGTGGCCGCCTGAATTCATGTCGCTCGAAAATGGCCCCGGTTTTGAGAAGACGACATGCACAAAACAAAGACTTGAAGCGCGTCGCGTGAATCGTCCCAGCGCGACGCGCTTCAAGGTGACGCTGGCGCAATCCTCGCGTCACGTAGGTAGCCGAATGAGGGTTTTCGCCAGCCGACGAAGTATTGCCCGTCGCGCCGTATCACGGTACTGTCACAATCCTGTTGCACCTACACCGTATCCCCGTGCCAAGAGGGATGGCTCGAAGGAGAATCACTCGTGCATACAGTTATGCCGGAATGTGACACTCGGCCCAGCGCAGGCGGCGCTTTGCTCGCCGCGCGGAACGCCGATGCCGTCGCAACAGGCGCACCGCTGGGCCGTATCGGCAATCTCGAAGTGCGGCTTGCCCGCAATGAGGCCGAGATCGCCGCCGCGCAGGAAGTGCGCTACCGGGTGTTTTATGACGAGCTTGGCGCCAGGAAGGACCTGTTCCAGGCGCAGGACCGGCGCGACGCCGACCGCTTCGACCCGCTGTGCGACCATCTCCTGGTGCTTGACACCTCGATCTCCGGCCCCGAGCATCGCCGCATCGTCGGCACTTACCGCCTGCTGCGGCAAGAGATTGCGGCGACCGCCGGCGGCTTCTATTCCGAAGGCGAGTTCGAACTGACCAAGCTGATCGCCCGCCATCCCGGCCAGCGCTTCCTTGAGCTTGGCCGCTCCTGCGTGCTGCCGGAATACCGCTCGAAGCGCACCATTGAGGCGCTGTGGCAAGGCATCTGGGCCTACATCAACCACTATGAGATCGGCGTGATGACCGGTTGTGCCTCGTTCCCTGGCACGGTGCCGGCTGCGCATGCCGAGGCGCTCACCTACCTTGCCCATCACTGCCGGACCAACTCCGCCTGGGATGTGCGGGCGGTCTCCGGCCGCTATTGCTCGATGGATCTGATGCCGATCGAGGCGGTCAACGCCAAGGCGGCGATCGCGGCCATGCCGCCGCTGGTCAAGGGCTATCTGCGCGTCGGCGCCCGCATCGGCGACGGCTGCGTCATCGACCGTGAGTTCTCCACCGTCGATGTGTTCGTGGTGATGCCGGTCAAGGAAATCGGCGCCCGCTACGTCAACTATTATGGCGGGGAAGCGCAGCGCTTTGCGGCGTGAGGCAGTAGGCAGTAGGCAGTAGGCAGTAGGCAGTAGGCAGTAGTGAAGGCTGCCGCGAATTGCTGACTACCGACTATTCCCTATTCCCTATTCCCTATTCCCTATTCCCTAATCCCTCTCCCTACGGAATATCCTCCGGTCGCCGTCCCGGGCGGCTCTTGTAGGACGGAAAGGTCCAGCCGAATTTCAGCGCGCCGCCGCGCACCAGGAAAGCCGCGACGAAGCCGGCGATATCCGAGGCGAGCGGCGGCAGGCCGGCAAGATCGCCAAGTGTGTAGAGGCCGGCGCCCGCGAGTGCGGCGGTGACGTAGATTTCGGGCCTGAGCAGCACCGATGGCTCGCCGGCCAGCAGATCGCGCAGGATGCCGCCAAATGTGGCGGTCAACACGCCCATAACAACGGAGACGACCGGCGAGCCGGTGATGGCCAGCCCCTTGGCCGCGCCCATTACGGAAAAGGCCGCCAATCCGATGGCGTCGAGCCAGAGCAGCCATTTCCAGCGGGATTCGACGCGGTGGGCGATGAAGAAGACCAGCACCGCAACCGCCGCGCAAACCAGCACATAGCCGGAGTTGGCGACCCAAAAGACGGGCAGGTTGAGGATGACGTCGCGAAGCGTGCCGCCGCCAATGCCGGTGACGCTGGCCAGAAACAGGAAGCCGATAATGTCGAGCTGCTTGCGCGAAGCCGCCAACGCCCCGGTCGCGGCAAAGACGGCGACGCCGGCATAGTCGAGGAGGTCGATGGGTGTCAGGGACATGAGGTAGTAGGGATTGGGAATTAGGGAAAGTATGAATAACACGAAGCCGCGCGATTGATACGCCTGCCCCTATTCCCTATTCCCTATTCCCTATTCCCTATTCCCTACTGCCTACCCTACTCACGCATCCTTCTCGGCCTGCTCGTTCACCGGCCCCGGCTCGACCGGCGCTTCGGTGGCCGCGATCTTGGGGCCGCCCTTGGCGACCCCGACCATGGCCGGCCGCAGCACGCGCTCGCCGATCGAATAGCCCGGCTGCACGACCTGGACGACGGTGTTGGCCGGCACATCGGGATTGGGCACTTCGAACATCGCCTGGTGGAAATTCGGGTCGAACTTCTCACCTTCCGGTTCGAGCTTCTTCACCCCATGCCGTTCCAGCGTCGACAGCATGGCGCGCTCGGTGATCTCGACGCCGTCGATCAGCGCCTTGAAGCCGGCATCTCCGGCCGCTTTCGCCTCGGCGGGGATAGCATCGAGCGCGCGGCGCAGATTGTCCGACACCGACAGCATGTCGCGGGCGAAATTGGCCACCGCATAGGCGCGCGCATCATGCACGTCGCGGGCGGTGCGGCGGCGCAGATTCTCCATCTCGGCTGCGACGCGCAGCGCGCGGTCCTTCAGCTCCTCGTTTTCCTTCAGCAGCCGCACCAGCGCTTCATAGTCGCCGTCGATGCCGCCTTGCGTGCGCTCGGCCTCGGCCGTTTCGATATCCTCGGGCGCGCGTTCGTCTTTTGTCTGGTCGCTCATCGCCATTTCCCGTCATTCGAATGGTTTGGATTTGCGCCCGATATCGAGGTTTGGCGGCCAAAAATCAAGGGGCAAGCCCAGGAGGACGCCCCACAGCAGGCAATGTTGCGGGCTGCCCGTCGGACTTGGTGCGGGGCGCAAGGACGTTCAAAATTAATTCAAACTTTACCGTAACGGCAGCCTTTGCTTGCCAATACCCCGCTATGGGGAACCATTCAAAGCTTGGAGGAGTTTTGAAACCGACACAGGATTTGAGACAATGGACCGCAATACTGGCAACAGAAGCGAAGAGCTCGCCGCCGACATCAGGCGCCAGTTCGGCACCGAGGCGACGACGCGCTTCTTGCGCACCTTGCCGGCCTTCCGCACCGAGGCCGACATTCCCGCCCGTTTCCGGGATCTGCTCGACCGGCTGGACGGCATAGAAGCCAGCATGGCCGGCGGCCAACGCCGTCAATAGCGATGCTATCGCGCGACAATTACGCGCAGTAATTTTGCGTGAGCTTTTCCTTGCGGCAGCGGGACGCCCCGCCTATGCTTCCTGATGAACATGATTTCCCCCGAGACGGCCGCCAACAGCAAGCGCGCCTGGTTGAAGATCCTGGCGCGCTACAAGAAGCCCGACCGGCGACGCAGCACTCTTGAACTCGCCATCACCCTTATTCCTTTCGTTACGCTGTGGGCGCTGTCTTCGGCAGCCTATTCCTATGGCCACTGGTGGGGCTTGATCCTGATCCTTCCCGCCGCCGGTTTTCTGGTGCGGATCTTCATGATCCAGCACGATTGCGGCCACGGCTCCTTCTTCGCCAACCGCACTGCCGACGACTGGATCGGCCGCGCGCTCGGCGTGCTGACGCTGACCCCTTACGATTGCTGGCGGCGCGCGCACGCCACCCATCACGCCAGCGCCGGCAATCTTGACGAGCGCGGCATGGGCGATATCAGGACGTTGACGGTTGCTGAATACCGGCAGCTGTCTTGGCGGGGACGCCTTGCCTATCGTCTCTACCGCCATCCCCTGGTGATGTTCGGCCTTGGCCCGATCTGGCTGTTCATCTTCGAGCAGAGGCTGCCGGTCGGCATGATGCGCGGCGGCCTGACGCCCTGGGTGTCGTCGATGACCACCAATCTCGGCATCGCGGTCGCGGCAGCGCTGCTTATCTGGCTGGTCGGCCCCGGCGCTTTCCTGATCGTCCATTTGCCGATCGTGATCCTGGCCGGATCGGCCGGAATCTGGCTGTTCTACGTCCAGCACCAGTTCGAGGAGACGGAATGGGCGAAGGACGAAGAGTGGGAATTCCAGCGTGCCGCCCTGCACGGCTCGTCCTATTATGATTTGCCGCCGGTGCTGAACTGGTTCACCGGCAATATCGGCGTCCATCACGTGCACCATCTCTCGGCCAAGGTGCCGGGCTACCGGCTGCAGGAAGTGCTGCGCGACTATCCCGAACTGCGCGGCATCGGCCGCGTCACGCTCCTCGACAGCCTGCGCTGCGTCAAGCTTGCGTTGTGGGACGAGAACCGCCGCAAGCTGGTCTCGTTTCGCGAAGCGCGGGCCTTGGCCTAAAAGCAATTCCAGCAAAGTGTGAGGCGGTTTTCCGGGCTTTCGCTTGGGAATTCCGTAAGACAAAGAAAAAANTCCTCGCGCATCCAGACCTTGCAGCCCTGATCATGTCAGGCGCCTTTTCGGCGATCATGATGGACGGTGCATTGGTGTTGCCGCCGATGAGCGCCGATTCCTCCCTCGCGCCCGGCGGATATTTCCGTCCGGACAGCCAGGAGAAGGCCCGATCACAGTCTTTGTAAAGACAGGCGGAATTACCGTCGCGTCAGCTGTTGCGAACGCGCCGCCAGGAGTATTTCGGCCCCTTCGGCTCCGACGCTTCGGTCGGCTGATAGTAAAGGCCCAGCCCGCCTGTGCGGCCTTCTTCGAGGCGCTTCAGCAGAACCGGGTTGGAGATCTCGAACTCGTCGAAGCCGAGGCGCAGCATATGCGGCAGCTGGTCGACGAGCACCTGGCCCGTGGCGCGGACCGCGCCCTCGAAATCGTAGCGGCTGCGCAGCAATTCGCCCTTGGAAAACGAGCGGCCGTCGCTGAAGGCCGGAAAGGCCAGCGCCACCAGCGACAGCTGGTCGAGCAGATCCACGATCTTTTCCAGCTGGTCGCCCGGCAGCAATGCGACGCCCAGCCGCTCCTTGGCCGAGCGCCGCACCTCGGCATCAAGGCCGAGAAATGCCTGCAACGGCAGGATGAAGCGGCCATTGCCCGCCAGTGCATCCGCACTTTCGGCATGTGTCCACTCGTCTTCGCGAAACCCCGTCCGGGTCCAGAGGCGGGTCTCCGCTGTGGTCTGTTCAGTCATAGAAAATTCCTAAAGCCCTAAAAATCGAAAGTCCGCGAAAGCCGGTCCACACGAAACCGGCGGCCTCCGAGCGGAAGCCGCCGTTGCAGGCCAGCCTCACCTGAATATCACCATAGCTTAAAGGGATGCGTCGGTCAGCGATACTTCCAGTCCCGACAGATGGATGCCGCACTCGGTCTTGGCATGACCGGCCCAGCGTCCGCTTCGCGCATCCTCGCCCGGCTGCACCGGCTGCGTGCATGGGAAGCAGCCGATCGACAGATAGCCGTACGCAACCAGCGGATTTTCGCGCAGCGCATGCGCGCGCATGTAGTCAGCCTGGTCGGATGTCGTCCAGTGCGCCAGCGGATTGACGCGTACGCGCGGGCCGACCGCCTCGAACACCGGCAGCGCGGCTCGCGTCGCCGCCTGGAAGCGCTTCCGGCCGGTCAGCCAGGCGCGGAAGGGGGCGACGCCGCGCGCCAGCGGCTCGACCTTGCGCACGTCGCAGCAGGCATCGGTATTGCTCTGGTGCAGATTGCCGGTCGGATCGACCCGCTCGAGCGCCGCGTCTTCGGGCTTGATCACCCTGATGTTGGTCAGCCCGAAATCGGCGACCAGCGCATCGCGATAGCCCAGCGTCTCTCCGAAATGCTTGCCGGTGTCCAGGAAGATGACCGGCAGCGTGCGGTCGACCTTGGCGATCATATGCAGCAGGACGGCGGAATCCGCGCCGAAGGACGACACGGCGGCGATCTCGTCATGAAACAATTCGCTCGCCGCGCGTTCGATGATGTCGAGCGGGCTCAGATGTCCATACAGCGCGTCGAAGCCCGCCGCTTTGGCGGCGATGCTGTCGTCGACGTCGACGATGCGGTCAAGCGGCCTTGGTTTCGCCAGCATAGAGCGCCTCCTTGAACGGCGCGGGACCGACACGGCGGTAGGCGTCGATAAAACGTTCACTGGGACCGAGCCGAAGGCCGAGATAGGTGTCGACGATCTGCTCGATGGCGTCCGTGATCTCTTCCGAAGAGAAGCCGCGGCCGATGATTTCGCCAACCGAGGTGTTCTCGTCGGCCGATCCGCCAAGCGTCACCTGGTAGAGTTCGGAGCCTTTCTTCTCGACGCCGAGGATACCGATATGGCCGACATGGTGATGTCCGCAGGCATTGATGCAGCCGGAAATCTTCAGCTTCAATTCGCCGATCTCGCGCTGCCGCTCCAGCGAGGCGAAGCGAAGCGAAATCTCCTGCGCGATCGGGATCGAGCGCGCTGTCGCCAGCGCGCAATAATCGAGGCCAGGGCACGCGATGATGTCGCTGATCAGGTTGGAATTGGCCGTCGCGAGGCCAATGTCGACCAAAGCGTCGTAGACCGCTTTCAAATCGGCGCGCGCCACATGCGGCAGGATCAGGTTCTGCTCATGGCTGACGCGCAGTTCGTCGAACGCGTATTTCTCGGCGATGTCGGCGACCGCTTCCATCTGGCTGTCGGTGGCATCGCCCGGCACTTCGCCGATACCTTTCAGCGAAATCGTCACCGCGGCATAGTCGGGATGGCGATGCGTCACGACATTCTGGTCGAGCCAATCCGAGAAGCTTTTGTAATCGAGCCGCGCCAGCTTGATCGCCGCGTCGCCTTCCGGCCGGGCGGTCAGTGCCGGCGGCGCGAAATAGGCGTCGATGGCACGGATGTCGGCTTCCGGCAGCTTCAGCTCGGCGTCCTTCAGCTCCTGCCATTCGGCCTCGACCTGGCGGGTGATTTCCTCGACGCCGGTCTCGTGGACGAGGATCTTGATGCGCGCCTTGTACTTGTTGTCGCGGCGGCCATAGAGGTTGTACACGCGCAGGATCGCCGTGCAGTAGGACAGCAGGTCGGCTTCCGGCAGGAAGTCGCGGATCTTGCGCGCCACCATCGGCGTGCGGCCCTGGCCGCCACCGACATAGACGGCAAAGCCGAGCTCGCCGGCGGCGTTCTTCTTCAGATGCAGACCGATATCATGCGTCTGGATGGCGGCGCGGTCGCGCTCGGCCCCGGTCACCGCGATCTTGAACTTGCGCGGCAGGAACGAGAATTCCGGATGCACAGACGACCATTGCCGCAGGATCTCGGCATAGGGGCGCGGATCAGCGACCTCGTCGGCGGCGGCGCCGGCAAAGTGATCGGCGGTGACGTTGCGGATGCAATTGCCGCTGGTCTGGATGGCATGCATCTCGACGCTGGCGAGATCGGCCAGGATCGCCGGAATGTCGGACAGCGCCGGCCAGTTGAACTGGATGTTCTGGCGCGTGGTGAAGTGGCCGTAGCCCTTGTCGTATTTGCGCGCGATGTGGCCGAGCATGCGCAGTTGCGCGCTGTTCAGCGTGCCATAGGGCACCGCGATGCGCAGCATGTAGGCGTGCAGCTGCAGGTAGACGCCGTTCATCAGCCGCAGCGGCCGGAACTGATCCTCGGTGATCTCGCCGGACAGCCGGCGTTCGACCTGGTCGCTGAACTCGGCGACGCGGGCCTGGACAAAATCGTGGTCGAACTCATCGTAGCGGTACATGTTTCGTCTTTCAGGGCGCGTCCGCCCGTATTTTGTTACGCTGCCCGCGCAGCCTGCTTGCCCAGATCTTCCCGGATGGTCGGGCCGGCGGCGCGGATCTTTTCGCGCAAGCGTACCGGCACGACGACGCCATTGATGACTTCAACGTCGATCAGATTGACGTCGACAACCTGATTGTTGGCGTTGGCCTTGGCGCCGATTGCTTCCAGCCTGTCCTCTGCCGCTTGGTCATGGGCAAGGTCGGCATGGTCGACCGTCTCGGCCCAGCCGCCATCGGCGTACCAGACGGCGATGCCGTCGGAGAGGCGGTTTGCGGTCAGTATCTTCATGGCTCGACCTCTGCGTCGGCCGCGTTGGCGGCGCCCTCATAGTTATGGGCCGCGAGCGGCTCGGAACGTTCAAAGTTGGCGCCGGCAACCGCGTCGCCGATGATGGTCATCACCGGACCGGCCAGATCGGCGCGCTCTTCCAGCGACGGCAAATCGGCCAGTGTGCCGTGGAAACGGCGGCGGTTCTGCAAGCTGGCATTCTCGACCACGGCAACCGCCGTGTCCGGCGACAGGCCGGCCTCGATCAGTCGTCCGGCGACTTCGGCGGCGACCGAGCGGCCCATATAGACGGCGACGGTGGCGCCGGAAATGGCGAGCTTGGCCCAATCCGGCAGCGAATTGCCCTTCAGATCATGGCCGGTGGTGAACACCATCGACGAGGAGACGCCGCGCAGCGTCAGCGGCAGCTCGAAGTCGGCGGCGGCGGCAAAGGCGGCGGTGACGCCGGGGACGACATCATAGGCGATGCCGGCATCGCGCAGTGCGGCCATCTCCTCGCCGGCGCGGCCGAACACGAGCGGGTCGCCCGACTTCAGCCGCACGACGCGCTTGCCCTGCCTGCCGAGATCGACCAGCAGCGCATTGATCTCGGCCTGGCTCTTGGTGTGGCATCCCTTGCGTTTTCCGACCGGCAGCCGCTCGGCGTCGCGGCGGCCCATGGCGACGATCGCCTCCGGCACCAGCGCGTCATAGACGATGACGTCGGCTTCCATCAAAAGCCGATGCGCGCGCAGCGTCAGAAGATCCTCAGCACCTGGCCCGGCGCCAACCAACGCGATATGGCCCGAAGCCGGAGCCTTCGACAGCAACAGATCGGCGGCGGCGTCATGCGCCTGCGAAAGCTCGCCGGCTTCGACGGCGCGCGCCGGTGCACCCTGGAAAAAACTGCTCCAGAACTGGCGGCGGGCGTTGCCTTTCGGCAGCAGCTTTTCGGCGGCACCCCGGAACGAGGCGGCAAGCGCTGCCAGCGGCCCGAGCGACGGCGACAGCATGCGGTCGATGCGGCTGCGCAGCATCTGCGCCAGCACCGGACCCGCGCCTTCCGTGCCGATGGCGATGGCGACCGGGGCGCGGTTGACCAGCGCCGGGGTGAAGAAATCGCATAGCTCCGGCCGGTCGACGGCATTGACCGGAATGCCAAGGCGGCGCGCATCGTGGGCGACGCGGCGGTCGAGCGTCTCGTCGCCGCTGGCGGCAAACACCAGGACCGCGCCTTCGAGATGCGCGGCGTCGTAGGGGGCGTCGATACGGATGGCGCCGGTCGTGGCGATGAAGCTCAGCAATTCGGCGTCGGCAACATCGGCAATGATGCGAAGCACAGCACTCGACTGATCAAGTAGCCGCGCCTTGGCCAACGCTTCGCCTCCGCCGCCGACGATGGCCACGGCTTCGCCTTCGACCCGCATGAAGACCGGGAACGCGGTGAGCTTGGGATTGGTGTGCGGCATGACGAACAGATTCCGGAACAATTCGGCAGTTTTAGGCGCGGACGCGAAAAAGCTGAAGGAACCCACTCGCGCATCCCCTGACGGGAGGCAATCGGTTTTCCGCAAGCCAAAGGGCCAAGAGAAAAATATTCCACATCCGCATATCAGGCGGATTCAAGCTGCTGCCGCAGGCTTTGTTCTGCGGCTCTTTTATCCGGCAGTCGGCCAAGCTGCAAAATTATTTTTTCTAAATTCTACCAATTTAGTAGATTAAAGCCGTGACCTCCGGACATTGCTCCGATAGACGATAGATCGGGCTTGATATGGCTGCGTGCGATCTCGGCGAACGAAGTGGAACGTTCCCGCTTCGCCACGCGTTCTGCCCCTGCCGTAACAGACAATCGTCGGCTGGATTTGAACCTTCAAACAGGAGCGCGCAAATGAGCAAGATCAACCTGAAACATGGCCTTCTGGTCATGGTGGCCGATGGCGAGAAAGCGCTGTTCCTGAAGAACGAGGGCGACAATCTCTATCCGAACCTGCAGCTCTTCCAGGAGATGAAACAGGACAATCCGGCAACGCGCGAACAAGGCAGCGACAGTCCCGGCCGCTACAATGACGGCCCCTCCGTGCATCGCAGCGCGGTTGAGGAAACCGACTGGCACCGGCAAGGCAAGGAACGCTTTGCCGAAGAGATCGCGGACCGGCTCTACAAGCTCGCCCATCACGGCATCTTCGACGACATCGTGCTGGTCGCGCCACCGCTGGTGCTCGGCACCATGCGCAAGAAACTGCACAAGGAAGTCACCGACAAGGTGCAGGCGGAGATCCCAAAGACCCTGACCAACCGCCCGCTGATCGATATCGAGGCCATGCTGCAGGCGGCGTGACGCATCGATCATTCGGTATTGGCGCGCGCAGCGGTTTTGCTGCGCGCGCCTTTCGTTTTCGGTGCCTCTGGCCACCAATTTACGTCTTGCGGGTTGCGTCGCCCGCACCCCCTCCACCATATTGAAAAAGGCGGCGGCTTCGGGCGGCGCACACCCGACATTTCCCGAAAGGCGCTCCATAGACAATGCCGCATGACACGCCCCTTATCGCCACCATCGTCGCCGGTCTGGGGCTGGCATTCATCTTCGGGGCGCTCGCCAACCGTTTTCGCATCCCGCCGCTGGTCGGCTACCTCGTCGCCGGCGTACTGGTCGGACCGAACACGCCGGGTTTCGTCGCCGATGCCGGTCTTGCCAATGAGTTGGCCGAAATCGGCGTCATCCTGCTCATGTTCGGCGTCGGCCTGCATTTCTCGCTGAAGGACCTTCTCTCCGTCCGCGCCATCGCCGTACCCGGCGCCATCGTCCAGATCGGCTTTGCCACCGCGCTCGGCGCCGGCCTCGCATGGATGCTCGGCTGGTCGATGGGCGCAGGCCTCGTCTTCGGCCTGGCGCTTTCCGTCGCGTCCACAGTGGTGCTGTTGCGCGCGTTGCAGGAGCGACGGCTGATCGAGACCGAGCGCGGCCGCATCGCCGTCGGCTGGCTGATCGTCGAGGACCTCGCCATGGTGCTGGCGCTGGTGCTTTTGCCGGCGTTGGCCGGCGTGCTCGGCGGCCAGCCGCAGGTCGATGACCATGCGAGCCTTTTGTCGCTGCCGGCCAGCTACGGCATCTGGGGCGTCGTCGGCCTCACGCTGGCCAAGGTCGTCGCCTTCGTCATCGTCATGCTGGTGGTTGGCCGCCGCGTCATTCCGTGGATCCTGCATTACGTCGCCCATACCGGCTCGCGCGAACTGTTCCGGCTGGCGGTGCTGGCGATCGCGCTCGGCGTCGCCTTCGGCGCCGCCAAACTGTTCGGCGTCTCGCTGGCGCTCGGTGCCTTCTTCGCCGGCATGATCATGAGCGAATCCGAGCTCAGCCACCGCGCGGCGGAGGAATCACTGCCGCTGCGCGACGCCTTCTCGGTGCTGTTCTTCGTCTCGGTCGGCATGCTGTTCGATCCGTTCAGCCTGATGAGCAATGGCTGGCCGATCCTGGCGACGCTGGCCATCATCGTCATCGGCAAGTCGCTGGCCGCCTTCGTTATCGTCATCGCCTTCCGCTATCCGCTGGGAACCGCCTTGATGATCTCGGCCAGCCTCGCGCAGATCGGCGAGTTCTCCTTCATCCTGGCGGAGCTCGGCGTCGGGCTGAAGCTGTTGCCGCAACAGGGACGCGACCTGATCCTGGCAGGCGCCATCCTGTCGATCCTGGTCAATCCGCTGATGTTCCTCGCCCTCGACTGGATGAAGCCATGGCTGGACGCGCGCGCCGCCAAGGCAGCACCACCGGAAGAGGCCAAGCCGGTCGGCCCGGCGACGCAGCCCGGACAAGTGGCCTCGGTGGCCGCTGCTGCCAAAGAGGACGGCCCGCCGCCACGCACAACGCTTTCGGGCCACACCATCCTGATCGGCTACGGCCGCGTCGGCAGCCTGGTCGGCGCGGCGCTGAAACAGGCATCGCTGCCCTTCCTGGTCATCGAGGACGCCGACAAGACGCTGGCGAGGCTCAGAGACGACGGCGTCGAAATCGTCTCCGGCAATGCGGCCAGCGCGAGCGTGTTTGCCGCCGCCAATCCGCAGGGGGCCAAACGCTTGATCCTTGCCATCCCCAACGCGTTCGAGGCCGGGCAGATCGTGCTCAGGGCGCGCGCCGCCAACCCCGGCATCAACGTCATCGCGCGGGCCCATTCCGATGCCGAGGTCGAGCACCTGATGGGGCTCGGCGCCGACACCGTCATCATGGGTGAACGCGAAATCGCCCGCGGCATCGTGCAAGAAGTGCTGGAGCAAAAGCTGATGCCGCGCCCCGAAGCCATTGAGCCCTCCCCGGCCTGAGGCTTGCCCACAGGCGCGTTGATCACGCCACGAAGGCGGAGCCGCCATTGTGCGCGACGCTGGCGAGATACTTTGCCGGCGGCTTGCCGAGCGCTTTCTTGAACATGGTGATGAAGGCGGTGACGGAGGCGTAGCCGAGATCGCCCGAAACCTGCTGGACACTCGCACCGGAGGCCAGCTCCCGTATGGCGACGATCAGGTGCAATTGCTGGCGCCAGCGGCCGAAGCTCAGTCCGGTCTCCTTCACCACAAGACGGGCGAGACTGCTTTCTGAGAGCGCGACGCGGGTGGCCCACTCGGCAAGCGTGCTGCGGTCGGCAGGGTCTTGCGCCAACGCATCGGCGATCCGCCGCAAGCGCGGCTCGGCGGAGATCGGCAAATGCAGCTGCTGGACCGGCATGCGCGGCAGTTCGGAGAGCAGCATCCCAGTCAAAAGCGCGTCCTTCCCGTCGTCTTCCTCCATGCGGTCGGCCAGCTCGATGATCAATTCGCGCAGCAGCGGCGAGATCGACAGCGTGCAGCACCGGTCCGGCAGATCGGCGGCTCCCGGCTCGATATAGACGAAGAAAATCCGCGCATTGGCGGTCGCGATATTGCTGTGTTCCATGCCGCCGGGAATCCACACCCCGCAATGTGGCGGCACCATCCACAGGCCGCTCGGGACGCGGCATGTGACGCCACCGCCGAGCGCGAAGACGAGCTGGCCCTTCCGATGCCAATGGGTCGCCACTTCCGCTTTGGTTTCGGTGACATCGACGCGCACCGCAATTGCAGGAGCGATCACATCATCGACGTCGAAATTGACCCACGGGTAGCGGAGAGGCTGTCTCATGATTGACGGCTTTTAGCGACTATTCGCCATGATAGCTAAATTCTTTGATCCGGGAAGTCGATAGGCTCCGGTTCGTGGCTGGCATGTCACAAACCGGCAGGAAGGCTTCCCATGCGCGCCCTCGTCATCTCTCCCGACAGCCCCACCGGACTGACCTTTGCCGAGGCCAACGAACCTCAACCCCTCGCCAACGAAGCGCTTGTCTGCGTCCACGCAACCTCGTTGAACCGCGGCGAACTGCGCCTGCTCACCATACGCCCAAAAGGCTGGATACCCGGCCAGGACATCGCAGGGATTGTCGAACGGGCGGCAGCCGATGGCTCCGGGCCTGCCGTCGGCGCCCGGGTTGTGGCTTTGGTCGACGAGGCCGGCTGGGCGCAACGGGTCGCCGTTCCGACCGACCGCTTCGCCGTCATCCCGGATGAGGTCAGCTTCGTTTCCGCCGCCACGCTTCCCGTGGCGGGCACGACGGCCCTAAGGGTCTTGCGCCATGGCGGCGACCTCGCGGGACAGCAGGTGTTGATCACCGGCGCCAGCGGCGCGGTCGGCCGTTTCCAGATCCAGATCGCCCGCGAGCAAGGCGCCGCGGTGACTGCAATCGCCGCCGCCCGGCACGCCGAGGATCTCCGCGGTCTTGGTGCTCACGAAGTCGTCGAGTCGATCGAACTGGCCGAAGGGCCATTCTCTCTGATCACCGAGTCGGTCGGCGGCCAAAGCCTCGCCCATGCCATCGAACGCGTCGCCCCCGGCGGCACCATCGTCATGTTCGGTTCGAGCAGCGGCGAACTCACGCCGGTTGGCTTCAGACAGTTCGTTCCGGGCCATGAGGGAGCGAGGCTTCAGACTTTCGCCTACTACACATCCGGTCCAGCCATTGGCGCGGACATCGCCTCGCTGCTCGCTCTGGTCGCGGCTGGCCGGCTGGAAACCCGTGTGTCCATGACCGTGCCGTGGACAGACATCGCCCAGGCTCTGGACGCCTTGCGACAGCGCAGCTTCAGCGGCAAGGCTGTTCTCACCATCGCCGAATGAGCAGTCTGTCAGTGCTCAGACGTGCTGGCCGCCATTGATGTGGATTTCCGAGCCCGTCACATAGGACGCCTGCTGCGAGCACAGGAAGAAGATGATGTCGGCGACTTCCGAGGTGGCGCCAAGGCGCCTGAGTGGGATCGTCTCGACGATCTTGTCGGTGCCAGGCGACAGAATCGCGGTGTCGATCTCGCCCGGCGCAATCGCATTGACGCGGATGCCGTGCGGGCCGAAATCATGCGCCATCTCGCGCGTCAGCGAGCCGAGCGCCGCCTTCGAGGTCGCATAGGCGGTGCCGGCGAAAGGATGCACGCGCGTGCCGGCGATCGAGGTGACGTTGACGATCGAGCCTTTTGCTGCAGCAAGCTCCTTGAAGAGGCCCCGCGCGAGCATGATCGGCGCGAAGAAATTGACCTGGAACACGTCGCGCCAGACATGCATCGGCGTGTCGATCGAATCCATGCGGCTGTTGCCGTCCTTGAGCTTCGGCGAAATGCCGGCATTGTTGACCAGCGCGTGCAATTGCCCGCCATGCGCTTCCAGCCGGTGACGGATCTCCGAGACGGCGATGCCGACATCCTCCTGGTCGGCGAGATCGACCTTGATGTGGTCCTCTGGGCCGGCTGGCCACGGGCAATCCTCGGCAAAAGCCTGGCGCGAACAGGTGATGACCCGCCAGCCCTCACGCGAAAAGCGCTTGACCGTGGCATGTCCGATGCCGCGGCTGGCTCCGGTCAGCACGATGGTTTTTCTGGTGTCGGTCTCAGCCATGTCTGTCACTCCGGCCGGAGATGTAGCCGAATGCCGCGAAGGTGGCGAGAGGCCGAATTGTCACCGCAGCTCTCATATGAGGAACGGATTGCCAGCTCGCATTTGGTTCGAAGCTAGAATGACGAGCCGCTCAGCCGCCGCCGAGAATATCCAGGATTGAGGTTTTCCGCTTCTTGGTCGGGCCGCCGACGCTGCCCGGCGGTACCGGATGCTTGATCGAGGCCGTGGTGCCGCCGTCGCCCGGCATGTTGAAACCGTCGGCATCGACGGTTTCGGCCGGACGGCGGACCGGTGCTTGTGCGGGTACAGCAGCAGGTGCCGGTGCGGCAGCAGGCTCAGAACGGCTGACGGCCACGGCAGGCAACGGCGCCGCCTGATTGTTATCGACTGACGGAATATCGTCGGGCACGATGGTGTCGGGCGGCGTCGACTTCCAGGTGCCGGGCAGCGGCCGGACCGGCACGCCTTCATGCGCGGCCACCATGAACTCGTGCCAGGCCTGTGCCGGCAGCGCGCCACCGGTGACCTTCTTCATCGGCGTGCCGTCATCGTTGCCGAACCACACGCCGGTGGTGAGGTTTGCGGTGTAACCGACGAACCAGGCGTCGCGCGAATTCTGGCTGGTTCCGGTCTTGCCGGCAGACGGCCAGGCGAAGGCCGCCTTCTTCGCCGTGCCGATCTCGACCGTGCCGGTCATCATCGAGTTCATCATGCCGACAATGTTCGGCTTGACGACGCGCGGCGCGCTGCCGCCATTGTCGTCATAGAGCACCTTGCCTTCGGTCGTGGTGATGCGGCGGATGAAATGGATGTCGGGCTTGTAGCCGCCATTGGCGAACGGCACATAGGCCGATGTCAGCTCCAGCGGCGTCACTTCCGAGGTGCCGAGCGCGATTGAGGTGTTGGCGATCAGATCGGATTGGATGCCCATGCGATGCGCCGCCTCGACCACCGCGTCGGGGCCGACCTCCATGGTTAGCTGTGCCGCGACGGAATTCAGCGACTTCGCCAAAGCGGTCGCCAACGTCACCTTGCCGAAATACTTGCCGCCGTAATTGTCCGGTGTCCACTTGCCGATCTTGATCGGTGCGTCGTTGCGCACGCTGTCGGGCGTGCGACCAGCTTCCAGCGCGGCCATATAGACGAACGGCTTGAAGGCCGAGCCCGGTTGACGGCGTGCTTCGGAGGCGCGGTCGAACTGGCTGGTCGAATAGTCGTAGCCGCCGACCATGGCGCGCACGGCGCCGGAATTGTCGATCGAGACCAGCGCGCCCTGGCTGACATTGAGCTTCTTGCCGCTCTCGTCGATCAGCCGGCGGATCGACTCTTCGGCGAGCTTCTGCAGGTTGAGGTCGACGGTGGTGTCGACGACGATGTCGCTGCGCACGTCGCCGATCAAATCGGGCAGCTCTTCCATGATGGTGTCGGCGACGTAGTTTTCCGAACCGGTCCAGTAGGATGGCGCGCGCGTTGCCGGCGCGCTCATCGCCGAGGCCAGTTCCTTGGCGCTGATCTTGCCTTCGTCGCGCATGGCGGCGAGCACCAGCTGCGAACGCTCCTCCGCCGCCTTCGGATCCCGCGCCGGCGACAGTCGCGACGGCGCCTTCAAGAGGCCGGCGAGAAGGGCCGCCTCCGACAGAGTGACGTCGCGCGCGCTCTTGCCGAAATAGCGGCGCGAGGCCGCCTCGACGCCATAGGCGCCGGAGCCGAAATAGACCCGGTTGAGGTACATTTCGAGGATCTGGTCCTTGGTATGCTTGTGCTCCAGCCACAGCGCCAGCAGCACTTCCTGCACCTTGCGCTCCAGCGTGCGGTCGGGCTTCAGGAACAGGTTCTTGGCCAGTTGCTGGGTCAGCGTCGAGCCGCCCTGCGAGAAACGCCGGCCCAGAACATTGGTCACCATGGCGCGTGACAGGCCGATCGGGTCGATGCCGAAATGCGAATAGAAGCGGCGGTCCTCGATGGCGATGACGGCTTCCGGAATGTAGGGCGACATTTCGTGCAGGCCGACCGCCTCGCCGCCGCTCATGCCGCGGTTGGCAAGCAGTTGCCCGTCGACCGAGACGATCTTGATGTTGGGCGCACGGTCGGGGATCGACCAGGTGGTCGCCGCCGGCATCTTGGCGCCGTAATAGACGACGATGCCGGCCACCGCGATGCCGCCCCAGATGCAGAGCACGAAGCACCAGTAGAACATCCGGGCCATCACGCCGAACAGCCCGCGCCGGGGTTTGCCGCGCTTGCCGCGTGACGATGATTTTGCCTTGGAGGTTTTGCGCGCCGAAGATGATTTGCGATTGGCCGGCACGACCCGATCCTCCTCGTTCACCGAAAAACCGGCCGCGGATTTCGCCTTTGGCGATCCCTCGAAGCTGGGTTCGACGCGACTGTCTCTGCGGTTCGCCATGCGTTGCGCTGTCTTCCCGGTATCAATGGCGCTTGGGTTGGAGGGTAGATGCGGCGGTTTAAGGGCGCGTTAAAGCAGGGTTTATGCACCCTTCTGAAATTCCTTAAGAATTTCTAAAATCCGCTGCCGCTGGCTAACAGGCGTCGGCAACGCGGTACTTTGGCGGGTGCCCGAGATCACTGTTCAAACAGTTTGACGGATCTTGTCTCGCAACGCGGCGGCGACAAAGGCCGATCGGGTGACCCCCAACCGATTGGCTGTTTCGTCAGCCTCGGCGAGCAAACCGGCATCCAACGAGATATTGGCCCGGGCCGGACGGCCGGCATCTCGGATCAAGGGCACGGACATCAAGATAGCGCCAGCGGCGAGCGCTGCTCGAACCTCAGCATCTTCTAAAAGCGCCTCGACTTTGCGAGGAGTGGGGATTTTACGGCCGTCCGCGATTTCTTCAGCCACCCATTCGGCCAACGCGGCCATAGCGTCCTTTACAGCCTCGTCCCGGCTTTCCGACTGCGCGACGCAGCCAGGAGCATCGGGAAACGAGACGCCGACAAAGCCGTCGGCAGCATCCACGAGTGCGACATAGCGAGACATATCTAACAGCTTTCCTTATTCCGACTTTATGTCCATTAGGCTTCGGAACGCGATGAGGTCGGTTTATTCCCAGCCTGCCGCCTTGGCTATAGACCGAGCTACCAACGGCGTCAGAGTCTTGTGGCGAGGAACCATGATCGTCGGCATGCCGTCTTTTTTGTACTTGTCATGCTTCGTGCCGCCGACGTTCTTCCAGCCTTCCCTCTCGAGCCGGGCCTTGACTTTGGCGGTGTTGGTTTCGTTCATTTCTCGGCTCAAACTATGTGCGAATATTTGCACATAGTGGCTCGGAAATCAATCTTGATGTGCAAATATCTGCACAAGGCAACTCCTAAATCGCCGTAAAATGCTTGGAGACAAATCAGCGCCGTCTGCAGGCCGACATTATCAATTCTGCTGGATCGAGATGCCCTTGTCGTCGATCTTCAGTTCTACGCCCTTGGGCTTGGTCTGTTCGTGATAGACATATGCACCGAGCGCGATGACCACGACAACGAGCGCGCCGACAAGGAGATAGAGAGTGTTCTGTTTCACGGCGCGCTCCTTTGGCAGCAATTCCAGGAAAGCACAGGCTTTCTCCTGAGGAATTGCGTTGAATGAAAACTTAGAGCGTCAAGCTCGCTTCAGAACCTTGACCAGCAGCAGCAGGATGACGGCGCCGATCGTTGCGTTGATGATGGCAGCCAGAATGCCGCCGCCGATTGCGAAGCCCAGCCTTGGAAACAGCCAGCCGGCGATCAGGGCGCCGATAATGCCGACGACGATGTTGCCGATGAGGCCGAAGCCGAAGCCCGAGACGATGAGGCCGGCGAGCCAGCCGGCAATGGCGCCGATTATGATGAAGATGAGAAGGCTTTCGATGCCCATGACGCGTTCCTCCAGGAAGAGAGGCTACGGAGCGGAAGGCCCCGAATCGGCCTCGATATCAAGCTATGCGAAAGCAGTTGCACCCGCCAGCGGCGCTCATTGATCGTCGTCATCGTCGCTGGAGACTGGCCGCCAGCTGGTCGGGTCGACCTTTTTCTGGGTATCGCTGTCGGTGTAGACCCACCAGGCGCCGTCGCGATATTGCCCGACGGATTCGCTGACGACGCCGGCGCCGTCCTTCCACAGGACAGTGACCTTGGATCCATCCGTCGGGGCGGTCGCTATCGGTTTGCGGTCTGCCACGTCATCCCCCCTCATTGAGTCGACAGAACGCCACGACGCGTGTCTGGTTGCAAGGCTGCCGGAAGCGTTATCCGAAGGCCATCAGCTGTGGGCAAAAATATCCTCTTCGTCCCAACCCATCAAATCGAGCTTGGCACGCGTCGGCAGGAAGCGGAAGCAGGCGTCGGCTTCCTTGGTGCGCCCGTCCCGCGCCAGGCGTCCAGCCAGCACCTCGCGCAGACGGTGCAGATAGAGAACGTCGGAAGCGGCATATTCGAGCTGTTCGGGCGACAGGGTCTCGGCCGCCCAGTCCGACGATTGCTGCGCCTTCGACAGGCCGACGCCGAGCAGTTCGAAGCAGATGTCCTTCAGCCCGTGCCGGTCGGTATAGGTGCGGGTCAGCCGCGAGGCGATCTTGGTGCAGAACACCGGCTCGGGCATCACCCCAAATGCATTGTACAGCACGGCGAGGTCGAAACGGCCGTAATGGAAAAGCTTGGTGATGCCGCGGTTGCGCAGCAGGCTGACGAGGTTCGGCGCTTTCTTCTGGCCGGGCGCGATCTGGATCACGTCGGCGGAGCCATCGCCCGGAGAGATCTGCACCACGCACAGCCGGTCGCGGTGCGGGTTCAACCCCAGCGTCTCGGTATCGATGGCCACCGCGTCGACATTGTAGTGGGCGAGGTCGGGCAGATCGTTCTTGTGGAAGCGGATGTCAGGCATAGTTGTCTCCGGATCGCGGCGTAACTCGTCCTCGCCGCGATCCGCTGAAAAATCAACAAGAAAACTTCCCAGCCTCCTCAGCGCGTCAGCGCATCGAGAATGCGCGCCCAGGAGCGCTGGCCCTTGTGGAAGGAGGTCAGCTCGTATTTCTCGTTGGGCGAGTGGATGCGGTCGTCGTCGAGGCCGAACCCGACCAGCAGCGATTCCATGCCGAGATAGGTCTGGAAGTCGCCGACCACCGGTATCGAGCCGCCGCTGCCCGTCGTCACCGCTGGCTTCGGCCATTCATCCGACAGCGCAGTCTTGGCCTTGGCCAGGAATGGCGAGTCGTAGGAAAGCTGAATTGCCGGCCCGCCGCCATGCGGGTGGAATTCGACCGAACAGTCCCCGGGAATGCGCGTCTTGACGAATTTCCGGAAAGCGGCGCGGATCTTCTCGGGGTCCTGCTTGTGGACGAGGCGGAAGGAGATTTTGGACGACGCTTCCGCCGCGATCACCGTCTTGAACCCCTTGCCGGTATAGCCGCCGATGATGCCGTTGAACTCGGCCGTCGGCCGCGCCCAGGTCAGTTCCATCACCGAGCGGCCTTTTTCGCCCGACGGGATCGACAGGCCGATCGGTCCGAGGAAGGTTTCGGCGGTCTCGCCCAGAGTTTCCCATGATTTCAGGATCTGCGACGGCGTTTCCTCGACCCCGTCATAGAAGCCGGGAATGGTGATGTGGCCGTTCTCGTCATGGATGTCGGCGAGGATTTTCGCCAGGATGCGGATCGGGTTGGCGGCGGCGCCGCCATAGAGGCCCGAATGCAGGTCGCGATCGGCGGCCTTGACCGTGACCTCCTCGCCGACCATTCCGCGCAGCGAAACGCAGATCGACGGCGTTTCGCGGTCCCACATGCCTGTGTCGCAGACCAGAGCGAAATCGGCCTTGAGCTCATCGGCATTGGCCTCGAGGAACGGCTTGAGCGACGGCGAACCGGACTCCTCCTCGCCCTCGAACAGGATGGTGATGCGGCAGGGCAGATTGCCATGCACCTGCTTCCAGGCGCGGCAGGCCTCGACGAAGGTCATCAGCTGCCCCTTGTCGTCGGCCGAGCCACGGCCGGTGATTACCTTGTGACCGGGCTCGATCTCCTTGACCGCCGGCGCAAACGGGTCGTTCTCCCAAAGCTCGATCGGATCGACCGGCTGCACGTCGTAATGGCCGTAAAACAGCACATGCGGCGAACCGGCGGGGCCTTCATGGTGCGCAACCACCATCGGGTGTCCCGGCGTGTCGCGCACCGAAGCGTCGAAGCCGATCAGCTTGAGGTCCGCCACCAGCCATTCGGCGGCCTTGCGGCAGTCGGCGGCATAGTCGGAATCGGTCGAGATCGACTTGATGCGAAGCAGGCCGAACAGGCGCTCCAGGCTATGGTCGAGATTTTTGTCGAGACAGTCTAGGACGGAGGAAATAGTGGACATTACTGCGGGCCTTTCTTTTCGGTGCCGGGACCGTAAAGGCAGCGCATCAAAACGAAAAGCCCGCGATCGTTGGACCACGGACCGTAAACACTTGTCAGAAGGCAAAAAAGAACCGCCGTGGTGGAGGGGAACCACGGCGGTCTTTTACTCGAAACGATGCGGCAGCCCGGAGAGGGGGGATAGGCTGCCGCAATTGTCCGGGATAGGCGGGGGACGGGCCTTGCTCCGGACTCGGCGAAAACTGCCGATGACCTTTATTTGTGTCTCGGATCGTGGCGTTTCAAGGGCACAAAAATTACACTTTTGTAACATAGCCGTGAGCGCCGAGGCAAACAGCAGCAGGGCCTATTGGCAGGCAGGCTCTGTCAGCATGTCGCCGCAACACCTGTTGGAAGCCCGCCTTTGCCATGGACCGCGCCGTCCCGGCGCGCTATCCCTGCCGGCATGAAAAAAGGCGACCATCTCTTCCTTATCGACGGCTCCGGCTACATCTTTCGCGCCTATCATGCGCTGCCGCCGCTGACCCGCAAATCCGATGGGCTGCCGGTCGGCGCGGTCTCCGGCTTCTGCAACATGTTGTGGAAGCTGATGCAGGACGCCCGCAACACCGATGTAGGCATCGTGCCGACGCATTTAGCGGTCATTTTCGATTATTCGTCGAAAACCTTCCGCAACGATCTCTACCCGGAATACAAGGCAAACCGCAACGCGCCGCCCGAAGACCTGATCCCGCAATTCGGTCTGATCCGCCAGGCAACCGTGGCCTTCAACCTGCCTTGCATCGAGATCGAAGGCTACGAGGCCGACGACCTCATCGCCACCTATGCCAGGCTGGCGTGCGAGGCCGGCGGCGACACCACTATCATCTCCTCCGACAAGGATCTGATGCAGCTGGTCGGACCCACGGTCGGCATGTACGACCCGATGAAGGACCGCCAGATCGGCATCCCCGAAGTCATCGAGAAATGGGGCGTGCCGCCGGAAAAGATGATCGACCTGCAGGCGCTGACCGGCGACTCCGTCGACAATGTGCCGGGCGTACCCGGCATCGGGCCGAAAACGGCGGCGCAGCTTCTGGAACAGTTCGGCGACCTTGACGGGCTGCTCGCCCGGGCCAGCGAGATCAAGCAGGACAAGAGGCGCGAATCCATCATCGCCAATGCCGACAAGGCGCGCATATCGCGCCAGCTGGTGACGCTGAAGAACGACGTGCCGGTGACCGACGGGCTCGACCATTTCGTGCTGCATGCGCCGGATGGGCCGAAGCTGATCGGCTTTCTCAAAACCATGGAATTCACCTCGCTGACCCGGCGCGTTGCTGAAGCGACCAGCACCGAAGCCGGCGATGTGCAGGCTGTCGCCGTCACCGTCGAGCGCGCCGACACCGCGCACGGCCCCGATGTCGGTTCCGGCATAGCGGCGCCTGCGGCAACACAGGATGAAGCCAAAACCGAAACCGCCAGGGCCGGCGACGCCCCTTCGCTGCTTGCCGCACTTCGCCTGGAAACGGCCGCTGCGGCCAAAATCGATCCTGCCGCCTATGTCGCCATCCGCGACACGGCAACGCTCAAGACCTGGCTGGCCCAAGCCAAGGAGACCGGAACCGTCGCCTTCGACACCGAAACCACGTCTTCCGATCCGATGCTGGCCGACCTCATCGGTTTCTCCCTCGCGATCGGCCCCGGCCGCGCCGCCTATGTGCCGCTCGCCCACAAGAGCGGCGCCGGCGACCTGCTCGGCGGCGGCACGCTGGAGAACCAGATTCCGGTCCGCGAGGCGCTGGCGCTGCTGAAGCCGTTGCTGGAAGACAAATCGGTGCTCAAGATCGCCCAGGACGCCAAATACGACATCGTCGTCATGAGCCGCCACGGCATCGATATCGCACCCTTCGACGACACGATGTTGATTTCCTATGTGCTCGACGCCGGCACCGGCCACCACACTTTGTCCTCGCTTGCCGACAAATGGCTCGGCCATGCCACGACGCCGCTCAAGGATCTCGCCGGTTCCGGCAGAAGCTCGGTCGGGTTCGAGCAGGTCGACATCGACCGGGCGACCGCCTACGCCGCCGGCCATGCCGACGTAGCGTTGCGGCTATGGCAGGTGCTGAAGCCGCGACTTGCCGCCAAGGGCCTGGTTTCGGTCTATGAGCGGCTGGAACGGCCGCTGGTGCCGGTGCTGGCGCGGATGGAACAGCGCGGCATCTCAGTCGACCGCCAGATCCTGTCGCGGCTCTCCGGCGAGCTGGCGCAAGGCGCCGCACGGCTGGAAGAGGAAATCTACGGCCTTGTCGGCGAGCGCATCAACATCGGGTCGCCAAAGCAACTCGGCGACATCCTGTTCGGCCGCATGGGCCTGCCCGGCGGCTCCAAGACCAAGACCGGGCAATGGTCGACCTCCGCGCAGCTTCTGGAAGACCTCGCCGCCGAAGGCCACGAACTGCCGCGCAAGATCGTCGACTGGCGTCAGCTGACCAAGCTGAAATCGACCTACACCGACGCGCTGCCCGGCTTCATCCATCTCGACACCAGGCGCGTGCACACATCGTATGCGCTGGCCGCAACGACGACGGGCCGGCTGTCCTCCTCCGATCCCAATCTGCAGAACATCCCGGTGCGCACCGCGGAGGGACGCAAGATCAGGACGGCCTTCATCGCCGACAAGGGCCAGAAACTGGTCTCGGCCGACTACAGCCAGATCGAACTGCGCGTGCTTGCCCACGTCGCCGAGATCCCGCAGTTGAAGCAGGCCTTCGCCGATGGCGCCGACATCCACGCCATCACCGCCTCGGAAATGTTCAACGTGCCGGTCGAAGGCATGCCTTCCGAAGTGCGCCGCCGCGCCAAGGCAATCAATTTCGGCATCATCTACGGCATCTCGGCCTTTGGGCTGGCCAACCAGCTGTCGATCCCGCGCGAGGAGGCCGGCGCCTACATCAAGAAATACTTCGAGCGTTTCCCCGGCATCCGCGACTATATCGAGGCAACAAAAGCCTATGCCCGCGAGCATGGCTTCGTCGAAACCATCTTCGGCCGCCGCATCCACTATCCTGAGATCCGGTCGTCAAACCCGTCGATCCGTGCCTTCAACGAGCGCGCCTCGATCAACGCCAGGCTGCAAGGCACCGCTGCCGATATCATCCGCNCGTCGATCCGTGCCTTCAACGAGCGCGCCTCGATCAACGCCAGGCTGCAAGGCACCGCTGCCGATATCATCCGCCGCGCCATGGTGCATATGGACGAGGCGCTGGAAAAGGCCGGCCTGTCCGCCCGCATGCTCTTGCAGGTGCATGACGAATTGATCTTCGAGACGGTTGAAGCGGAAGTCGAGGCGACGATCCCCGTGGTGCGCAGGGTGATGGAGAACGCGCCGATGCCGGCCATCTCGATGTCGGTGCCGCTGCATGTCGATGCCCGCGCAGCGAACAACTGGGACGAGGCGCATTGAAGGTGCGATGATTGTCTTTGTCACCGGAGACCTGCTGGCCGCCCAGGAAAGCTATATCGCTCAAGGCGTGGCAGAGGGCAATCAAGAGGGCCTTGGCACCGGACTTGCGCTGAAGATTTCGAAAAAGTGGCCGAATGTGCAGGCTGCGTTCAAGAAATATGCTCGGACCGGCAGGTTTATTGGGGGTCATATCTGGACATTGGAGCCAGACGGCAATCAGCCGGGCTTCATTTATCTGGCAACCCAGCCAGATATGTATCACGCCACGCTTCCCTATTTAGGAAAGCAGTTCGCGGGCTTGTGAAATGGGCCGACAAAAACCGGGTAGAATCCATCGCCTTGCCAAAAATCGGGTCTGGGCTTGGCAAATTATCTTGGCTCGACGAGGTGAAACCCCTGCTTATGGAGCAGCTAACACCTGGGCCTACGCGGTACGTCGTCTATGAGACATTCTTGAACGAATTCGAGAATAGCGCACCGCCTCGGCTCAAGTAGGAAGCAAGCTAAGCCGCCTCAGCCAGGCACTTGGCACACGTCCCTCGAAACTCGATCACCGCCTTCTTCGCAGCAAACCCGGTCGAGCGCACCCATTCGTCCAGCCGATGGTCGACGTCATGGTCGGACATCTCCATCACCTGCCCGCATGTGTCGCAGATAGCGAAGGCTGTCATCGAATGCGTATGGTCGTGCGGTTCGGCGCAGGCGACGAAGGAGTTGAGGCTTTCCAACCGGTGCACGAAGCCTGACTTCACCAGGCTGTCGAGCGCCCGGTAAACCTGTAGCGGCGCGCGGAAACCGCGCTCGCGCAGCTGGTCGAGAAGCGTATAGGCGCTGAGCGGTCCGCTGGCGGCCTCGAGCTTTTCGAGTACGCTCAGCTGATTCTTCGTCAGCACATCCCTTGCCGCCATGATCCCGTTTTCCGATCGTTTAGAGCATGATGCCGAAAAGTGTGGAGCGGTTCTCGGACGACATCACGTTCCATCTGTTTGATCCAGCGCCGCTCGCAAATCATTTCTGCCATGCGACGGTCTCAATTCCCTTGAGATAGCGACGAAGCAGGCTTTTTGCCACTGTTTCCGTTATCGCCATCGACACCATGACCACCACCGCCGATTGACGGCACCGACCACATTCAAAATACTGACAAAATTCGCGACGAAAGGTGCCGCACTTGCAAATTCGATCGGGCTTGGGGAAGCAATTATGATCAAACTGACACGACGGACGCTGCTCGTCGGCACGTCGGCGCTTGTGGCTGCCGGTACGGTTTCGTTCCGCGCTCTCGCCGCCTCGCGCACCTATCACGCGCTGCTGGTTGCCTGCACCGACTATCCGAACCTGCCGCAGAAGAACTGGCTGATCGGGCCGAAGAACGATGCCGGCCTGGTGCGCGACTATCTCCTGAAGAACACGCCCGATCCGGTGCAGTTCTCGGCCGAGAACGTGATCCTGCTCGCTAAGGACGTCGAAGGCGCCAACGGCCTGCCGACGCATGCGGCGATCAAGGCCGCCCTTGCCGACCTCGCCGGCAAGGTGCAACGCGACGATTTCGTCTATCTGCATCTGTCGGGCCACGGCGCCCAGCAGCCGCAGGCCAAGGCCGGCGACGAGACCGACGGCCTCGACGAGATTTTCCTGCCCTCCGATATCGACAAATGGATCAACCGCGAAGAGGGCGTGCCGAACGCGCTGGTCGACAACGAAGTCGGCGCCGCACTCGACGCCATCCGCGACAAGGGCGCCTTTGTCTGGGTGGTGTTCGACTGCTGCCATTCCGGCACCGCGACGCGCGCCGCGGAAGTCGATGACGAACTGGAGCGCAAGGTCGAGTTCGCCGACCTCGTCGGCGGCGACGACGCGGCGAGAGCAGCCGCGGTGAAGGCCTATGACGACATCTCGGCAAGCGCATCGCGCGGTTTCGACGAGAATGGCGGCCGCAAGCCGGCCTTCAACCTGACGCCGACCGGCGCAGAGCCGATCGCCCGGGGCAAGCTGGTCGCCTTCTATGCCGCGCAGACGGTCGAGACGACGCCGGAAATGCCGCTGCCCAAGGGCACGCCCGACGCGCCGCGCTTCGGCCTGTTCACCTTCACCATCCTGTCGAAATTGGCCGAGAACCCCAACGTCACCTATCGCCAGCTCGGCCAGGCCGTGCTGCAGCAATATTCGGCCGACGGCCGCACAAGGCCGACGCCCCTGTTCGAGGGCGAACTGGACGCCCGCGTGTTCGGCACCGACAAGACCGATGCCGTCATGCAATGGCCGATTGCCGTCAAGGACGGCGATGTCGCGATCGGCGCCGGGCTGCTGCAGGGTCTGACCCCCGGCAGCAAGCTCGCCATTTTGCCTTCGGCGCTGTCGAAGCTCTCCGACGCCGTCGGCTATCTCGAAGTGAAATCGGCAAAAAACCTCGAAAGCCAGCTCGCACCGGTCGAATTCGACGGCAAGCCGGCGCTTGCGCCGACGGCGGTGCCCGCCGGCGCCTATGCGCGCGTTGCCGAACTCGCCGTCGACTACAAGCTGCTGGTGGCAAAGCCGGCGCCGACCGCAGGGCTCGAAAAAGAAACCGAGCTGGTCAATTCGGTTCTGGACGAATTGGTGGCGAAGCCGAAGTCCGGCTTCCACATCGCGCTGGTCGAGCCTGGCAAGAGCGCCGATCTGCGGCTTGCGGTGCTGCGCGAAAAATCCATGGACGGCGCTGCCGCCAACGCCAGCGACGAACCGGCGCTGTGGTTCCTGCCGGCGTCCGGCGACATCAGCCTGAAGGACGGCAGCAAGCCGCCGCGCATCGTCATCCATCAGGATGGCCGCGACAAGCTTGCGGAAAACACAGCCAAGACCCTGACCACGATCTTCCGCGCCACCGGCCTGTCGCGGCTCGCCGCGGCGTCCGACTACCGGCCGGACGAGGTCAGCGTCCAGTTCCTGATCAAGCGCCAGGACAGCGATGCGCTGGAGCCGATCGAATCGTCAACGGTGCCGCGCGTTTCGCCGGGCGATCAGGTACACATTGCGGCCAAGAACGGGTCCGACGAGTTCGTCGACATCAACGTGCTGTATATCGGCAGCGACTATTCGATCGCCCACATCGTCGCCGAGCGGCTGGCGCCGATCAACCAGCAGGCCGACCAGGGCCTGAAGGAAGGGCTGCTCGCCTTCACCGACACCAGCTTCGGCATGGAGCGCATGATTGCCGTGCTGACCGAGGCGCCGCCGCAAAGCGAGAAAGAGGATTTGAGCTTTCTTGCCCAGGAAGGCGTGCGCGCCGTGACGCGTGCCGCATCGGGAACGCCTGGTTTTTCCGACATGCTGGCCGACATCGGCATGGCACCGGCAACGCGCTCCGTGATGCGGCTTGCCGACAAGAGCGGTCCCAAAGGCGCGGTGATGATCTTCCCGATGGAGACGGTGCCCCGCGCCTGACCTGACATTGCTTCGCCGGCTCTTGTAGGCGTGATATATGAACATTCCCGGCTCGCGACACCTCTATGCGCCGCGGCTGGATGCAACAGATGAGGACATCAGTGACTATCCCCGTGCTCTCCTGGCGTGCAGCGACGGTCGGCCTTGCCGGCAGCCTGTTGCTGGTTGCCAGCGCCTCGGCGGACGAGAATTGCGGCCTGTGCGCCAAGCAGATCGTCACCAATTCCGAGCTCGCCACCTGCTTTCTCGACCAGTACGACCAGATCGCCAAGACCGGCAACACGGCCGTTGTCGTCGATCTCTCCAGCTGCGCCTCGCGCGGCGTGGTCGAGCCCTTGCCGTCACCCAGCAAGGCGGCTGCCGAACCGGACGTGCAGTTCATGATTTCGCGCACGCAGCTCGATTGCCTGAAAAAGAAGCTGGAGACACCCGGCATCGTGCTCGATCCCACCGCCATCATCCAACTGGACAGCTGCGGATGAAAAAGCCGGGGGGCGCTGCAACGCAGAAATCGCCGGCCACATCGGCGCCTCCGCCGGCCAAGAAGCCGGCGACCTTGCCCGAAACCACCGAAGGCTTTCCGTGGCCGAGCAGTCACGAGATCAAGAAGGAAGCCAACCCCTTCACCGACCGCGACTGGCGCATGCTGATCTACGCCTGGTCGGGTCTCGCCGTGCGCCTGGCGATCATCTTCACCTTGGCCTTCTCGGTCTTCCAGTTTCTCGCAAACCAGGAACAGAAGCGCGTCGAGCAGACGATGTCGCTGGTCGAGCTTTGGGAAAGCAAGGATTTTCAGCAGGCGCAGCGCGCGCTCAAGGAGCGCCTCTCGTCGCTCAACGCCAAATACGACAATCTGCTCAGCGCCACGCCGTCGCCAACCGAGGAACAGGTTTTCCGGCAACGCATCGGCATCGAGGCGATGACTGCCGGCGGCGGCACCATGCCGATCGCCGATTTCAACGACAATTTCGACCGCATCGTCTATTTCCTCAATCGTCTCTCCATCTGCGTCGAGGGCAAGCTCTGTTCGCGCGATGTCGCCGATGCCTATTTCCGCGACTATGCGGTGTCGTTCTGGAGCTATTTTGCCGGCTACATCGAAAAAGAACGCAAGGCCGGTTCCGCCAATTATGCCCAGGCGATCGAGAATTATGTGCGTCACGGGTCGCCGCCGTCCGCCGACTCCAAATAGCGGCGCAACAAGGTGCCGGTCAGCTCCCATGCCCTGCGTGCTTTCCGGTGGCTGGTCATGCTCGGTCTTCTGGCGCTGGCGTCGGTCGCCCGTGCCGAGGACCTCGATTTCCATCTCGATCTCAACACCGGCGGCCACAGCGCCAGGGTCACCGACCTTGCCTTCACGCCGGACGGCGAGGAACTGGTCTCCGCATCTGACGACAAGACCATCCGCATCTGGGACTGGCAGAGCGGGGTGACGCTCCGCACCATTCGCGGCTATCTTGGCAATGGCAATGACGGCAAGGTCTTTGCGATTGCCGTGTCGCCGGACGGCAAGACGATCGCCGCCGGCGGTTATTTCGGCGCCGGCATCGGCGACAAGCCCCCTTATGGCGATATCAGGCTGTTCGATTTCGCCACCGGCAAGATCAGAACCGTGCTCAAGGCCGCCGACTATGCCATTTATGATGTCGCCTTTTCACCCGACGGAAACACGCTCGCCGCCGGCGGTGGCGATGGTTTCGTCTACCTCTGGCGGGCGGACGACAAATCCGCTTCCGGCTGGACACTTGCCGAAAAACTCGATGCCGATTCCTGGCGTGTCGAAAAGCTCGCTTTCGCCGCTGCGGGAACCCGGCTGGTGGCGACGACCACCGACAACGGCATAAGGCTCTGGGACATCGCCAAGTCAGAGGAAATCGCTTTGCCCGCCGAGGCCGAGCCGCTGCGCGATGTCGGCGTCGCCGCACTCGCCGTGTCATTGGATGGCAGCCTGTTCGCCACCGGCAGCAAGGACGGCGACGTCCAGCTCTGGCAGGCCAGCACGGGCAAATTCGTCCGCGCCATGCCGAAGCAGGATTTCCAGATCGGCGCTCTGAGCTTCGCCACGGGTTCGCGGCTTGTTGCGTCATGCAGCTATCGCTGCGCCGACAAGCATCGCTCGGTGGTCTGGAATACCGACAGCGGCGAGCAACTGCTCGACTATAACGGCCATGACGGCACGGTCTTTGCTGGCGCCGGCAATGCCGACGGCTCGCTGGTGGCGACAGCCGGCGGCACCCGCAACGCCATCCAGGTCTGGAACGCCATGACCGGCGAGCGCAAGGCGATGCTGCAAGGGGTCGGCGAACCGGTGACGGCGATCGGGATCGATGCGGCGAGCAGCTCCATCGCTTGGGGCAACACCAACCCCTGCCCTGAACGCGTGTCCTGTCCCGAGCTGCAGGGCACGCTGGACAAGGTGCTGGCACTACCGACGGCCGAGCGGTTCTTCGAAGACCCGAAGGCGTTGGCGGAACAGGGCACCTATACCCGCGCCGCACTGACCGACGGTGAGTGGTCGCTTCGCGCCGTCCCCGGCGGCAAGGACGGCCTGGAGAATGCCGTGCTCGAAATCGCGAGCGGCGGAAAGGTGATGCACAGCATCGAGAATGCCGCCACCAATGGCTTCGTCCATTCGGCTTACACGCTGATCGGCAATGGGCTTGGCCTGATCACCGGCGGAAGCGACGGCACGCTGTTGGAATACAAAACCGCGACCGCCGAGGTATCGGGTGAATTCACCGGCCACACCGGCGAGATCAACGCCATGGTTGCCGTCGAGAAGGAAGGGCTGTTGGTCACCGGCAGCGCCGACCAGACCGTGCGGCTGTGGAATTTGAAGAGCCACAAACTGATCGTGTCGATGTTCTTCGCCGGCTCCGAATGGATCGCCTGGATGCCGCAGGGCTACTATTATTCCTCCGCCGATGGCGACAAGTTGATCGGCTGGCACGTCAATCAGGGCCGCGACCACGAAGGGCGTTTCATCAGCGCCGGCCAGCTGAAGAAATATCTCTGGAGCCCGGAAATGGTGCGCCGGGCCATCATCCTGCGCAGCGCCGAACAGGCGGTCCAGGAAATGCGCCCCGGCGTCGACCGCCAGCTGGAAAAGCTGCTCGAGCGCAAACCGCCGGAATTCGGCATCAAGCTTGCCGCCGACCAGAGCAACGTCCGCGAGGGCTATGTCGCCGTCGAGATTTCGGGCGCGCAGGAAGCCGGCGCCGATGTCGCCGGATTTTCGATCCTGTCGAACAGCCGCAATGTCGGCAATGTCACGGCGCGCTCGGCCGATGGCGGCAAGAGCACCATCGTCGAAGTGCCGGTCGAGAATGGCGAAAATACCATTCGCATCACCGGCACCAACGAGTTCGGCTATCTGACCGAGCGCAGTGTCACAGCAATTGGCAGGAAAACCGAAAAGCCCGCCAACAAGGGCAAGCTCTACGTCGCCGTGATCGGCGTCGACAAATATCCTTTCCTCACCGATGCATGCGCCGGCCACGCCTGCGATCTGCGCTATCCCGTCGACGACGCTACCGAATTCCTCAAGGTGATCTCGCAGAAATCCGCGCCCTTGTTCTCGGCGATGGAGACGCTGGTTCTGGTCAACCGCGAAGCGCTGGATGAGGCGCCCGATGCCGGCAAGGACGTGTTCAAGGTCGCCAGCGCCGACAGCATCCTGGAGCCGGATTCCGACACCATCGACGACCAGCTCGCCGATTTCCTCGACAGACCCGGCGAGAACGACACCACCATCATTTTCGTCGCCGGTCACGGCATCAACATCGACGAAGACTATTATTTCATCCCCACGGACGGCCGCAAACAGGATCCCGACCGCTGGAAGCGCTCCTCGCTGGTCGACTGGGGCGACATCCAGAAATCGGTTGAGCGGGCCAAGGGCATGCGCTTCATGCTGCTCGACACCTGCCACGCCGCCAACGCCTTCAACCCGCGCTTGGAAAAAGACGCGCAGGACGCACGCATCGTCGTCTTCTCGGCCACCGCTGCCAACAACACCGCCGCCGAACTGCCCGACCTCGGCCATGGCGTCTTCACCTATTCGATCCTCGAAGGCCTGCGCGGCCGGGCCAAGACCTCCGACGGCGGCGTGACGCTGTTCGGCCTCGCCGACTACATCTCGCGCGAAGTGCTGCGGCTGACCGCGTCCAAGCAGAAGCCGTTCTACTATGTCGGCGGCGTGGAGAACATTGTGCTGGCTGAGCCGTGAGAGGTCGGCGCCCAGGCACCCCCCTCTCGCCTGCCGGACATCTCCCCCTCAAGGGGGGAGATCGGTCTCTTCATTGTTGGAGATCTATTTTCAAGGTTGATGATTGGCGAAAGTCGAGGCGACATCCAATCTCCCCCCTTGCGGGGGAGATGTCCGGCAGGACAGAGGGGGGTGCCTGGGCACGGACCAGCATTCTGATCTTTGCCACCGCCTTGCTTATCCTCTCAGTGCCTCAAGCGTCTGCCGCTCCCATCACCTGCCCGCCCGGCGACACAAACTTCCCGTCCTTCTATTCCGACCCCACACTCTTCACCGACGCCATCGCCGCCGTCGCCAGAATCGAGCCGTCCAACCAACGCCTCACCGGCATCACAGTCCCCCACCACCTGCTCGTCGCAGATCTCGTCGCACTCGGTTTCCACGCCGCGTCCGGCTTCCGCTACAAGCGCATCGTCATCCTGTCGCCGGACCATTTCCACGAGACGCAGAAACTCTTCGCCACGACGCCGCGCGGTTTTGAAACAGTGCTCGGTCCAGTCCAGGCCGACACGGAAGCCGTGCACCTTCTGGAAGCGAACAGCGACATGGTCGAAGACTCCTGCCTGTTCGCCAGGGAGCATGGCGTGCAGGCGATGCTGCCTTTCCTGCATCACTATTTCCCCGAAGCTGAAATCGTGCCGGTGGCGATGTCGGTCAAAGCCAAGCGAGCCGACTGGGACCGGCTGGCGCAGGCGCTGAAAGCGATCGTCGACAAGGACACGCTGATCGTCGAATCCACCGATTTCTCCCACTATCTGCCGCAGCACGAAGCCAGGCGTTTCGACCAGCAGACGCTGAACATGCTCGCCGCCGGTTCGCTCGACGGCATCGCGGCGCTGCGCCAGCCGGATCACGCCGATTCGGTCGGTGCGCTCTATATCCAGACCAGGCTGCAGCGCGAACTGTTCGGTGCTGCGCCGCTGGTCGTCGCCAACGAGAACTCGCAGGCGCATTCAAGCGACTATGTCGAGCGCACCACCAGCTATGTCGTGGCGCTGTTCGGCGCCTTCGGCCCCGGCTTCAACAATCCTGCCCGTCCCGACGACAAGCTCTACTATTTCGCGGGCGACGTGAATTTCGGCCGCGCCATGAAGAAGATCCTGGTCCGCGACGGTGTTGCCGAGAAGATCGTCGAAAGCGTGCTGGCCCTGACCCGCTCGCGGCCGCTGATCGTCAATCTCGAAGGCGTGATCCTGCCCAACGTCCCTGAAGCGATCGACGACATGACGCTGGCGATGCCAACCGATCTCGCCATCGGCATGCTCAAGAAATTGCATGTCGCCGCTGTCAGCCTCGCCAACAATCACGCCTACGACCTCGGCCCGTCAGGCTATGCCGAGACGCTGGCCGCACTCGATGCGGCCGGCATCGCCCATTTCGGGCAGGGCGAGACGCTGGCGCTTGCCGATCTCGACCTGGTCGGGCTGACCGACATCGATACCAACGGCTCCAGGAACACCGACCTTCTGACGCCTGCTTTGCAAGACCGGCTGCTGCACGACAATGCCGAGCGGCCGGTGATTGCCTTCGTCCATTGGGGCCGCGAGTACAAGACGGAGCCGTCGCCGCGCGAGGAGATGCTTGCCGACCAGATGCGGCTGCGCGGTGTCACGGCAATCGTCGGCGGTCATCCACATGTATCGAGCGAGGCGATCCTGCCGCTCGGCGGCGGCGATGTTGCGGAGATCTATTCGCTCGGCAATTTCCTGTTCGACCAGAAGGCCGAACGATCGTCCGGGTCGATGCTGGAACTCAGGGTGTTCAGCCAGGGCACGATCTTTGCCCGGCTGATCCCGCTGCCCAATTATTTCGAGATGGGCTCGAAATAACGCCATTCCCGAAAGGATGTGACAGGATCTCAACAGCCTTGCAGATCTTCCGGCAGATAGCAAACCGCCGGGTTGGTGCTAGTTTCAAACAGCGACTGCTTCGGCCTGAAATAGAAGAACGTGGCCGGCTTGCTCTCGCGTGTGCTGCCATCGGCGAAATGGGCGGCGATGCTGAAACGATGGATCGACGACATGGAGGACCACATTTTCAGCCGTGCCGTGTAGGCGCTGAGATTCTTGTTGCCGCGCACCGGCATGGGGATGCTGTAATCGGTCTTGCCGATCGGAAATTCGATGTTCTGGTAGCGCAGCGCTTCGGGCGACGCGCCGCCGCCATCGCCGCATTCGGCGAGCGATTCTGGGACCTCGATGCTGACCAGCGAGACGACGACGCGAAACGGCTCGCTCTGCTGGTAGACAGCGCCATGATCGTCCGCCCAGGAATAATCGAACTTGCCGATCCCGGTCGCGCTCATTTTCTCGACGCTGCCGCTGATGTAATCGGCAACGTCGCCGAACTTGACCTTGTTGGCTACCTGGGCGCGGCAGACATCCAGGCTGTCCCTTGACGGGCAGGTGAAGCGCTCGGTCTCGAGCGTGGTTGTGTCGACGCCGGCTTCAATCAGCACGTTCTTGATCGAGACGTCGACGCCGTCGCCGAAAGTGCCGATGTCCTTCGTGAACGTGCGGCTCGGCTCGCCGGTCGCGTTGTCCTCCTCGTCGGTCCTGGTGAACTGGATCGACATCTTCATGTCTTTCACGTCGCCCCAGCCATTGTTGACGATCGAGAAGTCGGGGCGGAAGCCGACGCAGCCATAGTGCTCGCTGATCGACAGCATCGGCTTGCGGTAGGCCTCGCTCGCGGCCACCTTCATTTCCAGGCTGTCGATCTTGACCCTCGACTGGTCGGTGGTCTTGAGGTCGACTTCGGCGAAGGCCGGCGCCGTCTCCCAGTCCATGCCTTCATAGACATTGCCGGTACGAATCTCTCCGGTGCCGTTCCAGGCATCGTTGTACTGGTCCGACACCGGATAGATCGCGATGTCTTCGTCGCGCACCAGATGCTGGTACTGCATGTCGGCCTGCTGCGTCATGCGCTGGTCGACGGCAATGCCGATCTCGACCTTGTCGGCGGAACCGCCGCCGGTCTGCGCCTTGAGCAACCCGCCCACTCTGGCATCGGCCAGCACATCGGGGCGCGCACCGCCGATCTCCTTGCCCATCGCCCATTGCGACCAGTAGACGGTGCCGCCGGGCAGCCGGGTGCGGCCCTTGCCGTCCTTCAGCCCATCGGCAAAAGAGCCGACGAATATCTCGCCTGTCTTCGTCTCCAGCCTGCCCTCGCCATTCGGCACACCGGCCCTGAATTGCCCTTCATAGCGATTGCCGTCGGCATCGACATGGATCGCATGGCCGTCGAGCTGGCCGGCGACCCAACGGCCGTCGAGAATCTCGCCTGAACGCAGCTCCAGCCGGCCTTGTCCTTCGGGGCGGCCATTCCTGATCTCGCCGAAATAGCTGGAATAGATCGTCTTGGGGTCATAGCTCGCCGAGCCGCGTACGCGCCAGACCAGCCTGCCCTTGCCGTTGACGGTGCCGTCGGCTGCGACGGTGCGGTCCGGCGACACGCCGGCTGCCGGCTCCCAGGTGAAATCAAGACCCAATTCCGGGTGGGAATCCCAGACCCGTACATTCTTGCGCAGCACCGAACGTGTTTCGCTTTTATAGAGGATTTGCACCCGCTCGGCCCAGGCGCCATCGGGTGTGGCACCGCCTTGATCGGCCATAGCGGAAAAGCATGTCAGTGCGGCCAGCATGGATGCAGCCGCCATTGCTTTGACTCCGAAGATCATTCTTGCCCGCGCCATCTTACCCAACCCCTTGGATCGCCTAGCGTAAGCACCGCTGTAACACAGTGCAAGAGAGGTGTTTCGATACAAAAAAACCGGCGGCAGGAACGTCCCGCCGCCGGTTTGGTAGTGCTGGTTATCGCCGCTGTTTGCCGGCGAAAGATCGGGCCTTATTTGTACAGGCTGTTGATCCACGCCACGTTGGCAGCGTTCAGGCGCACCGCAGTGTTGGCGTTGGGGCTTTCGGCCACGTTCACGCCGGTGACGACGCGCTGCTTGGCGCCATTGTCGTAGGCGTAGACCGAGCTGCCGCTCGACCCCGGATAGGTGTCGCAGTCGTACTGGAAATACTCCGCGCCGACGTTTTCGGCTTTCACTTCGCAGGTCGCCTTCCACATCGTTCCCATCGGCTTGTCGCCGGGATAGCCAACGATGTTTGCGGTGAAATCGCCGAGGTTCTCATAGTTGGCATAACCCAGCCAGCCGAGATTGGTGCCGACATCCTGCTTCAGCGTAATGATGCCGAGGTCCCACGGAATGACCGAGCCGTAGTAACCCTGATAATTGTCGATGAAGCCCTGCAGGATATAGACGCTCTCGTAGCTGAAAGCGCCAAACGGTGCATCGTCGGCGGTGTTGCCGTTGAGCGACGGCACGAAGATGACGTCGTCGAGCCAAGCCTTGTCTTCATTGCTGTAGAGGCAATGCGCGGCGGTGAGCACCGTGCGCGGACCGATCAGGGTTCCCGAGCAGCTGCCGTAACCGCTCTTGGCTTTGCCTTCGATATACCCGATCGCGGTGAACGGGTAGGTCTTGGTGTTCTTGATCTGCTCGCGATCGTCGGCCCCGAACACCTGGCGGCCGGCTTCGTCGCCGCCCGTCAATCCGGTCTTGTCGGCGTTCGGTGTGTTGGCGGGCGCGTTCAATTCCTTGATGACAAGGTCCTTCAGCGTCTCGCCTGCATCGATCTTGATGTCCTTGCCATCGGCGGAACGTCCGACGATGCCATAGGATTTGACCGCCGTGCCCTCGTCGGTCAGCGGCGCTGCCCGGCTGGCTTCATCTTCGGTCAGTTTCGGCGGCGCGATCGGCTTTGCACGGCCGGGCTGGTAGTCGCCCGTTCCGAGATCGCGCATGCTTTCGCCATTGCCGGCATTCGCTGAGCCGGGATCGGCGGCGAAGGCAGGCATCGTCCACAGTGCGGTGGATAGCAGTGCGGACGCAATGATAGTGCTTGTCAGTTTCGTCATGGTGAGACTCTCCCAAAAATCAGCAAGGAGTGGAGCAAAATACAGAAATATTGTCGAGATCGTGGTGGAGTTAAAAAATTAGTTTGGTTACCCGCCCGTATCGGATCATCGGTCCGGGCGGCCTCGTTAAAGCCCTCCGCCAAACGCACCCGCGTCGATATACTGCCTAAAATAATCCAACATTGGCAATGACAAATCGCTTCCACGTAGCCCGTGGGGGGCTATAGGGTTTTGGTGGGCTCTGCCCGATGGGGCACGATTAGCAAAAGTCGTATTTCGGTTTTATGACCGCGCGGATGTCGTTCGTTCTGGCAGAAGGCGATCGAGGTACCGGTACCGCTTCTGTTGGTTATGCGTCATGGCGGCATGGCTCGGCATTTTTCATCTCAGGAGGGTTTCAAGGTGAACATTATCCATCGGTTCAGGCCGCTTGCCGCTGCATCGCTGCTGGGCATCGCGGCCGCTTTCCCCGCTGTCGACGCGCTCTATGCAGCCGACGACGCCGCCAGGCCGGAAGCGGCGGTCTCGCCGATGCAGCGCGTCGCCGAATCCCGGGACAAGGCCAAGGCCGAGAATCCCGACGGGGCCGACCGCGTCTATGGCGGCAAGGAAGCCGACAAAGGGGCCTATCCGTTCCAGGTGGCGCTGCTGACCAGCGCCCGGCTGGACCCCAGCCCGGCCTCGCAGCCGAACGCGCAATTCTGCGGCGGCAGCCTGATTGCTCCGCAATGGGTGCTGACGGCGGCGCACTGCCTCAACGACAAGGGCCGGCCGATTTCGCCCGACACGGTGACTGTGCTGACCGGCGCCACCGATCTTACCGAAGGCAAGCGCTACAAGGTGGTCGAGGTCATCGTCAACGAGGGCTACAGCGAACAGACGCTGGACAATGATCTCGGCCTGCTCCGGCTGGCGGAGCCCGCCGATGCGCCGGTCATCAAGATCACCAATGAGCCGACGCCAGACAGCGGCAAGACCACGGTCATCGGCTGGGGCAAGATGCAGGACGGCACCTTCCCGACCGCGCTGATGGTGGCCGATCTCGATCTCGAGCCGAGCGCTGCCTGCAACAGCGGCATCAAGTCGATCTATGCGCATGACCTAAAGGCGGCACTTGGCGATCTCTCCCACCGGATGCGTTATTCGGAAAAGGGCATCGATGCCGCCGCCAATGCGATCGCCGCCGATATGTCGGATCCGCTGACCAAGAACATGATCTGCGCCGGCACCGACAGCGGCGAACGCGACGCCTGCAACGGCGACAGCGGCGGTCCGCTGTTCATGACCGGCGCCAACGGTCCGGTCCAGGTCGGCGTCGTCTCCTGGGGCGAAGGTCCGTCCGACGGCACCGCCGCTTGCGGCCACAAGAATGCCTATGGCATCTACACGCGATTGGCCAACTATACGGGTTGGATCGAAGCCAAGATGAAGACCCCGGCTCCGGCAGCCGCGGCGGCGCCCAAGGCCGGTCTCGGCACGGCCAAGAAGCCCTGAACGGGCCCGAAGCTTGATAAACGCAAAACGGCGGGATCTTTCCCGCCGTTTTGATTCATGTCCGGTGCCGGCTGTTCCGCTTACTTCCGCGGCGGGCCTTTGCGCTCGGCCGACGCCGCCCACAGATTGATGTCGGACTCGCGTGCGTAAGTGTCGATTTCGGCGAGCTCGGCATCGCTGAACTCGAGCACCTTGAGCGCGCCGACGCAGTCCTCGACCTGTTCGGGCCGGCTGGCGCCGATCAGCGCCGAGGTGACCCGGCCCTTGCGCAGCACCCAGGCTAGCGCCATCTGCGCCAGCGTCTGGCCACGCTTGCCGGCGATCGCGTTCAGCGCCTGGATGTTAGCGATGGTCTTTTCGTTGATGAAGGCGGGCCGCAGCGACTTGCCTTGGCTGGCGCGGCTACCCTCGGGGATGCCGCCGAGATATTTGTCGGTCAGCATGCCTTGCGCCAGCGGCGAGAACACGATCGATCCGACACCGAGCCCTTCCAGCGTATCGAGCAGTCCGTCCTCTTCGACCCAGCGGTTGAGCATCGAATAGCTCGGCTGATGGATGATGCAGGGCGTACCGAGCTGCTTCAATATGTCGGCGGCCTCGCGCGTGCGCTGCGAATTGTAGGACGAGATGCCGGCATAGAGCGCCTTGCCGGAACGCACCGCATGGTCGAGAGCGCCCATCGTTTCCTCAAGCGGCGTATCCGGATCGAAGCGGTGCGAATAGAAGATGTCGACATAGTCGAGCCCCATCCGCTTCAGGCTCTGGTCGAGGCTCGCCAGCACATATTTGCGGCTGCCCCATTCGCCATAAGGCCCTGCCCACATCTCATAGCCCGCCTTGGTCGAGATGATCAGCTCGTCCCGATAGCCGGCGAAGTCGGTGCGCAATATCTCGCCGAAGGCGATCTCGGCCGAGCCGGGCGGCGGGCCGTAATTGTTGGCGAGATCGAAATGGGTGATGCCGAGATCGAAGGCCTTGCGCGCGATCGCCTGCTTGGTGTTGTGCGGCGTGTCGTTGCCGAAATTGTGCCACAGGCCGAGCGAGATCGCCGGCAGTTTCAGGCCGGATCGCCCACATCTGTTGTAGAGCATTTTCTCATAGCGGTGTTCAGCCGGCTGCCAGCGCATGGGTACAGATCCTGGATTGTATGGGTGTCGGCGCGAGCGCGCCGACACCCTTCTACCTCATTTCTGCTTCGCCAACAGTCCTTTTGCGTCCTTGACGCCGAGTGCAGCCGGCCGCTCGCAGCTGGTCTGCATGGCGACGAACTTGCCGGTCTCGCCCGACCGCAACAGGCCGGTCATGACATCGACGGCATGCAGCGCGAGCTCCATCGAGCAACGATGCGGCCGGCCCTCGGCGATCGCCAGCGCCATGTCGGCAAGGCCTGCGGTGCGGTAGTTGGCCATCATGCCCTGGCCGTGCATTTCGTTGGGCACGCCGAACGGATGCTGCCATTTCGGCAGTTTCTTCACCGGTTTTGCCGCCTTGGTTATGCGCACGTCGCCACCGAAGAAATTCGGATCCGGCACGAACACCGTGCCCGTCTCGCCATAGAGTTCCATCGGCGCGTGACCATGCGCCCAGACGTCCCAGCTGGTGTTGAGCGTGATCACGGCGCCGTTCTCGAACTCCAGCAGGCCGTGGATCGTCGTCGGCGTGTTCACCGGGATTTTTTCGCCCGCGCGCGGTTTCGACGAGATCGTGCGTTCCTTGGCAGGCGTCGTCGCGAAGGCCGCCACCTGCTTCACCGGCCCGATCAGCTGGATCAGGTTGGTGATGTAGTAGGGCCCGATGTCGAGCACCGGCCCGGCGCCCGGCTGGAAGAAGAAATCGGGATTGGGGTGCCAGTGCTCCATGCCGTGGCCCATCACATGACAGGTGCCGCTGGTGATCTTGCCGAGCGCGCCGGTGTCGATGAGGTTGCGCACCAGCTGGTGCGCGCCGCCGAGGAAAGTGTCCGGAGCCGAACCGATGCGCAGCCCTTTCTTCTCGGCCCGGCTCTTGAGGTCGAGGCCTTCCTTGACCGACAGCACGAACGGCTTTTCCGAATAGACGTGCTTGCCGGCATCGAGGATCTGCTTCGACACCCCGTAGTGCACCGCCGGGATGGTGAGGTTGACGACGATGTCGATCTCGTCATCCTTGAGCAGTTCTTCGACGGTCTCGGCGCGCAGCTTGAACTCCTTCGCCCGTGCCTTGGCCGCGTCCATGTTGATGTCGGCGCAGGCGCGCATCTCAATGCCGCGAAACAGCGGCGCCAGCGAGAAATACGCTTTCGAGATGTTGCCGCAGCCGATGACGCCGATACCCAGTTTCTTTGCCATGATGATTGTTCCTAGTAAGCCTTGACGGATGCGAGCGAGCGGCTGGCGAAGCGCTCGATATCGTTGGGGTTGTCCTGTTCCATGACGTAATATTTGGCCGCGCTCTTCGCCCGAAGTGTCTTGATCAGGCCGGCCCAGTCGATGGTGCCGTGGCCGACATCCGCCCAGCCGTCCTCGTCAAGGCCTTCGCCTGACTTGGCCATGTCCTTGACATGGACGGCGCTGATGCGCTTGCCGTGCTTTTCGATCCACGGCAGCGGATCAACGCCACCGCGGACTACCCAGGCGACGTCCATCTCCCAGCCGATGTCGGGCGCAGCCGACAGGATGTGATCCTGCGGCACCGAGCCGTCGGCGAGTGTCTTGAACTCGAAATCATGGTTGTGCCAGGCAAAGCCGTAGCCGGCTTTTTTTGCGGTCTCGCCGACCTTGGCCAGACGCTCGCCAAAGCCGCGCCAGCCGGCAGCGTCGGCCGGCCGCTGCTCGGCCAGCAGATAGGGACAGATGACGAGCGTGATGCCGAGTGCGTCGGCTGTTTTGCGTACCCCGTCGAAATCATTCTCCAGCGCATCGATCGAGAAATGTCCGGTCGGCATCGAAAGCCCGTTCTTGTCGAGTTCGGCGCGGAACGCCGTGGGGTCGTCATAGACGCCGCCGAAACCTTCGACTTCCTTGTAGCCGAGCTTGCCGAGCATTTTCAGGATGCCGTCCCACGGCTGGAAATTGCGGGCGCTGTAGAGTTGGAATGACCAGTTCATCGTCTCTGTCCGTTTCTTGGGTGGTTAAGGCTTGGGGATGTTTTCGGGGGATCGTTTCGGTCGTTCTTGGGAGGATGGTTTGCGGATGATTCTTGAGGGTCACAGGCGATTGCCGGTCGCAGCGTCGAACAGCGAGGCGCGCGCCGGATCGAAACCGA
Organism: Mesorhizobium sp. LSJC285A00; assembly: GCF_000503155.1. Lineage (NCBI taxonomy): Bacteria > Pseudomonadati > Pseudomonadota > Alphaproteobacteria > Hyphomicrobiales > Phyllobacteriaceae > Mesorhizobium > Mesorhizobium sp. LSJC285A00. Next base: position 114,344 of record NZ_AYVK01000013.1, read on the forward strand.
ACTGGATCGGATCGCCGCTGCGCAGCGTCCGTTCCGCTTCGACGCGGAAGGAGAAGTTGCGGCCGGCAAGCTTGGTCCACACCAGCGTGTCGGAACCCATCGGCTCAACGATCTCGACCGAACCGCCGGCGGAAAACGGCATCGACTTTGCAGCGTCACCGAAAGCGATGTGTTCAGGCCGGATGCCCAGCACGCAAGCGCCGGCCGGGCGCTCCGTGCCGTCAAAGGTATAGCGGTCGAGCGGCACCGAAACACCGTCGGTCCTGAACGCCGGAGCAGCACCGGCTTCCAGCTCCCCTTCGAGGAAATTCATCGCCGGCGAGCCGAGGAAGCCCGCGACAAAACGGTTGACCGGCCGGTTGTAGATCGTCTGCGGCGCGTCGAGCTGCTGGATGACGCCGCCGCGCATGACCGCGATACGATCGGCCAGTGTCATCGCCTCGATCTGGTCGTGGGTGACGTAGATCATGGTGTTCTGCAGCTTGCGATGCAGGAGCTTGATTTCGACGCGCAGTTCCGAGCGCAGCTTGGCGTCGAGATTGGATAGTGGCTCGTCGAACAGGAAGACGTCGACGTCGCGCACCAGCGCCCGCCCGATCGCCACGCGCTGGCGTTGGCCGCCGGACAAGGCCGCGGGCTTGCGCTGCAAAAGCGGCTCGATCTGCAGGATCTCGGCGGCGCGGGCGATGCGCTTGGCGATCTCGTCCCTGGGCACGCCGGCAACGCGCAGGCCGAACGACAGGTTCTTCTCCACCGTCATTTGCGGATAAAGCGCATAGGACTGGAACACCATGCCGATGCCGCGATCCTTGGGCTCTTCCCAGGTGACGTTCTTGCCCTTGATGAAGATGCGGCCTTCGGAAATATCGAGCAGCCCGGCGATGCAGTTGAGCAAGGTCGACTTGCCGCAGCCCGAGGGACCGAGCAGCACGATGAACTCGCCCTCTGCGACCTCGAGATTGAGGGTCTGCAGCACCGATACAGAGCCGAAATTCAGGGACAGATCCTGGATCGAAACGCTGGTGCCGTTGGCTGCCGTCATCGCCATCACCCTTTCACCGCACCGGCGGCGATGCCGCGCACGAAAAGCTTGCCGGAAATGAAGTAGACGATGAGTGGCACAAGGCCGGTCAGGATGGTGGCGGCCATGTTGACGTTGTACTCCTTCACGCCTTGCACCGAATTGACGATGTTGTTGAGCTGCACCGTCATCGGATAGGTGTCGGGGCGGGTGTAGACGACGCCGAACAGGAAGTCGTTCCAGATGCCGGTCACCTGCAGGATGATGGCGACGACGAAGATCGGCAGCGACATCGGCGCCATGATCCGCAGGAAGATGCCCCAGAAGCCGGCGCCGTCGACCCGTGCCGCCCTGAACAGCTCTTCCGGCATCGAGGCAAAATAGTTGCGGAACAAAAGCGTGAGGATCGGCATGCCGAAGATGGAATGGACGATCACCAGGCCGCTGAGGCTGCCGTAGAGGCCGATCTCGCGCAGGATGATGACGATCGGATAGATCATCACCTGATAGGGGATGAAGGCGCCGACGATCAGGATGACGAAGAATGTGTCGGCGCCCTTGAAGCGCCAGTTGGCGAGCGCATAGCCGTTCACCGAGGCGATCGCGATCGACAGCAGCACTGACGGCACCGTGATGCGCACCGAATTCCAGAAGCCGCGCGAAAGCCCGTCGCAATTGAGGCCGGTGCAGGCCGTCGCCCACGCCTTCACCCACGGTTCGAACGTGATTTCGAGCGGCGGCGAGAAGATATTGCCCATCCGTATCTCGGGCATGCCCTTGAGCGACGTGACCACCATCACATAGAGCGGCAGCAGATAGTAGACTGCCACCACGATCAGCGTGCCATAGAGGAAGATGTTGCGGCGCGAGAAGACATGCCGCGGCTTCGGCCCGCGCGGCCCCGAGGCTTCGCGCTCGGCGGCACCCGCGCTGGCGGGCAAAGGGACGGCCGGGTCAGCCACGCTTCCTGCCTCCGAATTCAAGGTAGGCCCACGGCACGACGACGATCACCACCGAGAGCAGCATCATGGTCGAGGCGGCGAAGCCCTGGCCAAGATTCTGTGCGAAGAACATGTAGTCATAGACATATTTGGCAGGCACTTCGGAGGCGATTCCGGGGCCGCCACTGGTCTGGGCGACAACGAGGTCGTAGACCTTGACGATCCCCGACGCGATGATGACCAGCGTGGTGATGAAAACCGGCCGCATCATCGGGATGACGATGAACAGATAGGTCTTCCACATCGGGATCCCGTCTACCCGCGCCGCCTTCCAGATGTCCTCGTCGATGCCGCGCAGGCCGGCCAGCATCAAGCACATGATGAGCCCGGTGCCTTGCCACAGCGCCGCAATCGAAATGCCGTAGATGACGATGCTGGAATTGTAGAGCGGGTCGAAGTTGAAGCTCGTCCAGCCGAGGTCCCGCACCACATGCTGGATGCCGAAATCCGGATTGAGCAGCCACTGCCAGACCAGGCCGGTGACGATGAAGGAAAGCGCGAACGGATAGAGGAAGATGGTGCGGAACGTGTCCTCGAAACGGATCTTCTGGTCGAGAAGCGCTGCAAGCAGGAAGCCGATGACCAGTGAGAACACCAGCGAGATCGCGCCGTAGATCAAAAGGTTCTCGATCGATATCAACCAGCGCGGCGTCGCCCACAGCCGGTAATACTGATCGAGCCCGGCGAAATTCAGCCGTGGCAGCAGCTTCGAATTGGTGAAGGAATAGAACACCGTCCAGACGGTGCCGCCGACGAAAACCACCGACGCGGTGAGGATCATCGGGATCGAGGCGACCTTCGCATTGAGGTTGCGGAACAGCGGGTTGGGGCGTTCGCTCTTGCTCATCTCGTCAGCCGGCTGGGTAAGGGCGGTGCGATCCCGGCCCTGCTTTCGCAAGACCGGGAGCGAGGTGTATTGCCTCCAACGTCAGTCTGCCGAAGCGATGAGGTCGGCGAAGCGCTTCTGCGCGTCTTCGATGGTCAGGTCCGGCTTGGCGAAGAATTCGGCGAAGAGATCTTCCTTCTGCTTCTGGGTGTCCTGCGAAAGCAGTTGGTCAGTCCACGGGATGACGGCGCCCTTGGCGAGGATCGCCAGACCCTTCTTCATGCAGTTGTTCGCCGCATTGAGATCGACGTCACCGCGCACCGGCAGCGAACCCTTCTTGAGATTGAAGGCGACCTGAGTCTTGGGATCGAGCAGCGTCTCTGCCAACACCTCCTGCGCCTTGGACTTGTCGGCATCCTTGAGCAGCGGGAAATAGAAGGCGTCGCCGCCGGTGGCGATAACTTCGTTCAGACCGAGGCCCGGCAGGCAGGCATAGTCCTTGCCGGCGACCTTGCCGGCAACCTGGAACTCGCCTTGCGCCCAGTCACCCATGATCTGGCCGCCGGCCTTGCCGGTGATGACGAGATTGGTCGCTTGGTTCCAGTCCTGCACATTGGTGTTCTTCGCCATCTTGCGGGCATCGTCGGCGGCCTTGAAGACCTTGGCGATCTCGGGCCCGGCGGCGAACTTGGCGTCCTTGTCCTTATAGACCTTGAGGAATGCATCGGTGCCGCCGACCGCCGCCAGCAGCACATCGAAGGCGCCGGAAGATTGCCAGGCCTGTCCGCCGACAGCGAGCGGGATGATGCCCGCCTTTTCCAGGGCGGGCGCTGCCGCCACGAATTCGTTCCAGTCCTTCGGCAGCGGCACGCCGGCCTTCTCGAAGGCTTCGTTCGACAGCCACAACCACTGCCAGGAGTGGATATTGACCGGCACGCAGTAGATCTTGCCGTCTATGGTGCAACTGTCGAGCAGGCTCTTCGGCCGCACGATTTCCGTCCACTTGCCCTTGGTGGCGACATCGGTGAGGTCGCGCATCAGGCCGGCCTGCACCAGTTCTTCGGCCTGCCGGCCGTGATTGAACTGGGTGGCGCCCATCGGATCGCCGCCGGTGATGCGGCTGATCATGATCGGCCGTGCCGTGCCGCCGGATCCGGCAATGGCGCCGTCGACCCAGTGATTGCCGGTCGCGTCGAAGGCCTTGGCGAATTCCGCAACCGCCGCCGCCTCGCCGCCCGACGTCCACCAATGGGTGACTTCCAGGTCGGTGGCGGCCGCCGGGCCGGCAAGCTGAAGCGCGGCCGTCGCGGCAAGGGCAGCGGTCAAAAGTCTATAGCGCATTTCGGTTCCTCCCAGAATCTGAAACGTTACAGATTTTCGATACGGCAATTATGCGGAGCGTGCAACCCCTGAGATAAACGCGCTCGAATGTTTTTTCGAGGCGCGAACAAATTCGTTGCGTGCAAACCGGCAAACTCCGCGCAAAACCGGGTGCTGCGCTGCAAAATCATGCTGCAGCGCAAGAAAACCGTCTCGAACCTGATTCTCGCGCAACGTTTCTGGCCGCCAAAACCCTGCCAAAACCATGGCTTGAGAGACCCACGCGCTGCGATGTTGGAAATCTGTAACGTTTCAGTATATTGAGGCCTGACGGCGAAGAACCGTGCCACATCGTCATCGAAGCGATTGTCGGCTGGTCCGGCGGCTGCTATGCGCCTGACGGGGCGGGACGAATGGACAGGGACCAGACGGAGAAGGACGACGAGGCGTCGGCGCATGAGCGGCCGACGCTGAAAACGCTTGCCTTCATGACGGGGCTCGGCGTCACCACCGTCTCGCGCGCACTCAAGGATGCACCCGAGATCGGCGCCGAGACCAGGCGGCGGGTTCAACTCGTCGCCAGGCAGATCGGCTACCGGCCGAACCGCGCCGGCGTGCGCCTGCGGACTGGCAAGACCAATGTTATCAGCCTCGTGCTCAATACCGAGCGCGAGATCATGAGCTTTGTCTCGGACATCATCTACGGCGTCTCGGAGGTCATTGCCGACACGCCCTATCACCTGATCGTCACGCCCTACTCGCGCTCGCAGGATCCGCTGGACCCGGTAAAGTATCTGGTCGAGTCCGGCTCGGCCGATGGCGTCATCATCTCACGCACGCAGCCCAACGATCCGCGCGCCCGCTACATGCTGGAGCGTGGCATACCCTTTGCCACGCATGGCCGCACCGATATGGGGCTTGTCCACCCCTATCACGACTTCGACAATTACGCCTTCGCCGCCGAAGCGGTGCGCCATCTGGCCGGCGTCGGCCGGCGCCGGCTGGCGCTGGTAGCGCCGCCGGTCGGGCTCACCTATTACGACCACACGGTCAATGGCTTTGCCGACGCACTGAGCGAGGTCGATGCCAGCGAAGTGCCGTTCAACGCTGTTTCAATCGACCAGTCGATCGATCAGATCAGGACGCGGACCGCGCAGTTGATGCGCCGCGACGTCAGGCCGGACGGTTTCGTCAGCAGCGCCGCCGCAGCGACGCTGGCAATCGTCGCCGGCATCGAGGATGCCGGCCTGAAACTCGGCCGCGACGTCGATGTCGTGTCCAAGCAATCGTCGGAACTGCTGCATCTGTTCCGCCGGGAGTTGCTGATCGTCAACGAAGACTTCCGCCTCGCCGGCACCGAGCTTGCCCGCGCCGTGCTGGGCTGGATAGGCGGCGCGGCACCTGGCTCTTTGCAGACAGTGGTCAAGCCAGGCGACGTCGTCGCGTATCAGGGCTGACTGGCACGACCTGAGAGGTCCGCCTCACCTGACCCTATCCGGCCGCTCCACTTCCCCATGGTCCATGGAAAGCGCCCTGCTCGCCGATGCGCTCGAAGCCATGCGCGCCGAAGAAATCGCGCTGCGCCTGGATCAGGTTCGAGGTGCCGCGGCCCTGGCGGTAGCTGTCGAAATAGGCAAGTGCCGACGCCAGTGCAGGCACCGGCGAGCCTGCTTCCGATGCCTTGGCAACGGTGCGCCTAAGCGACGGATGCGCCTCCTGCATCATGGTGGTGAAAGCCGGCGCCATCAAAAGGTTGGTGGACGCGCCGCCCGAGCCGAAGGCTTCCGCCATGGTGTCGAGCATCTGCGAGCGGATGATACAGCCGGCACGCCAGATCTTGGCGATGGTCGGCATCGGCAGGTTCCAATTGAACTCCTTCGAGGCGGCGCTCATCACCGCGAAACCTTGTGCATAGGCGGCGATCTTGCCGGCGAGCAGCGCCAGCTCCAGGTCTTTCAGAAGTGCCGCCTTGTCGCCGGAGATCTTGGTGACGCCGATATTGCCATAGGCTTTTTCGGCCGCCTGCCGCTCATCCTTGATCGAGGACAGCACGCGGGCCGCCACCGCCGCCTCGATGGCCGTCGCCGGAATGCCGAGCTGCTGCGCCTCGATGACAGACCATTTGCCGGTGCCCTTCTGGCCGGCACGGTCGAGGATGATGTCGACCACCGGCTTGCCGGTCTTTGCATCGTCGGCGGCCAGCACCTTGGCCGTGATCTCGATCAGATACGAATCGAGCCGGCCCTTGTTCCAGGTTTCAAAGACGGTGCCGATCTCCTTCGGCCCCATGCCGAGGCCGTCGCGCAGGATGCCGTAGATCTCGGCGATCATCTGCATGTCGGCATATTCTATGCCGTTGTGGATGGTTTTGACGAAATGCCCGGCGCCGTCGGTCCCTAGCCACGCAGCGCACGGTTCGTCCTTGAACTTGGCCGAGATCGCGGTCAGCACGCGTTCGACGCGCTTCCAGGAGTCTTCGGTGCCGCCGACCATAATCGACGGCCCATGGCGCGCACCTTCCTCGCCACCGGATACCCCCATGCCGATGAAGGTAAGGCCCGAACCGGACAGTTCCGAAAAGCGTCGCATCGTATCGCGGAAATTGGCGTTGCCGGCATCGATGACGATGTCGTTGGCCGACAGCACGCCGCGCAGCGCTTCGATCTGCTCGTCGACCGGCTTGCCGGCCAGCACCATGATGATGACCGGGCGCGGCGGCTTGATCGCGGCTGCCAGTTCTTCCAGGCTGTAGCAGGGCACCACCATGTCCCTGAGCGAACCGGCGCCTTCGAGGAAGGCATCGGTGCGCGCCCTGGTGCGGTTGAAGACGGCGATGCGGTGCCCGTGCTCGGCAATGTTGAGCGCGAGGTTGGAGCCCATTGTGCCAAGGCCGATCAGGCCGATTTCGGCTTTTTCCATCGTTTCTTCCCTGCTTTCGGATTTTGTTGAGGCCGCGTTTTCCGGGATGCCCATTTTTCGGCGAGATGATTGACGGGCCTTTCGCGCCACGTCAACCGCCTCGCCGAATTGCGTTGCGTCGGCGTTGTGTCAGACCGAGTCAGGAAGGGTCCGTTGGTGACCAGGCGCCGCCTTGCCGATCGAACATATGACGTTAGGTTGAACTTATGGCAGTCAAACGGATGGACAATGTCGGAATCGTCGTCGATGACCTCGACGAGACGATTGCTTTCTTTCGCGAGCTCGGCCTCGAACTGGAAGGGCGGGCGACGATCGAAGGCGAGTGGGCCGGACGTGTCACCGGGCTCGGCGATCAGCACGTCGAGATTGCCATGATGCGCTCACCGGATGGCCATAGCCGGCTCGAGCTCTCCCGCTTCCTCACGCCGACTGTCGTCGCCGATCACCGCAACGCCCCGGTCAACGCCCTGGGCTACCTGCGCGTCATGTTTACCGTGGACGACATCGACGACACGCTGGAAAGGCTCCGCAAGCGTGGCGCGCAGCTGGTCGGTGAAGTCGTCCGTTACCAGGAGGTGTATCGGCTCTGCTACATCCGCGGGCCGGAAGGGCATCTCATCGGGTTAGCCCAGGAACTCGGCTGAGCGCCCTTCGCAGGCGGGCTGAATATCACTCGGCGCGGATATCGATCGGCGCTTCGATCTTTACCACTTCGAAATCCGAAACCAGAATATCGAGCCGCGCCGTCCAGCGGCCTGGAATCGGAATGACGAGATTATCGACGCGCCAGGTGCCGTCGCCTGGCTTGGTCGCCGGACGCTTGATCGGCTCGATCCCCGAATCGGGCTTGGACAACACCAGCGTCACTTCCTTGGCGTCGAGCGGGCCGAAATCGCCATCCATGATGACGATGGAGGCGGTGACCTCCCCGGTATGGCCGGGCGTGATGTCGATGTCGGCCATCGCCTTCATAGTGTGGATATGGGTTGACGTCGGTTGTGCCGCGGCGATTGCCAGCGCCCGTGGCGGCGGCGTGAAGCGCCAGCCGGCGGCAACGCCGAAGATCAGGAGCACGATCAGCATTTCGACTGAGATCGAGCGGCTAAGCCGTCGCCGCACTTCCGTCGCTCCGGCCTCGGCCAAGGCGGTGAGCCGCCATCGATTGACCGCGGCCAGCGTGAACAGAAACACCAGCAGCGCCAGCTTGATCAGCAGCAGCCGGCCATAGGCGGTGTTGACCAGTGCCGCCGGTGTCTGCACCTGGATGATGGCGAGCACCACACCGGCGGCGGCAAGCGCTACCACCACGGGCATGATCGCGCGCGAAAACCGCCGCAGGAACGCCCCGGCTTCCACCGATTGGCTGCTCAACGCCAGGCCGAGCGGCAGCAATGCTCCAGCCCAGAAAGCGATGCCGGCGCCATGCAGGAACACCATAGGCCGCGTCAGCCATTGCGGTTCGGCTGCACTGGCATGGCCGCTGGCGGCAAGGGCTGCACCCACACCGGCCAGCCCGGCGAGCGCCAACGGCCTGGCGCCAGCACTCGATCCGACCAACGACAGCAGGCCAAGCCCGAGCGCCGCCAGCGAAATCAGCACCGTCCAGCCGAAGCTGGTGCCAAGCGCCGTCCGCCAGACCACCGGTTGCGCCAGCCGGGCGAGTGGCGCGCCCAGCGCGTCCAGCCCCTGGAACCCGAGCGACAGGGGTGCTGCGACCAGCCCGCACAGGATGGCGGCAATGACGAAGCGCTGGCCTGAGCGCTGGCCTTGCGCCAGCCATGTCAGCGCGAAGGCGCCGCCAATGCCGAGGAAAAGCCCGATGTAGAGAAGAACCTTGCCGGTCCAGATCGCTGACCGCAAATCTATATCGACAGCTTCCCCCACCGCCGGCGCCGCACTTGGCGCGCCAACGGAAAACAGCACCGAGCCGCCGACCGGATGGCCATCGGCGGAAATCACCCGCCAGCTCAAGACATGGGTGCCCGGCCCGAGCTTTTGTGGATTGTCGATCTCAACCGTTTGGTCGCTCAACCGAAACGAGGTCAAAGCGACAGGCGTACCGTCGGGCCGCACCAAGGTCAGCACCAGCGGCGACACAGGCTCGCTGAAGGTCAGCGAAAATTGCGTCGGCGCTCGCTCCAGAACCGCGCCGTCGGCAGGCTCGGCCTTGATCAGCGCCGCATGGGCAAAGGCCTGGTTTGGCGTGGCAAGGACGGCAAGCAGCAGGATCGCGGCCAGCAAGCTGAAGCACCTGCCGGCTGTCCGTTCCATCCGCTGGAAACAGGCCACGTTCATGCCATCCACCAAAACAGTGGCGCGCCGCTTCGAAGCAGCGCGCCGCCAATGCATCATTTCTTGGGCAGCAGGTTGAGGCCGGGCGCCGGATCTTCCAGCGCATCCTCATCCTGACCAGCCGCCGGAATCTCTATCCAACGCGTGGTGGCGCCATCGCATTCCTGCACCACCGGAAAATAGAGTTTTTGCCCGGCCGGCAGATCGGCGGCCAACGTGCCGCGGAAGACGAACTCGTCATAAAATTCATCCGGCAGGCTGCCGCCGCTCCAGTCGACTTCCTTGACGCCCGAGGTCACCGCCTCGCCATAGAGCTGGTAGGATTTCTCGTACTTGCCTTTCTTGACCTGCAGCGTCCAGCCCGGCTTCGGCATCGGCTTCACTCCGATCACCCCTTCCGGGATCTGCACGCGCACGGCAATCGTCGCCTTGCCGTCGCAGCCATGCGGCACCCGCAGCACGGCCTTGTAGGTCGAACCGACCGGCGCTTCCTGGGTTTCGAGCGTGATATGGCCGAAGGCAGCGCTTGTCCCCAGGACAAGGAATGCAGCGGCCGGCAAAAGATACTTGTTCATGATGGTCCCTCTCGAAAAATCGGTTGGCAAATTGATTGGTCAGTCGTTGTCTTCGAGGGGTGGCGCGCTGCCTATGGCTTGCACGGCAAACTCGACGGTCACGGTTCCGGTCTTCTCGAAAGTCAGCGTGGCGGCAAACATCTGGCCTTCTTTAGGCGGCTGCTTCAAATCCATGAACATCACGTGGTAGGCGCCAGGACCCAGCGTGATCTTGCCGCCCGCCGGAATGTCCAGGCCGCCACTGACCGGGCGCATGGTCATGACGCCATCCTTCACCCCCATTTCATGCAGTTCGGCCTTGCCCGAAATGTCGGAGGAAATCGACAGCAGCCGGTCTGGTGCGCTGCCCTTGTTGACGATGGTGAAATAGCCGCCGGCAACCTTGGCGCCGGCTGGCGTGGCACGGGACCAGGGATGCTCGATCTCGATGTCACCGGCCTTGAACTCATGCGCAAGGACGGAATGGGCGCCGACGAACAACAGTGCAAAGGCGAACAGGGCGCTGCCGAGACGCTCCTCGATAGTGCTGAATAAACGGGTGCTGCGGTGCAACGCGCCGGCACGAAGAAAACGGAACATGGGTAGGCTCCATGAATATAAGGTCGCGCCGTTGTCGGGCTGCGAACGTGTTTGTCATTGGATGATTATCGCCTGCGCAGGTTACGCAAAGCGAGCGGCGGTTTTCAGCCCGCAAGCGGCGGCGCGCGCGGATTGGCCGGAGAGCGCTCGCGCGTGACGTCGGGATACCTGACTGCCGGCGGGGCAAAAGCGACTGTTTCCAAGGACTGGCTGACCGGCGCCAGGCCGACGCCTGCCGGCGGCGCATAGGCGACGGAGGCCATGCTGCAGCCGAGCATGCAGCACGCCGGCATATGCTGCTGGTGCGGATCGCCGCCGGGAAGCTTGACCGCTCCCTCATGGCTGCAGATGACATTGCCGAAAGCGTCGAGGCGCGAGGCATCCGGCGCAATGCCGAAGGCAAACACGCCGAGCGTCGACTGGAGCAGCAGCACACAGGTCGCGACAAACGCGGCCATCATGCTCCATCTCTTACGCCCGAAGTTCAAGGATCCGCCTCTTCACGCAGCAACGGCGGATACCTAGCATGCGTCACGCGGCCGGAAAATCGCCAAATCATCGCTGCGGCAACGCGGCGCGTTAAGAAGCAATCCGACCGATTTCCGGGATCGACGTCAACAGCGTGTGGCGTGCCGACTTCAGATGCTTGCGGCAGGCGGCGTCGACCTTGCCGAGATCGCGCGATTTGAGCGCCGCGATGTAGGCGAGATGCTCGCTTACCGCGACTTCGTTGCGCTCGCGCTCCTGCGCCTTGTTCCACTGGTAGTGGTAGTGAAAGATCATGGCGATGACGTCGTAGAAATCGACGATGAAGCGATTGTGCGACGCCCGGTGGATCAGCCGGTGGAAGCGCTCGTCGAGCTCCGAGAATTCGTTGAAGCGGGTGGCGATCTCGCTTGCCAGAAGCCGGTGCTCGTCTTCCAGCCGGTCGAGATCCGCCCAGACCGGACTATCCCCAGGCAAGGCGGCAAAGGCCGCCGCCGAGCGTATCTCGAACATCTCGCGAATTTCGGTGAGTTCGAGCGCAAAGGCTCGCGTAAACCCCTTCAGCACCCAGTGGCTGTTGCGCCGCTTCTCGATCAGGCCGAAGCGGGAGAAGCGGATAAGGAACTCGCGCACGCTGGTGGTGCCGACGCCTATCTCGCGCGCCAGTTCGAGCTCGTTGATCTGCATGCCGGCCTCGGCGCCGCCGGCCAGCAACCGGCGCATAAACGACCGCTCGATGATCTGGGCCAGTGTGTCTGTCTCCTCCTCAGGGAAGAAATCATCCGCCTTCGGCGCCCTGAGCACTGTCTTGCTGCGTTTGTTCCACGCGATCAGCCCGGTCTCTTCCATGCGCGCCAGAATGGTGCGCACGGTCGTGCGGCTGACGCCGAGCAAAGTGCCCAGTTCCGGCTCCGACGGCAGGCTCTGGGTCTCATCGAGCAGCCGCAGACCCCTGTTGTAAGCGTCCTTGTAGACGTTGTTGCTCTTCGACATCCCTGCCCCGTTGCGCGCCGGCGCTTGCTGTGGCTGGCTTGAAGCGCGATATCACATATGTCTTGGCGCTGACCCGGCAAAGCAAAACGCTCTGCGTGTCAGACGCCGCTCCCCACAACCCAAGCATCCATAGGACGCATGGTCTCCTCCTGAAAAAACAATTGACGCACAAATGTTTTTTCACGATAAAAGACATTATATGTAAACAGACGCGTGTCAATCCGCGCATCCCCAGGAACAGAGACCCAGGAAACTGCCCGTGAACGCCTCGAACAGCATTCTTCTGTCCCCCGCCGACAATGTCGCGGTCGCCAATGGCCGCATCGAGATCGGCACCCCTCTGCCCGGCGGCGCCCTCGCCACGGCCTTGATCGAGCCCGGCCACAAGGTGGCGATCAAGCCTATCGCCGCCGGCGAGGCGGTGGTCAAGTATGCCCAGGCCATCGGCCGCGCCACCCAGGACATCGCGCCCGGCGACCACGTCCATTCGCACAATCTGGTTTTTGAATCCGGCCGCCTGCCGGTGGTGCCGCCGAGCGAAGCGGAGCATGCCACCGAAGCCGACCGCGCCCGGACATTCATGGGCTATCGTCGCGCCGATGGCCGTGCCGGCACCCGCAACTTCATCGGGATCATCGCCAGCGTCAATTGCTCGGCCACCGTCTGCCACGCCATCGCCGACGAGGCCAACCGCGTGCTGTTGCCGAAATATCCGGGGATCGACGGCTTCGTCCCGATCGTCCATGGCCAGGGCTGCGGCATGAGCGGCACCGGCGACGGCATGATGGTGCTACACCGCACGCTCGCCGGTTACACCCGCCATCCGAATTTCGGCGGCGCGTTGATGGTCGGCCTCGGCTGCGAGGTCAACCAGCTCACCCTTTACGGCCAGAAGGGTGCGGCGGCGGGAAAACGCCATTTCAACATCCAGGACGCCGGCGGTTCGCGCAAATCGGTCGCAAAGGCGATGGGCGTGCTCGCCGAAATCGCCGAGGAAGTCGGCCAGTATCAGCGCGAGCCGATCCCGGTCTCGGAGATCGTCGTCGGCCTGCAATGCGGCGGTTCCGACGGCATGTCGGGCATCACCGCCAATCCCGCGCTGGGAGCGGCGGTCGACATCCTGGCCGGCGTCGGCGGCATCGGCATCCTGTCGGAGACGACGGAGATCTATGGCGCCGAACATCTGCTCGCCTATCGCGCGGCAACGCCGGAGATCGCCAAGAAGCTCGACGGTTTCGTCAAATGGTGGGAGGACCATGTCGCCAAGCACGGCGCCTCGATCGACAACAACCCCTCGCCCGGCAACAAGCGCGGTGGCCTGACCACCATCCTGGAAAAGTCGCTGGGCGCCGTGGCCAAAGGCGGCCAGACTCCGCTCAACGGCGTCTTCGGTTATGCCGAAAAGGTCACCGGCAGTGGCCTGGTGTTCATGGACACGCCCGGTTACGACCCGGTCTCGGCGACCGGTCAGGTGGCGGGCGGCGCCAACATCATCGTCTTCACCACCGGCCGCGGCTCCTGCTTCGGCTGCCGGCCCACGCCGTCGATCAAGGTCGCCACCAACTCGACCATGTACCACCAGATGGAAGAGGACATGGACGTCAATTGCGGCGTCATCGCTTCGGGTGAGAAGACCATCGCCGGCATGGGCCGGGAACTCTTCGAACTCATCGTCGAGACGGCATCGGGCCGCAAGACCAAGAGCGAGGCGTTCGGCTACGGCGACAACGAGTTCGTGCCGTGGCACCTCGGCGCGACGCTCTAACCACCGACGAAAAAAAACGGGCTGCAACGACGGCTCACAAGGGGAGGCTTTGGATGGACAAACGCCGCATCGGCACGACTGCGCTCGAGGTAACCGAGATAAGCTTCGGCGGGGCGGCGATCGGCGGGCTCTACCGGGCCTGTCCGCGCGAAGCGGCGATGGAGACGCTGCAGACAGCCTGGGATGCCGGCCTGCGCTATTTCGACACCGCGCCCTTCTATGGCTTCGGCCTGTCGGAGCGGCGGACCGGCGACTTCCTGCGCTACAAGCCGCGGGATTCCTATGTGCTGTCGACCAAGGTCGGACGGCTGTTCCGCCCGGTGCCGGAAGACCAGGTTCCCGATCATTCCTATGTCGACCCGCTGCCCTTCGCGCTCGACTACGACTACTCCTATGACGGCATCATGCGCTCGGTCGAGTTCTCCTATGCCCGGCTCGGGCTTAACCGGATAGACATCCTGTTTGTGCACGACATCGGCACCTACACACATGGCGTCGAGAAGACGAAGCTGCACTTTCGCCAGCTGATGGACGGCGGCTTGAAGGCGCTGGAAGAGCTTAAAACGTCCGGTGTGATTTCCGCCTATGGGCTCGGCGTCAACGAGGTGCAGATCTGCCTCGACGTATTGCGCGAAGCACCGCACGACTGCATCCTGCTGGCCAGCCGCTATTCGCTGCTCGACCNCCGCTCTGCTGAAGCCGAGTTGCTGCCGTTATGCCGTGAGCGACAGACTTCCCTGATCATCGGCGGCGTCTTCAACTCCGGCATCCTGGCGACCGGACCGGTGCACGGTGCGCATTTCGACTATCTGCCGGCGACGCAGGACATACTCGAGCGTGTCGGCGCGATGGAGAAAATCGCTGATGAGGGCGGATATCCGCTGGCGGCGGCTGCATTGCAGTTTCCGCTGCAGGACCCTGTCGTGGCCAGCGTGCTGACCGGAACGGCCAAGCCTGCCAACCTGACGCGCAACCTCGACCTGTTCGACGTCCAGGTGCCGCAAGCGGAATTTGCCCGCTACACTCCCTACACCATCGTGCAGGAGCTCGGCTGACGAAACGCCACGATCACGGTTCTCAAGAAGGAATGAATATTCCATATTGACTCGACGGTGGAATTAATATTCCATGATGATCAAGGAGGATCGGGAGCGTCTGGACGTGGCACTGAGGATCGGCAGGGAGGTTTCCCCGCCAAGCCATGCGCAGGCCGATATGAAACACCGCTTGCGTCGGCCGGACCGATGCACTATCAAAAAGCGGCAACTGTTTTTTATTGATAAAGTTCTGTTTGGGCCGCGCCTATCCAAATGGAGCTTCCGCAACCTTCACCGGGCGATCTAGGGAGGATTCCTAATGAAATTCGTGACCAGCATTCTCAACCGCCGCTCACTGATGGCACTAGCTGCCGCCTCGATGCTTGCCGGCACGCTGCACACGGCGCCGGCTTCGGCGGCGGACGTGACCATTCCGATCATCGTCAAGGACACCACGTCCTTCTACTGGCAGATCGTCCTGGCCGGCGCCCGCAAGGCCGGCAAGGATCTCGGCGTCAACGTACCCGAACTCGGCGCCCAGGCTGAAACCGACGTCAACGGCCAGGTCTCGATCCTCGAGAATGCCGTCGCCGGCAACCCGGCCGCGATCGTCATCGCGCCGACCGAATTCAAGGCGCTCGGCAAGCCGATCGATGAAGCGGCCAGCAAGGTCAAGGTCATCGGCATCGACTCCGGCGCCGACTCCAAGGCGTTCACCTCGTTCCTGACCACCGACAATGTGCAGGGCGGACGCGTCGCCGCTGACGGTCTTGCAGCAGCCATCGGCGAAGCCAATGGCGGCAAGATCGAGGGCGACGTCGCCCTGATCACCAACGCGCCGGGCGCCGGTTCGCTGGAGCAGCGCAAGCAGGGCTTCACCGAGCAGCTGGCCGCGAAATATCCGGGGCTGAAGCTCGTCGCCGACAAATATGCCGACGGCCAGGCAACGACCGGTCTCAACATCGCCACCGACCTGATCACCGCCAACCCGAACCTCAAGGGCATCTTCGCGTCCAACCTGATCATGGCGCAGGGCGTCGGTCAGGCAGTCGCCGAGAACAACCTTGGCGGCAAGCTGGCGCTGGTCGGCTTCGACAGCGACGAGAAGCTGATCAAGTTCCTCAATGACGGCGTCATTTCCGCGCTCGTCGTCCAGGATCCGTACCGGATGGGCTATGACGGCATCAAGACCGCGCTCGCCGCCTCGAAGGGCGAGAAGGTCGAGGCCAATGTCGACACAGGCGCCAACCTGGTGACCAAGGCAAACATGAAAGACCCCAAGATCGACGCCCTGCTCAACCCGAAGCTCTGAGCCCGTCGACCAAAAATCCTTTCCGGGGCCTCGCGCCCCGGAAACACCGGATACAAGCTTGAATATCCACCGGCTTGAATCACCTCGACGATGCGGCTTGACTGCATCGCGACGTGCCAATCGTAAGGCCAATCTGGGAGGATTGTCATGACGCCCATGGCGCAGGAACTGCACCCGGCCCCAACGCTAGCGCCCGGCAGGACGATCCTCGAACTGCACGGGCTGGAAAAGCGCTATCCCGGCACGCATGCGCTGAAGCCCGTTCACCTTGCCTTCAAGGCAGGTGAGATCCACGCCATCGTCGGCGAGAACGGCGCCGGCAAATCCACCTTGATCAAGCTTCTGACCGGCGTCATGCCGCGCACCTCCGGCGATGTCATCTGGGAGGGCAAGCCGGCAGCGCTGGCAACCCCGCACGAGGCAATGGCGCTGGGCATCAACGCCGTGCATCAGGAGGTCGTGCTCTGTCGCCATCTCACCGTCGCCGCCAACATGTTCCTCGGCGAGGAGAATTCGCGCTTCGGCATCCTGCAGCAGCGCGACATGGTCAAGGAAGCGCAGAAGATCATCGACGGTCTCGGCTTCGACCTGCCGGCGCATGTCATGCTGGGTGACCTCACCATCGGCCAGCAGCAGCTGATCGCAGCCGCCCGCGCCACCGTGCGCGGCACCAAATTCCTGATCTTCGACGAGCCGACCGCCTATCTCACCCGCAAGGAAGCCGACCAGCTGTTCACGCTGATCCGCAGGCTCAAGGGCGAAGGCGTCACCATCATCTACATCAGCCATCGCATGGAAGAGGTGTTCGAACTCGCCGATCGCGTCTCGGTGCTGCGCGACGGCACGCTGGTCGGCACCCGCAACATTGCCGAGACCAATGACGCCGAGCTGGTCAAGATGATGATCAACCGCTCGATCGAGCAAGTCTACCATAAGGAGCATTTCACCCCCGGTGCCGTGATCGTTGAAGCGAAAAACCTGTCGGGCAAGGGTTTCGAAGACGTCTCGATGACGGTGCGCGCCGGCGAGATCGTCGGGCTCTATGGCCTGATCGGCGCCGGGCGGAGCGAGTTCGTCACCACGCTCTATGGCCGCCACAAGAAGTCGGCCGGACAGGTCCTTTGGCAAGGCAAGCCGGTCCACATCAATTCCGAGCACGACGCGATCAAGCTCGGCATGGCGCTGGCGCCGGAAAGCCGCCGCGACCAGGGCCTGTGCCTGAACCTGCCGGTCGGCCTCAACCTCAACCTGCCGATCTACAAGCGCATCTCCAGCAACATGCTGATCTCCGGTGCGAAGGAAAAGGCCGAGGCCGATCGCCAGATCGCCGGCCTCCGCATCAAAACGCCGACGCGCGGCGCCCTGGCCTCCAGCCTGTCCGGCGGCAACCAGCAGAAGATCGTCATCGGCAAATGGCTGGCGCATGGCGCCAAGCTGTTCATCTTCGACGAGCCGACCGTCGGCGTCGATGTCGGCACCAAGGCCGAGATCTACCGCCTGTTCGGGGAACTGTTGTCCAAGGGCGCCGGCATCATCCTGATCTCGTCCTATCTGCCCGAGGTTTACGAGCTCGCCGATACGCTGCACGTGTTCCGGCGCGGCAAACTGGTCGCCAGCCACGGTTTTCGCGCCGCCAGCCATGAAGACGTGCTGACGCAGGCGATCGGCTGAAAACGCCGTCCAGACAAGAAGAAACGGGAGGAACCATGAGCATCGAAACCGCCGCGATCGAAAAACCGAAACGGAACTACAACGTCCTGTTCGGGCTGACGCTTCTGGCGTTGCTGGTTCTGCTCTGGATCGTGCTGTCGGTGGCGACGCCGAGCTTCGCGTCCTCCAACAACATCGCCAATCTTTTGCGGCAGGGCTCGATGATCGCCATCATGGCGGTCGGCCAGACCTTCGTCATCATCACCGGCGGCATCGACCTCTCGGTCGGCGCCGTGGTCGGCTTCGCCACCGTCATTGTCGCCATGATGATCAATGCCGGCTTCCCGATCTGGGTCGCCATTCTGGTGACGCTGCTGGTCGGCGTTGCCATCGGCCTGTTCCATGGCTTCGGCATCGTCAAGATGGGCCTGCCGCCCTTCATCATCACGCTGGCGACGCTGACCTCGTTGCGCGGCATCGGCCTGTTGATGACCAACGGCAATTCGATCAACATCAACAGCGACAGCTTCACCGCGTTCTCGCGCAGTTCCTTTGTCGGCATCCCCAATCTGTTCTGGATGGTGATCCTGGTCGGTATCCCGGCCTACATCTTCCTGCACCACAGCCGCTGGGGCCGCTATCTCTTCTCTGTGGGATCCAATGCCGAGGCCTCGCGCCTCTCGGGCGTCAATGTCCAGCGCACCATCTACATGGCCTACACGCTGTCGGGCCTATGCGCGGCCTTCGTCGGCGTGCTGCTGGCGGCGCGCATCGGCATCGGCAACCCGACCCAGGCGGAAGGTTGGGAGTTGCAGGCGATCGCCTCATCGGTGATCGGCGGCACCTCGCTGTTCGGCGCCGTCGGCTCGGTGCATGGCCCACTGCTCGGCGCCTTCATCCTGGCCACCATCAACAACGGCGCCAATCTGCTCAACGTCAACTCGTTCTGGCAGCGCATCATCACCGGCGCGCTGATCATAATCATCGTCTATTTCGACGGGCTGCGCCGTCGCGGCAAGTAATTCTCCCTGACCTTCTGCGCCGGCCTGCTTAACAACGGACCGGCGCCTTTTTGAGAAACACTGGAATTGCCGAATGAAAGCTGTTGTCTGCCGCTCGCCCGGCGAGCTTGTCCTGGAAGACCGGCCGGCGCCAGGAGCGCCGCCTGCCGGCTGGGCGCTGGTCGCCGTCAGCCATGTCGGCATCTGCGGCACCGACTACCACATCTTCGAAGGCAAGCACCCGTTCCTTGCCTATCCCCGCATCATGGGCCATGAAGTGTCGGGCACCGTCGTCGAGACCGGCGAAGATGTCGACCTTGCCGTGGGCGAGCCCGTCATCATCAATCCCTATCTCGCTTGCGGAAAATGCATCGCCTGCCGGCACGGCAAGCCGAATTGCTGCGTCAGGATCGAAGTGCTTGGCGTCCATCGCGACGGCGCCATGGCCGAGCAGATCCTGGTGCCGGCGCAGAATCTTTATCCGGCAAACGGCTTGTCGCTGGCCGATGCGGCGGCGGTGGAATTCCTCGCCATCGGCGCGCATGCCGTGCGGCGCGCTCGCGCCGAACCAGGCGCCCGCACGCTGGTCATCGGCGCCGGGCCGATCGGCCTTGGCGCAGCGCTGTTTGCGCGCATCGCCGGGCTCGATGTCAGCCTGCTCGACATGAGCACGGAGCGGCTGGATTTTGCAAAAGGCGAACTCGGCTTCGCCACGCTCGACGCCTCACAAAAAGCGGCAGCCGAACTGGTGCGCGAGGCAACCGGCGGCGAAGGGTTCGACATCGTCTTCGACGCCACCGGCAACACCGCCTCGGTGCAGTCGGCCTTCGCACATGTCGCGCATGGTGGCACGCTCGTGCTGGTCAGTGTCGTCAAGGACGACATCGTCTTTTCCGACCCGGAATTCCACAAGCGGGAAATGACATTGATCGGCAGCCGCAACGCGCTGAAAGTCGATTTCGACCACGTCGCCGCCTCGATCCGCAACGGCGCCGTGCCGCTGGCAAAACTCGTCACCCACCGCACCACGCTGGCCGGCACGCCGGATGATCTCACCCGCTGGGCGCATGAGAAATCGGGGTTGATCAAGGCTGTGATCGAGGTTGGGGCATAACATCGCAGGTGGTCCCGGCCCGAATGACGACGACCCGCGCAGGTTGACTCCCACTCCGTCCTCAAAACGCCAGGCCGCTGAAAAATAGGCGCGACCCCGCTACAGCGCCGACAGTTTCAGCTCGACCCGCTCCGCCGGAAACCGTGTTTCGGCAAACTGGATCGGCTGGCCGTCCGGTGTGACGTTGACGGCGACCGCCACCAGCACGATTGCGCCGGGCTGCAGATCGAGGTCGGCGAGATCGGCGGCATCGGCATGGCGGGCCGACAGCACCGTCGATTGCCTGAGATAATCGTCAATGCCGAAACGCTTGAGCGAGGCGGTAACCGAACCGGTTTCGGCCATCGCAGCATTGATGCCGGCGAAACGCTTCGCCTCGTACCAGGCGGCGGCGCGCGACACCGGCCGTCCATCGGCTTCGCCGCGCGTCTCCAGGCGGATCACCTCAGCCCCTCTTGCCAGACCAAGCCCCTCGGCGACGCGCTGACTGGCCGACTCAACTGTAGAAGCTAGCAGCACGATGTGCCGTTCCGATGTTTGCCCTTGCAGACCGGTCGAAAACCGAGTGCGCGCGCCGATCGGATAGGACAGCCGTTTGCGCGAAAAGACGAAGGTGCCGCGTCCCTGCTCGGCCCGCAGCACGCCGTCCTGCACCAGGGCCGATATGGCGCTGCGCACCGTGTGGCGATTGACGCCGTAGCGTTCGGCCAAGGCCATTTCCGGCGGCAGCGCGGCATTCTCGGCAAAATCGCCGGCGGCGATCGAATGCAGGATCAGGTCCGCAATCTGCCGCCACAGCGCGACACCGCTACGGCGTTCGATGCTGCTCGCGCCCTTTTGAGCCACCATTTCGTCCACGCTCCCGCCATGTCATCCACCCGTCATGGACACAAGTTAGATAATAGGTATAATTTGTATAATTGTCTATATCACTAGACAAATTATATACATTCAGGGAGTTGTCCATGCGAGGACAGGAAGCCCGCGACCAGGCCGAGCGCAAAGCCGTCATGACGACGTTGGCGCAGGCCAGTGGCGATGACATCGCCCGGCTGTGGAATGAGGCCGGCCTGATCTCGGAAGCAGAGCTTTTGCGCGGCCCGGAAACCGGTCTGGTCACCGTGCGTGGCCGCATCGGCGGCGGCGGCGCGCCCTTCAATGTCGGTGAAGTGACCGTCACCCGCGCCACCGTCCGGCTCTCTTCCGGACAGGTCGGCCACAGCTACATGCTCGGGCGCGACAGGCAGAAGGCGAAGCTTGCGGCAATCGCCGATGCACTTTGGCAGGATCCCGCCCATCGGCAGACGGTCGAGAGTGCGCTGGTCGCACCGCTGCGCGCCGCCCAAAGCGAGGCGCGCGAAAAGCGCCGCTCCGAGACGGCGGCAACGAAAGTGGATTTCTTCACCATGGTGCGCGGAGAAGACTGATGGACATCGCAGCCCAATGGATCGACGGCGGCTTCGCCGATCCGGTGTTCAACGCCCAGGCGGTCTTCCGCGCGGTCATGGATGCCATGGCGCGGCCGGGCAGCGAGCGGCCTCTGCCTGCCTTCGCCCGCCCCCCTTCGCCGCTGTCCGCAACCGCCGGCGCCATTGCACTTTCGCTCTGCGACAACGACACACCGCTCTGGCTCGATCCTGCTTTGCAGGCATCGGCAGCGATCAAATCCTGGCTCGGCTTCCACGCCGGCGCGCCACTCGCCAACACACCTGCCGATGCGCATTTCGCGTTGGTCGCCACGCCGGCCGAGATGGCCGCCCTCGACGGTCTTTCGCAAGGCACGCAGGATTATCCCGACCGTTCGACGACACTGATCCTGCAGGTCAGCGATCTCACCTCCGGCGCGCCGCTATTGCTCGAAGGCCCAGGCATCGAAAAGACGGCGACCATCGCGCCGGCGCAGATGCCGCGCCATTTCGTCGAACAGTGGAAGCAGAACAGCCAGCGCTTTCCGCGCGGCGTCGACATCATCCTGGCGGCGCCCGACGGTATCGCCTGCCTGCCGCGCACGACGCGCATCAAGACGATGGAGGCATAAATGTATGTCGCGGTAAAAGGCGGCGAAGTCGCAATCGCCAATGCCCACAGTCTGCTTGCGGACCGCCGTCGCGGCGACCGTTCGGTGCCGGCGCTGCGCCTCGACCAGATCGTCGAACAGCTGGCGCTCGGCGTCGACCGGGTGATGAGCGAAGGATCGCTCTACGACCGGGAACTGGCGGCGCTCGCCATAGTCCAGGCGCGCGGCGACATGATCGAGGCGATCTTCCTGGTGCGCGCCTACCGCACCACACTGCCGCGCTTCGGCTACACCAACGCCATCGACACCGGCGCCATGCTGGTCGAGCGGCGCGTGTCGGCGACCTACAAGGATTTGCCCGGCGGCCAGCTGCTTGGGCCTACCTTCGACTACACCCACCGCCTGCTCGACCCGGAACTCGCCGCCGGCGCCGATGTCGCCGAACCGCTGCAGCGCGAGACGGAAACGCAGGCCATGCCGCGCGTTTCGACGATCCTCGCCCGCGAAGGGCTGATTGAGCCGGATGGCGACATGCCGCAGGACCATGTCCCCGGCGACATCACCCGTGAGCCGCTTGAGTTTCCGATGGCGCGCGACATCCGCCTGCAGGCGCTGTCGCGCGGCGATGAAGGGTTTCTGCTGGCGCTCGGCTATTCCACCCAGCGCGGCTATGCCCGCAACCACCCCTTTGTCGGCGAGGTGCGTATCGGCGAGGTCGAGCTGGAACTCGACGTGCCGGAACTGCCCTTCGCCGTGCTGCTCGGCAAGGTCCGCGTCACCGAATGCCAGATGGTCAACCAGTTCAAGGGCTCGGCCAAGGCGCCGCCGCAATTCACCCGCGGCTACGGACTGGTCTTCGGCCAAAGCGAGCGCAAGGCGATGGCCATGGCGCTGTGCGACCGCGCGCTGCGCGCAACGGAACTCGGCGAAGATGTCGTCGCCGCCGCGCAGGACGAGGAGTTCGTCATCTCGCACTCCGACAATGTTCAGGCGACCGGCTTCGTGGAGCATTTGAAGCTGCCGCACTATGTCGACTTCCAGGCCGAGCTCGATTTGGTGCGCCGCATGCGCGCCGAATACGAAGCTCGAGAGAACCCTGCAAAGGTGGAAGAGAAGCGGGAGGCGGCCGAATGAGCCTAATCGCCCCCGCCATTGCCGCCATCCCCGTTGCCGCCGTCATGGGAATGGCTGCTATGCCCGCCGACGTAGCTGCCGTTTCCGCCTGTGACATGCGCGCCATCTCTGGAAGCAGGCAGAAACAAGCGCCGAGGTACAAAACCGACCACGCAGACAAACGCCAGAAGCAGAATTGCAATCTGGATCCAACCGGTCTGAGTCATTCGACTTCGCCTTTATTTCCGTTTTCTGGGCGTCAATGCAATAGCAGGGAGTGGATTTGATCGCCATGACCGACATCGCCACCTACAACTTCGCCTATCTCGACGAGCAGACCAAAAGGATGATCCGCCGGGCGATCCTCAAGGGCATCGCCATCCCTGGCTATCAGGTTCCCTTCGCTTCGCGCGAAATGCCGATGCCCTATGGCTGGGGCACTGGCGGCGTGCAGGTCACCGCCTCGATTATCGGGCCGGACGATGTGCTGAAAGTCATCGACCAGGGCGCCGACGACACCACCAATGCCGTCTCGATCCGCGCCTTCTTCAAGAAGGTAGCCAACGTCGCGGTGACGACCGATACCGCCAGCGCCACCATCATCCAGACCCGCCATCGCGTCCCGGAACACCCGCTGAGCGCCGGCCAAGTTCTAGTCTACCAAGTGCCGATACCCGAGCCGTTGCGCTTCCTCGAGCCGCGCGAAACCGAAACGCGCAAAATGCATGCGCTCGAGGAATACGGCCTGATGCATGTGAAGCTCTACGAGGACATTGCCAAACACGGCCGCATCGCCACCACCTATGCCTATCCGGTCAAGGTCGAGGGCCGCTATGTCATGGACCCCTCGCCGACGCCGAAATTCGACAACCCCAAAATGCACCGTTCGCCGGCCCTGCAACTGTTCGGAGCCGGGCGCGAAAAGCGCATCTATGCCGTGCCGCCCTTCACCGATGTCGTCAGCCTCGACTTCGAGGATCATCCCTTCGAGGTCCAGACCTTCGACCTGCCCTGTGCGCTGTGCGCGGCGGAAAATGTCTATCTCGACGAGGTCATCCTCGACGACCATGGCGACCACATGTTCGTCTGCTCCGACACCGACCATTGCGAGAAGCGGCGCGCCGAAGGACATCGCGGCCACCTTGCGGCTGAAAGCCATGTTACCGCAGGAAAGATGAGGCCAGCAGAATGACCGGCGACCCACTGCTGCGCGTCTCCGAACTGTCCAAATTCTACGGCTCGCGCGTCGGCTGCGAGAATGTCACCTTCGACCTGTGGCCGGGTGAGGTTCTGGCCGTCGTCGGCGAATCCGGCTCCGGCAAGACGACGCTGCTCAACTGCCTGTCGACGCGGCTGCTACCATCTTCTGGCACCGCCAGCTACCGCATGCGCGACGGCCAGTTCCGCGAACTCTACCGTATGAGCGAGGCCGAGTGCCGCTTCCTGATGCGCACCGACTGGGGCTTTGTTCATCAGAACCCCGCCGACGGCTTGCGCATGACGGTGTCTGCCGGCGCCAATGTCGGCGAGCGGCTAATGGCGGTCGGTGACCGCCATTACGGCAAGATCCGCGCCACTGCCGTCGACTGGCTGTCGCGCGTCGAGATCGACGAGGACCGCATCGACGACGAGCCGCGCGCCTTTTCCGGCGGCATGCGCCAGCGCCTGCAAATCGCCCGCAACCTCGTCACCGGACCGAGGCTGGTGTTCATGGACGAGCCGACCGGCGGCCTCGACGTCTCGGTGCAGGCGCGCCTGCTCGATTTGCTGCGCGGGTTGGTCACCGATCTCGGCCTGGCGGCCATCGTCGTCACCCACGATCTCGCCGTCGCCCGGCTTCTGTCGCAGCGTATGATGGTGATGAAAGACGGCCGTGTCGTCGAAAGCGGCCTGACGGATCGCGTGCTCGACGATCCCCGCGCGCCTTACACGCAATTGCTTGTTTCCTCGATTCTACAGGTGTGAAGATGGCGCCAAGGCACCCCCCTCTGGCCTGCCGGCCATCTCCCCCTCAAGGGGGGAGATCAGCAGCTTTTATGTCCCGCCCCTTCTACGATGCAGAAGAATGGCGAAGTCGAACGCGACAGCCAATCTCCCCCCTTGAGGGGGAGATGCCTGGCAAGGCAGAGGGGGGTGTTGGCCCGCGGACGAACAACGATTGGAGAACCTTCTGATGCCGACGCCCCTCGTTGTTTCCGGCGTCGCCAAAAGCTTCACCATGCATCTGCGCGACGGCATCAGATTGCCGGTTGTCGCCGGCGTCTCATTCTCGATCCGGGCCGGTGAATGCGCCGTGCTCGGCGGGCCTTCCGGCGCCGGCAAAAGCTCGATCCTGAAAATGCTCTATGGCAATTATGCCGTCGATGAAGGCCAGATCATCGTTCAGCATGAGGGCGGCCTGATCGATCTCGCCATCGCCAGCCCGCGCACGGTGCTTTCCGTGCGCCGCCAGACGATCGGCTATGTCAGCCAGTTCCTGCGCACCGTGCCGCGCGTCTCCGCGCTCGACGTGGTCGCCGAGCCGCTGGTCGAACGCGGCGAGGACCGCGAGAGCGCGCGGAAAAAAGCACGCACCTTGCTGGGGCAGCTCAATTTGCCGGAAAAGCTCTGGGCGCTGCCGCCGGCGACTTTCTCGGGCGGTGAGCAGCAGCGCGTCAATATCGCGCGCGGCTTCATCACCGAGCATCCGGTCTTGCTGCTCGACGAGCCGACAGCTTCGCTCGATTCGAAAAACCGCGACGTTGTGGTTGCGTTGATCGCCGCCAAGAAGGCCGGCGGTGTCGCCTTGCTCGGCATCTTCCATGACCCGGATGTGCGTGACGCCGTCGCCGATCGCATCATCGACGTGACCTCTTTCGCCGCCGGAAAAATCGCTGCATGAGCAGGAAACTATCGGAAGCGCCGTTGGTCCACGCCACGGCGCAGGTCGAGAACTCGACATTGGGGCGCTGGACAGAGATCGCCGACCGCAGCCGCGTGTCCGAAAGCATCCTCGGCGACTATTCCTACATCATGCAGGACTGCGTCGTCTGGTGCGCGACCATCGGCAAGTTCTCCAACATAGCCGCCGCCGTGCGCATCAACGCCACAAACCACCCGACCTGGCGGCCGACGCTGCATCACTTCACCTATCGCGCCTCCGACTATTGGGACGACGCCGAGCACGAAACAGAATTCTTCGCCCAGCGCCGCGCCAAACGCGTCTCCATCGGCCACGACACCTGGCTCGGCCACGGCTCGACCATCCTGCCCGGCGTCACCGTCGGCGATGGTGCTGCCGTAGGCGCCGGCGCTGTGGTGTCGAAGGATGTCGCGCCCTACACCATCGTTGGCGGGGTGCCAGCCAAGCCGATCCGCGAGCGTTTCGATCGCCGCACGGCCGAACGCTACCAGGCGCTCGCCTGGTGGGACTGGGACCACGCCAGGCTGCGCGCCGCGCTCGACGATTTTCGCGTACTCGAGGCAGACGCGTTCCTCGAGAAATACGGCGCCTGATCGGGTGCGATCACCCCCACTTGCCGCACGGCTGTGGAGCGTAACAAAACTGACATCGTGATGACATGGCAGGTTCATGTCGCTGCGCTAGGCGAGAACCAGACGATCAATTCAGGTCTGGAACTCTTCGATGTTATCGACCCCTGCCACGCTCGAAATCCGCGGCGTCTCGCGCCGATTTGGCAAGAACACCGCTGTCAGCGCCATCGACCTGTCGATCCCGCAGGGCCAGATGGTCGGCATCATCGGTCGTTCCGGCGCCGGCAAATCCACCCTCCTTCGCATGATCAACCGTCTCATCGACCCCAGCCAGGGATCGATTTTTTTTGACGGTGCCGAGGTCTCGCGGCTGCGTGGCTCGCCGCTGCGACGCTGGCAGCGCGACTGCGCCATGATCTTCCAGCAGTTCAACCTGGTGCCGCGCCTCGATGTGCTAACCAATGTGCTGCTCGGCCGTCTCAATCATCGCTCGACCTTTTCCAACCTGCTCGGCATGTTTACCCGCGCCGAATGCGCTGAGGCGATTGCAGCACTCGAGCGCCTCGACATCGCCCGCACCGCACTGCAGCCAGCCGGCACGCTGTCTGGCGGCCAGCAGCAGCGCGTCGCCATTGCCCGCGCCATGATGCAGCAGCCCAAGGTGCTGCTCGCCGATGAGCCGATCGCTTCGCTCGACCCGCTCAACGCCAAGGTGGTGATGGACTCGCTGCAGGACATCAACCTGCGCGAAGGCATCACCGTCGTCACCAATCTGCACACGCTGGACACCGCCCGCACCTATTGCAACCGCATCATCGGCATGGCTGCCGGCAAGATCGTCTTCGACGGTCCGCCGGAAGCGCTCAACCGCGAGGCCGTGCGCCTGGTCTATGGCGCCGACGGCAACGGCGTCGATATCTCCGAGGCCATCACCTCGACCAGCATCGCCTACAAGCAAAAGATCGCCGCATCCGCCAGCCCGCTCGAGCCCGCATTCCCCGGGTACTGATCCATGATCCCGAAAAGTGGATACCGGTTTTCGGAAAAGATCATGGACGAAAACTGAGCCGCACTGGATCGACCGCCCGCGTCAAGGGCACTTGCAAAAATCAAGAACGCTGCCGGCGCGGGGCCGGAACTTACAGGAGAGACATCAAATGTTCAGGAAGATGGTATTCGGCGCCGTTTCGGCTCTCGCCATGGCAACCAGCGCCGCGCATGCGGCCGACCTCAAGGAATTCCGCGTCGGCATCCTCGGCGGAGAGAACGAAACCGACCGCCTGCGCAACTATCAGTGCCTGGCCGATCACCTGAAGACCGAATTCGGCTTCGAAAAGGTCTCGCTGTTCCCCGCCGCCGACTATGACGGCGTCATCCAGGGCCTGCTCGGCGGCACGCTCGACTTCGCCGAACTCGGCGCTTCCGGCTACGCCAGCGTCTACATCAAGGACCCGAAGGCGGTCACCCCGATCCTCACCACCCAGCAGACCGACGGCGCCACCGGCTATTATTCCATCGGCCTGGCGCTGAAGTCTTCGGGCATTACCGACATCAAGTCGGCCAAGGGCAAGAAGCTCGGCTACGCCGATCCGGACTCGACCTCGGGCTACCTGATCCCGCTGACCCAGATCCCGAAGGACACCGGCGCCTCGAACGACGCCTACTTCGCCTCGACCCAGTTCAATGGCGGCCATGAAAACAACATCCTCGCCGTTCGCGACGGCAAGGTCGACGTTGCGGTTGACGATTCCTCCGGCATCGGCGACTTCAAGAACGGCTACACCTCCGGCACCTTCCACAAGGTCACCGCCAAGGGCGCCGTCGACCCCAACGACTTCGTCGAAGTCTGGCGCTCGGGCCTGATCCCGAACGGCCCGCTGGTCGTGCGCACCGCGCTCGGCGACGACATGACCGCCAAGCTTGCCGCCTTCTTCACCGACCTGCCGAAGAAGGACAAGGCCTGTTTCGAAGGCGTCGAAGGCGGCGACTTCACCGGCTACGTCCCGGTCAAGCCTGACTTCTACAACGTCATCGTCGAAGCCCGTAAGGCAGCCATCGGCGGCTGACGGCAAAATCAGAAAGGGCGACGTGAAAAACGCCGCCCTTTTTGCATGTCCCGATCATGACCATCTCAGCAACAGCCCGCTCCAACGCGACCCTGCAGGTAGCCAACGCTTGGCAGCGCCAGATATCGTTGCGGCGGCTTTATACCATCCTCGGCATCGGCCTGCTGCTGGCGGCGACGCTGTCGAGCATGTGGTTCGCCGACGAGGCCAATGCCGGTCACTTCTGGGACCGGCTGCCGCATATATTCGACTTCCTCAGCTGGCTGATCCCGAAGGACTGGAACGACGTCTGGCGGGCGCTGTTCGACATCGCCTCGCCGCATGACACCGGCACCCAGGAGTTCAACTTCCCGCTCGGCCGCGTCTATGTCTGGGGCGGCTTCTACATCCCCGAATATTTCGAGCTGATGCTGACCACACTCAACGTGGCGCTGGTCTCGACTTTCATCGGTTTCATCTTCGCCGTGCCGTTTTCGTTCATCGCCGCGCGCAACCTGACGCCGCATCCGGCGCTGCGGCTCGTCGTCAAGCGCTTCATGGAATTGCTGCGCGCCTTTCCCGAAATCGTCATTGCCGGCCTGTTCGCCGCCATTGTCTCGACCGGGCCGATCGCAGCCATCATCGCCATCGGCCTGCATTCGATCGGCGCGCTCGGCAAGCTGTTCTATGAAATCAACGAGAACATCGACATGCGCGCCGAAGAGGGCCTGAGAGCGGTCGGCGGCAACTGGTTCGAGCGCGTGCGCTTCGCCGACCTGCCGCAGGTGCTGCCCAATTTCATGTCCTACACATTGCTGCGCGTCGAGATCAACGTGCGGGCCTCGACCATTATCGGCGCCGTCGGCGGCGGCGGTATCGGCGAGGAACTGAAGCTCTCGATATCGCGCGGTTTCGGCGCCAAGACGGTGGCGTTGGTGCTGCTGTTGTTCACGACGATCTTCATCGTCGACCAGTTCTCCGCCTGGCTGCGCCGCAAGCTGGTCGGCGAGCAAGCTTTTCTGATGAGCGCTTAAATGACCGCTTTGACCACTGATCAGGTCCAGTCGATCGAGGAACGCTATCCGCAAATCTTTCGGCGGCCGGCCTACAAGCGATTCGCGCCGCTGTTCCTGTTCGGCGGCATCCTGCTCTACCTCGTTTACGCCTTGTGGTTTTTCAACCTGCCGCAGGTGATGCGCGACTCGCATTGGGAGCGCCTGCCGCTCTTCCTGACGCAATGGATCAGCTACGATCTGCAGCCTGAATTCCGCCTCGACCAGCCTGAAATCACGCCGAAATACCCGCGGTTTTCAGCACTCGGCGAGAACCCAGATCCCGACTGGGTTGTCAAGAACGCGGATGGCACCTTCACCGTCCTGATCGATGGCGCGGCCAGGTCCGTCACCTTCGACAAGACCAAAGCGACGATCGTCGCCAATGGCGAGATGGTGCCGGTGGCGCTGACCAGCGGTAAGCCGGTAATTACAGGTCCGGTGCCTGGCTGGATCACCGCGCATGACGACGAGATCGTCGCCAGGATGGGCTTTGTCGGCGAAGTGCGCGTCACCGTCGATCGCGTCAAGGTCCGCAAGCGCTTCCTCGGCTGGGCAAATTTCGTCTTCGACACGCGCTCGCCCTTCTTCGGCAAATCGGCCAGTGAAGTGATCTCGCTGATCTGGTCCGGACCGGAACTTAAGCCTGGCACCTCGAACCTCGCGCTCGCCGGCGACAACATCTGGAACAATGCGCAGTGGCAGCATGGCGACGTCTGGACGAAACTGCTGCAGACCATCGTCATGGCCTTTCTCGGCACGTTGCTCGGCGGCCTCGTCGCCTTCCCGCTCGCCTTCTTCGCCGCCCGCAACATCACGCCGAGCGGATTGTTCGGCCAGGTGCTCAAGCGCTTCTTCGATTTCATGCGATCGGTCGACATGCTGATCTGGGCGCTGTTCTTCACCCGCGCCTTCGGCCCGGGACCGCTCGCCGGCAGCGCCGCGATCTTCTTCACCGAAATAGGCACGCTCGGCAAAATCTATTCGGAAAGCCTGGAAAACATCGACGACAAACCGCGCGAGGGCATCAAGTCGACCGGCGCCAACGGCCTGCTGGTGCAGCGCTATGGGGTCATGCCGGAAGTGATCCCGGTCTTCATCAGCCAGACGCTCTACCAGTGGGAATCCAACACAAGAGGCGCCACCATCATCGGCGCCGTCGGCGCTGGCGGCATCGGCCTGAAACTCTGGGAAGCCATGCGCACCAATTCCAACTGGGCCAACGTCTTCTACATGGTGCTGCTGATCCTGCTCGTCGTGTTTGTGTTCGACAACATCTCGAATTTCCTGAGGCGCCGGCTCAGCCGGACCATCCATGATTACAACAGGATGCAGGCCGAGGAGGGGTGACGTGCGAGGGACAGCACCCCCCTCTGTCCTGCCGGACAGAGGGGGGTGTGAAGGAACGCAGCACTCCTTGGGCGGCGCGGCTAAGCCGCCCGCTTCCACCCATCCCTGATATGCCTGTATCCCTCGCGATAAACTGCCTCCGGCGTCTCGGAAAAATCCCGCCACACCTTGGTCGCCGCCGCCAGATCCTTCAGCGACCTGCCAAACGCCTCGATCGTCAGCCAGTCGTCATAGCCGCTCTTGCGGATGGCCGCGAAAGTCTCTTTCCACGGAATGTTCCCGCGTCCCGGCACGCCGCGATCGTTCTCCGAAATGTGGATGTGCACGACATTCCTGCGGTGCTTCGTATAGGCGCCGATCGGGTCGGCTTCCTCGATATTGGCGTGGAAGGTGTCGTACATCGCCTTGATGTGCGGCCGGTCGATGGCATCGACGTGCTCGGACAGATCGGCCATCGTGTTCAGCAGATAGCACTCGAAACGGTTGAGCGCCTCCAACCCGATGGTAACGTTCCGCTTGCCGGCATGATCGCCAATGGCGCGCTGCGAGGCGATCGAGCGCTTCTTCTCGGCAGCGGTCGGCCCGCTGCCGGAGAAGGCGCCGAGCGTCGAATGCAGCGGCCCGCTCAGCGTACTCGCGCCGAGCGCCTGGGCGCAATCGATCGCCCATTTCATGTAGCCGATGCCGGCCTTGCGGGTCACGGCATCCGGCGAAATCAGATTCATCGCCGGGTCGCCCATCGCCGTAACAGCCGTGCGCTCCAACCCGATGCGGTCGAGCAAATCGCCAAGCTTCTTGTAGTCCTCTGGCGTGCCTGAGAAGATCGGTATCTCGACGCCGTCGAAGCCGGTCGCCTTGATGTCGCGCAGCAACGGCTCGTGTTTCTTAGACACGGAAGTCGTCCACAAAAACATGCACATGCCGATTTTCATCGACAGCCCCTCCCCATTTGACGGCGCGTTGGTTTCTTTCGCACCTCGCACCATGCGCCCTCATTCGGCCGCTTAGCGGCCACCTTCTCCCCGAAGGGAGAAGAGACTTGGCGCCGGCGCTACCTAAAGTTTCGTCCACGCCCCGTTCTTCTTCGACGACTTCACGCAGGCCTCGATGAACGCCATACCTTCGACGCCGTCCTGGATGGTCGGGAACACCACGTCCTTGCCCGGTCTGCCGCCCTTCTTGCGTGCCGCGCGGATCGCGCGCGCCGCCTCCTGGTAGATGTTGGCGAAGCCTTCGAGATAGCCTTCCGGATGGCCAGACGGAACGCGGCTGACGCGTCCCGCAACCGGCAGCGCGCCGGCGCCGTTGCGGGTGAGCAGCTGCTTGGGCTGGCCGAACGGCGTGTACCAGAGATAGTTCGGATCGGCCTGCACCCATTCCAGCCCGCCTTTCGAGCCATAGATGCGCAGCTTCAGCCCGTTCTCGTGGCCGGGCGCCACCTGGCTTGCCCAGATCATGCCCTTGGCCGGATGCACCTTGCCGACCGGCTTGAAGCGCAGCATGACATTGACATTGTCGTCGAGCAGTCGCCCCGGCACGAAAGCGTCGAGATCGGCCGACAGGGAATCGAGCTCCAGACCCGAGACGAAGCGCGCCAGATTGTAGGCATGCGTGCCGATGTCGCCGAGCGCGCCGCCCGCGCCCGCCTGCTTGGGGTCGGAGCGCCACGCCGCCTGCTTCTGGCCGGTGGCGGCAAGATCCTCGGTCAGCCAGTCCTGCGGGTACTCGGACTGAACGATGCGGATGTCGCCAAGCTGCCCCTTGGCCACCATCTCGCGCGCCTGCCGGATCATCGGATAGGCAGTGTAATTGTGCGTCAGCACGAACACCTTGCCGGTCTTTTCGACTATCGCCGCTAGCTTCCTGGCTTCAGCCAAGGTGGTCGCCAGCGGCTTGTCGCAGATGACGTGGATGCCGGCCTCGAGAAACGCTTTGGCCGCCGGCACGTGCACATTGTTGGGGGTGACGATCGCCACCGCCTCGATGCCGTCCGGGCGCTTGGCCTCGGCCTTGGCCATCTCGGCATAGGAGGCGTAGCTGCGCGCCGGGTCGAGACCGAGTTCGGCGGCGGAAGCCTTGGCGCGCTCGGGATTGGCCGACAGGGCGCCGGCCACCAGCACGAAGTCATTGTCCATGCGCGCCGCGATCCGGTGCACCGCGCCGATGAAGGCGCCTTGGCCGCCGCCGACCATACCATAGCGGATCGGGCCGCCCCCCGCTTCCGACTTCGATGCGCCGACCATGTCTTTCTCCTGCTTGTGTCAAATACCCATCATGGCGCGCAGCATCTTCTTGTCGGTGGTGCCGCCGGCGAAATCATCAAAGGCCTTTTCCGTCACCCGGATAATGTGGTGCTGGATGAAGGGCGCGCCTTCGGCCGCGCCGTCCTCCGGATGCTTGAGGCAACACTCCCACTCCAGCACCGCCCAGGAATCGTAGCCATACTGGGTAAGCTTGGAGAAGATGCCGCCGAAATCGACCTGCCCGTCGCCAAGCGAGCGGAATCGCCCCGCGCGATTGGTCCAGCTCTGATAGCCGGAATAGACGCCTTGCCGCCCCGTCGGATTGAACTCGGCATCCTTGGCATGGAAGGCCTTGATCCGCTCGTGATAGATGTCGATGAATTCGAGATAGTCGAGCTGCTGCAAAAGGAAATGCGACGGGTCGTAGTTGATGTTGCAGCGCTTGTGACCGCCAACCGCATCTAGGAACATCTCGAAGGTGGCGCCGTCGAAGATGTCCTCGCCAGGATGGATCTCGTAGCCGACATCGACGCCGTTTTCGTCATAGACGTCGAGGATCGGCTTCCAGCGTGTGCCGAGTTCGGCAAAGGCCTCCTCGATCAGCCCGGCCGGCCGCTGTGGCCAGGGATAGAGATACGGGAAGGCCAGAGCGCCGGAAAACGTCACCGAGGTTTTGAGGCCAAGATTCTTCGAGGCCTTGGCGCCGAACTCCATCTGTTCGACCGCCCATTTCTGCCTGGCCTTGGGGTTGTTGTGCACCGCAGGCGGTGCAAAGCCGTCGAACTGGGCATCATAGGCCGGGTGCACCGCCACCAGCTGCCCTTGAAGATGCGTCGACAGTTCGGTGATCTCGACGCCGGCATCCGCGCAGATGCCTTTCACCTCGTCGCAATAGGTCTTGGAAGATGCCGCCTTCTTGAGGTCGAACAGGCGTGCATCCCAGGTCGGGATCTGCACGCCCTTGTAACCGAGACCGGCCGCCCATTTGGTGATCGAGGCCAGCGAATTGAACGGCGCGGTATCCCCCGCGAACTGCGCCAGAAACAGCCCCGGACCCTTCATTGTCGACGGCATCGGCATCCTCCCAATTCATTTTTCCAAGGCCCAAGCATAGCGCCTGATGAAAGCAGGGCCAGCCTCTTTGGTCTCTTGCGATGTGCATTCTCGTATCGGCATTCTGGTATTACCAAATACCGAAAATGGGTCAAGCCATTTGACTCACACGCAAAGCTGCCAGGGCATTCCATTTTTGCCGATATATACCAGCATAATCAATACGGTACACAGATGCCGATATCGCATGGCGGCGGTTCTTGCCGCGCGACAAAAATTGCTGTAGACCTCCATTAGGGCCCAATTGGTCGAACCAGTTGCGCAAAAACGCTGGAGCGCCTTGGGGAGGAAACACGCGACGCGCCTTGTGGGGCGCATCGCAGGCGAACTGGCACAGACGAATTCTGGGAAGGATAGACCATGCATCTTTCGACGCACAACTGGATGCGCGCGGAACCGTTGGAGGTGACGCTGAAGCGCATCAAGAAATTCGGCTACGAGTCGATCGAGATCTCCGGCGAGCCCGAGCAATACAAGACCAAGGAGACCCGCGCGCTGCTGAAAGAATACGGCATCCGCTGCTGGGGGTCGGTGACGCTGATGCTGGGCGAACGCAACCTTGCCGCCAGGGACCAGGGCCAGCGCGAACGCTCGGTGCAGTACGTCAAGGACGTGCTGACCATGGTCAGCGAACTTGATGGCGAGATCATAACGCTGGTGCCCGCGACCGTCGGCAAAGTGGTACCGGACGGCACCGAGGAAGAGGAATGGAAGTGGGTGGTCGACGCCACCCGCGAATGCTTCACCCATGCCAAGAAGGTCGGCGTCAAGATCGCGGTCGAGCCGCTCAACCGCTTCGAGACCTATCTGTTCAACCGCGGCGCGCAGGCGTTGGCCCTGGCCGATGCGGTGAGCCCCGAATGCGGCGTCTGCCTCGACGCCTATCACATCCATATGGAAGAATTTAACGTCCATGACGCGATCCGTCAGGTCGGCAAACGGCTGTTCGACTTCCACGTCGCCGACAACAACCGCTTTGCCGCCGGCCTTGGCCAGATCGATTGGCCACGGATCGTGCAGACGCTGAAGGAAGTCGGCTATGACGGCGCGCTGACCAACGAATTCGTCGCGCCAGTCGACCGCACACCCGCCGCGCCCTATCCCGACATGGTCGACCGGAATCCGGTCGACATTTCTCCCGAACAGCTGAAGTTCATCCAGGATCACGGCTCCAGCGTGCTGACGGAGAAATTCTACACCGACCAGATGCGCATCACGGCCGAAACGCTGCTGCCGCTGATCAAGTAGCCGATCGGGATGCGCATCAAAACGGTCCAGGCGTGGTGGGTCCGCGTGCCGATTGAGGCCGCGAAGCAGCATCGCAGTGACTTTGGCCAGGTGACGACGTTCGACGCCGCCATCCTGCGCATTGAGACTGACGACGGGCTGATCGGCTGGGGCGAGGGCAAGAACGCCGCCGGCAGCGCCGGCAGCTATGGTACGCTGGTCTACATGCTGAATCACGAGGTCGGGCCGCAGCTGATCGGCCGCGACCCCGCCGACATCGGCCTGATCTGGGAGATGCTCTACAACGGCGTGCGCCATGACAGTGCCGCGCGCGCCGGCCATGCCATGCCGCAGCTGGCGCGGCGCGGCATGAGCATTGCGGCAATCAGCGCCGTCGATATCGCGCTCTGGGATATTCTGGGCAAGTCGTTGGGACAGCCGGTGTGGCGGCTCATCGGCGGCCGCAAGCTCGACCGCATGCCGGCCTACGCCTCCGGCGGCTGGGCTGCCGCCGACGCTATCGGCGAGCAGCTCAAATCCTACATCGCCAAAGGCGGCTTCAAGGCGCTGAAGATGCGCGTCGGCGCCATGGACGGCGCCCCGCACATTTCCGCCGCCCGCGTCCGCGCCGCACGGCAGGCGCTCGGTCCTGACGTCGAGTTGATGGTCGACGCGCACGGCACCTATACGGTGGCCGAGGCCAAGCGCTTCATCAGCCTGGCCAGCGATCTCGACCTCGCCTGGTTCGAGGAGCCTGTTATCGCCGACGACAAGGCTGGTATGGCCGAGGTGCGCGCCTCGGGCTCGATCCCGATCGCCACCGGCGAAAGCGAAGCGACGCGCTACGCCTTCCGCGATCTCGCGGTGCTGAAATCCGCCGACATCTTCCAGCCGGATCCGGCCTTTTGCGGCGGTATCAGCGAGGCGATGAAGATCGGCACCATCGCCAGTGCCTTCAATCTGCGCTTTGCCCCGCATCTGTGGGCCGGCGCGCCATGCTTTTTCGCCGGCCTGCATGTTTGTGCGGCCTCGCCTGCCAGTTTTACCGTCGAATATTCGCTCGGCGCCAACCCCATGATCCACGATCTTATCGAAGAGACTGTCGAAGCAAGGGACGGTATGATAGCGATCCCTGAAAAGCCGGGTCTGGGATTCACCATTTCGGAGCGGTTCCTGGAGGCGCACGCGCAACGCGGTTGACGATGAAAGAAAAGAACCTTCTCGCCGAACTCGCCGCCTATCTCTTCGCCCATTCGGACAAGGAGAGCGGCCGCACGCCCTCGGAGCGCGAGCTGGCGGAGCATTTCGGTGTCAGCCGCGGCCAGATCCGCGAGGCGCTGGCCATTCTGGAGGCCATGCGCATCGTCGAGCGCCGCGCCAAATCCGGCATCTATGTCGACACCAGGCAGGCCAGTGTAGAAGCCTTGGCTCTTTTCGCCCGCGCGGGCCTGCCGCTCGATCCGGTGCAGATCTACGAGACCGTCGAACTGCGCAAGATCCACGAGATCAAGGCCGCCGAACTTGCCTGTTCGCGTGCCACCGAAGAGAATTTCGAACGCCTGCGGGAGATCCTGAAAGCCTCGGAGGAGTGCATCGCCGCCGGCGAAGGCCTCGCCAAGGAAGACCGCGAATTCCACCTCGAAATCGTGCGGGCGACCAAGAACGGCGTCTTCCACAATATCTGCAGCGTCTATTACCTGATGGGCGAGCAGCGGCTGCCGATCTACTTCAACGATCCCGAGCGCTCAGTGCGCTCGCATGCCGAGCATATCCAGATCTACGAGGCGCTGCTGCGTCGCGACGGCAATCTCGCCCAGGCGCTGATGAGCGCCCACCTGCAAGGCGCGGAAAGCTACTGGAAGGGGATCATCGAGGGCCGCGAGGCGCAAGCGCAAAGCCTGGCATTTGAGAAAGCCTAGAGCAATTCCAGGAAAAGTGTGAAACGGTTTTCCCGGGAAAGCGCGCAGCGCTTTCCCTTGGGAATTGCGACAAACACGAGAGCCCCATGCCCAGAATCCTGTCGACGCACACGCTGCATCCGCGTGCCTCCGCCATGCTGGCGGGCGCCGGTGAACTCGTCGTCGCCTCAGCGCTCGATGCGGCAACGCTGACCGCCGAGGCGAAGCATGCCGACGTCATCATCGTTCGCGCACCGCTGCCGCCGTCGCTGTTCGAAAACGCCACGAAACTCAGAGCCGCGGTCCGCCACGGCGCCGGGCTCGACATGGTGCCGATGGAGGCCGCGGCCGCGGCCGGCGTGCTGGTCGCCAACGTGCCGGCGGTCAATGCGCGTTCGGTCGCTGAATATGTGATGTTCGCGGCCCTTGCCCTGCTTCGGCGCTTCCGTTCGGTCGACCGCGACTTGCGCGCCAAGGGCTGGAATGCCGGCCGCGACCACGCCAGCCATGCCAGCGAGCTTGCCGGCAAGACCATCGGCATCATCGGCTTCGGCGCCATCGGTCAGGCAGTCGCCCATATCGCCGCGCACGGCTTTGGCCTCGACGTCGTGGCGACGACCCGCAGCATGCAGCCGGCACCCGACAGGATCGGCTTCCTGTCGATCGATGCGCTGGTCGAACAGAGCGACATCATCGTGCTCTGCTGCCCGCTGACGGAAGAGACGCGCGGCTTGATCAGCCGCGAACGCATTGCCCGCATGAAGCCCGATACGCTTTTGATCAACATTTCGCGCGGGCCGGTGATCGATGACGAGGCGCTGATCGAGGCCTTGCGCAAGGACCGCATCGGCGGCGCCGCGCTCGATGTCTTTGCCACGCAGCCGCTGCCGCCGGCTCATCCCTATTTCAGCTTCGACAATGTCATCGTCACCCCGCACATGGCCGGCATTACCGAGCAGTCGATGATGCGCATGGGGGTGGGTGCTGCCGGCGAGACCTTGCTGGTGCTGGCCAACCGGCTGCCTGTCAATCTGCGCAATCCCGACGTGGTCGAGCATTACCGCAGACGGTTTCCTGCCGACTGACGTTTCTGCAAGCCGCCTCAATTTTCGCGGATTTGGCGTCGACCTTCGCCGATATGGTCAAGAGCGTCGTGAGAGTTCTTCTTCTGATTGCCGGTACAAGCGTAGGGACAGCCAAGGCTCAGGCCGAAAGCAGCTACGTGCCTTGCGACAACGGCCTGCGCTGCGTGATGGCGCCCTGCCCTTCTACCAGCGCGCTCGACCTCGCCACCGGAAAGGTCGTCAAGGGTGTGGGTCGACATCGACGGCTTGCCGCAGCAGGACAAGGCGCTTGACCTTTCCGACAAGCTCTATGCCGGCAAGCTCGTTGTCACAGGAACAATCGAGAACCGGCCACACAGCTTCAACGGCAAGCAGCACGACGTGCCGACATTGTTCGCGACGGGCATCCTGCGCACCGCCAAGGACAGCGAACGCAAGCACTGCTCGTCGGGTTGACTATTACCGACCAAGCAGCCGCTCGATTTCAGCCGCGATGCGCAGCAGATGGTGGTCATGGCCATTGCGCGCCACCAGCATCAGCCCGGCCGGCAGCGTCATGCCGGGCATCGGTAGCGAGATCGCGCAGAGGTCGAACTGGTTGGCGACCTGGCTGTTGCGCAGCAGCAGACCTTCAGTGCGTTCACGCAGAGCCGTATCCTCGGCCATCGAAACGATAGTCGGCGCTGTCACCGGCGTGGTCGGCAGAGCCAGCACATCGACCGAACCCAACCGCTCGTCCATGGCTATGCACAGTGCCGCGCGACGACGCATTGCCCTGATATAAACCGGCGTGGGTATGGCCGCCGCCCGCGACAGCGGCCCGCTGACATGGGGATCGACCGGCATCGATGCGCCCGTCGCCAGCCAGTCGGCATGGATTTCAGCACCTTCCATGGCCGCTATCGAGCCGCGTTTGGTGGCCAGGCGCAGATCGGCAATGAGGTCGTCGATCGAAATGTCCGTGAGCCACGCGCCTGCCTGCTCGATCCCGGCAAGGCTGCGATCGAACGCGGCGGCAATCTCCGTTTCCGTGTCTTCGAAAAGCAGGCCGCGCGGAATGCGGACACGAAGCCCGGCAAGCGCTAACGGCAGGTGCAGTTGCGGCATCTGCTCGCCCGTCATCGCGGCGTCAGCCAGGGCACACGCAGCAACACTCAGCGCCAGCGGCCCGATCGAATCCAGCGTCGCAGAAAGGGGATAGGCACCAGTCAGCGGCACGCGCCGCGCCGTCGGCTTGAAACCGACGACGCCGTTCAGCGATGCCGGGATGCGCACCGAACCGCCGGTGTCGGAGCCGATGGAAATGTCGCTCGTCCCCTCGCCAACGGACACGGCGGCGCCCGACGACGAACCGCCCGGAATGCGGCTGGTGTCGGCGGCATTGCCCGGTGTGCCGTAGTGCATGTTGTCGCCGATGGCGGTGAAGGCGAATTCGGTCATGTTGGTCTTGCCGATGATGACGGCGCCGGCCTGGCGCAGACGGTTGACGACCGCAGCGTCGTGCCGACGGGGCGCGGTGTCCCTCAGCATCAGCGACCCGGCCGTGGTCGGCTCGCCGGCGACATCGAACAGATCCTTGATCGACACGATGGTGCCGTCGAGCGGCCCGAGCGATACGCCGGCCTTCTTGCGCGCATCGGTGGCCTCGGCCGCTGCGCGCGCCGCCTCGGCATAGAGTTTGGTGAACACCTTCTCGCCTGCCGCGCAACTGGCAAGACGTGACAGGATGATCTCGAGACGATCGCGGATTGATTGCATGTCGATGTCGGATTCCGTCAAGGTGGAGCGTCTTTAAGGCATATGGGCCGCTAGGTCAGCGGAAGGAATAGCCCGGACAGCGTGCCTTTGCACCTGCCAGCGATAGGAAGGGACTGATGCTGTACAAAGGCAGCTGCCACTGCGGCAAGGTTGCGTTCGAATTCAAGGCGCAGCTGACCGGCGCCGTGCGGTGCAATTGTTCGATCTGCTCGCGCAAGGGCGCGCTGTTGGCCGCCATCCCGCATGACAGCCTGACGGTGCTGGCGTGGGGCGACGATCTCGGCACCTACACATTCGGCAATCATGCAATGGCGCATCGCTTCTGCCGCACCTGCGGCATCCATCCCTTTGCCGAGGATGTCAGTCAGGGCAGCGAACGCAGCGCCTACATCAACCTCAACTGCGTCGCCGATTTCGATCCCACCGGCCTGCCGGTCTTCGACTTCGACGGCCGCGCGGTCTGACCCTACGGTGGCCTCTCACCACAAAAGCAACGCCCCGAAAACCTTGATAGTTCTCGGGCCCGCTGCTTTAGCCAAGGATGGCTATCGGCTATTCGACGCGCTTAGGGCCGCGCGCGAACACAACACTGCCGCCAGCAAGGTCGCAGCGCCACAATAGGCGAAGGCGCTGGCCACACCGGCATTGTCGACCACCAGGCCGCCGAAGACGGCGCGTTTCTGGTGCTCGCCGNGTGCTCGCCGTTTCTTGCGTCTTTCCCGCTCGCGCCTTTGCCCTCGAGGACAGCCTTGCTGAAAGTTCCCGGCAACTGGCGCGCGCCGGTTCATGCGCACACCGCCGACTATCGCGCGTTGGTCATCAAGGGTCTGTGGGCGCATTGGCAAATGGACGGCGGCGAAGCGACGAAGGTCGAATTGCCGCGGGGATCCTACTGGACCCAGAAGGCCAACGAGATGCACGACGACGCCTGCCTCTCAGAGACGGAGTGCGTGATCCTGCTGATCAACGATACGCCTTACGAGACCTACTTCCAGAAATAGTCAGGCGGCGCCGTCGTTCGACCGCAACTAGCTGGCGTGCCGCAAGCTCACGCCGCTGCCCTTGTCGAACAGCACCACCTTGTCCTGATTCCAGGCAAAGCGCACCGGCTGCTCGATCTGGACATCGGTTCTGGCCGGCACCGTGGCGCGCAGCGTCGTGTCGCCGACCCGCAGAGTCAGGATCTTTTCCACGCCATGGTTCTCGACATCGTGGACGCGTGCCTCGACCGGCGCACCGCTTTCAAGATACACATCCTCAGGTCGAATACCGAAGACGAGCGGGCGACCGTCGGTCGCACCGCCCGCCTTGGCACCCCCAGAGAAAGGCAGTTCGAAATTCAGCGGCGCCATCACCGCGCGGCCGTTGACCAGCTTGCCATCGATCAGGTTCATCGGCGGCGAGCCGACGAAGCTGGCCACATAGGTATCGCGCGGATTGTTATAGATCTCGTGCGGCGTGCCGGTCTGGATGATGCGGCCATGGTTGAGCACGCCCACCTTGTCGCCCATCGACATCGCCTCGATCTGGTCGTGGGTGACGAACAGGAAGGTGGCGCCAAGCTGGATCTGCAGGTTCTTCAGTTCCGTGCGCAGCGCCTCGCGCAGTTTGGCGTCGAGCGCCGACAGCGGTTCGTCCATCAGGAACACGCGCGGCTTGCGCACGATGGCGCGCCCGATAGAGACGCGCTGCATTTCGCCGCCTGAAAGGCGGTCGGTCTTGCGGTCGAGCAGATGTTCGATCCGCAGTGTCTTGGCGGCTCGTGCAACACGGTCCTTGATCTCGGCATCCGGCAGCCGACGGATCTTCGGCTTCAGCGGGAATTCGAGATTTTCGCGGACCGTATAGCGCGGATAGAGCGAATATTGCTGAAGCACCAGCGCCACGTCGCGCTCGGCCGCACCCCAGTCGGCGACGTCGACGCCGTCGATGAACACCTGACCCTCGGTCGGCTTTTCCAGACCCGCGATCATGCGCAGCGTCGTCGTCTTGCCGGCGCCGGTCTCGCCGAGCAGCACGAAGAACTCGCCATCGGCGATCTCGAGATCGAGCCCGGTCAGTGCGGTGTGGTTGCCGAAGCTCTTGGAAATATTCTTGAGCTGGATATGAGCCATCAGAGCCTCACCTCAAGCGACTTGCCGCTTGCCGTGTCGAAGAAATGTGCTTGCGTCGGATCGATCCTGGCGAAGACCTTTTCGCCCGGGCCGCCGACGAAGCCGCTCTTGGTGCGCGCGCGCAGCATCTTGGAGCCGACCTTGAGATCGACAATGTCGAACGAGCCGAGCGGCTCGACGATCTGTGTCTCGACCGGCAAGAAGCCCTTCGCTGCTTCATGGCGCACCAGCACGCCTTCGGGCCGGATGCCGAGCGCCAGCTGGCCGCCGGCATGGCCGTTGAGCTTGGACAAGAGCGTGCGCGGAAATTCGAAGCCGGCGGCAGCGCCACCGACGGTGACCGAGGCCGCCGATGCGGTCTCGGCGATCGCCGCATCGGCGACGTTCATCACCGGGCTGCCGACGAACTGCGCCACGAACAGATTGGCCGGATGCGAATAGACCTCGTCGGGCGAACCGACCTGCTGCAGCACGCCCTCATGCATGATCACGATGCGGTCGGCGAGGCTCATCGCCTCGATCTGGTCGTGCGTGACATAGATGGTGGTCGAGCCCTGTTTGATGTGCAGCCGCTTGATCTCGGCCCGCATCTCTTCGCGCAGCTTGGCGTCGAGGGCGCCGATCGGCTCGTCCATCAGCATCGCCTTCGGCCGCCGCACCAGAGCCCGGCCGATGGCCACACGCTGCATGTCGCCGCCCGACAGCGCCGACGGCTTCTTGGCCAGCAGTTCCGTGATCTGCAGCGTCTTGGCGACCGAGCGCACCTCGCTATCGATCTCGGCCTTGCTCTTGCGCGTCGCGCGCAAGGGAAAAGCAATGTTCTCATAGACGCTCATATGCGGGTAGAGCGAGAACGACTGGAACACCATGGCGATGTCGCGGTCGGCGGCCTTGAGGTGTTGCACCGGCTTGCTGTCGATGAGGATGTCACCGCCGTCGATCGTCTCCAGCCCGGCAACCGCCCTCAATGTCGTCGTCTTGCCGCAACCCGACTGACCGAGCAGCACGATGAACTCGTTGTCGTCGATCTTGAGGTTGAGGTCCTTGATGACCTGGACCGCACCGAAGAATTTCTGGACGCCGCGAAGCTCAATCTGGGTCAATGCTCTGCTCCCGGATTGCGCACCTGGCCGGTACCGGCCTTCTCCGCCGGCGCGATCTTCGAGGTGATGTTGAAGCCGATCAGGCCGATCAGGATGATGGTCACGCCATAGCTGTGCAGCAGCAGGTTCCACGGCTGGCAAAGCGCGATGATGCCGAGGACCATCAGCACCTGAGACCCCGGTTCGAGATATTTCTGGTTGATGGCTCGAAAGCTCATTTGCGGATCGCTCCGAAGGACATGCCGCGCAGCAAATGGTTGCGGAGCAGGAAGGTGAAGATTGCGACCGGCAGCAGGAACAGGAAGGTTCCGGCGGCGATCACCGTCCAGTCGGGCAGGCCGGCGCCGACCTGGCTGGGGATGAAGGGCGGCGCCGTCTGGGCGCGGCGGTTGGTCATGATCAGCGCGAAGGCATACTCGTTCCACGCCGTGATGAAGCAGAAAACCGCGGTCGCGGCGATGCCGGTGGCGGCCTCCGGCAGCACGATCTTGAAGAAGGCTTCCATGCGGGTGTAGCCGTCGACCAGCGCTGCCTCTTCATACTCCTTCGGGATCTCGTCCATGAACCCCTTCATCAGCCACACCGAAAAGGACAGGTTGAAGGCGGTATAAAGGATGATCAGCCCGATATGGGAATCGTTGAGGCCGACGGCCCGGTACATCAGGAACATCGGGATCGCGACCACCACCGGCGGCAGCATGCGCGTCGACAGGATGAAGAAGAGCAGATCCGCCTCCCCCTTCACCTTGAAGCGCGAGAAGCCGTAGGCGGTGAAGGTACCCATGCCGACAGCCAGCACCGTCGAGGTGATGGCAATGATCAGCGAGTTCATGAAGCGGCTCGGATAGCCGGACCATTGCACCTGGCCCTTGCCGTCGCGCACGATCTTTTCACCGCCGTCGAACACGACACGTTCCCACCAGGGTGCCGCCGCATACTCTTCCGGCGACGGCGGGTTGCGCATCTGCGAGCGCTTGGTGAACAGCTTGACGAACGGCGATATCTCGGGCTGGAACACCACCGTCGGCGGGATGGTCGTGGCAAGATTGCGCGGCTTGAACGCCGTCGCGGCGATCCAGTAGATCGGCGCCAGGAAGATGATCGTCACCAAAAGGACGGCGACGATGGCGATGCGATTGAAGCCGATTTCGGAAGAAGTGCGGACGGCGGCCATCTCAGCGCTCCTTCACCTTGTTGAGGTACTTGACGTAGATGTTGGTGATGGCCAGCACCATGATAAGCACGATGTAGGCGAGCGCGCAGGAGCGCCCGGTCTGCCATTCCTGGAACGCCATCTTGTACAGCCGGATCGAGATCAGCTCGGCCGTCGGCTGGCTGGTCAGGATATAGGCGAGGTCGAAGGTCTTGAACGCTTCCATGGTGCGGAAGATGACCGCGATCATCAGGATCGGCGCGACCAGCGGCAGCGTGATGCGGAAGAAGGTGTAGAACGGTCCGGCGCGGTCGATCGCCGCTGCTTCGTAGAGATGCTTCGGCACCGCTGAAAGACCGGCCAGCG
The DNA here is from genome assembly GCF_000503155.1 of Mesorhizobium sp. LSJC285A00. Classification (NCBI taxonomy): domain Bacteria; kingdom Pseudomonadati; phylum Pseudomonadota; class Alphaproteobacteria; order Hyphomicrobiales; family Phyllobacteriaceae; genus Mesorhizobium; species Mesorhizobium sp. LSJC285A00. The sequence continues at coordinate 159,325 of NZ_AYVK01000013.1, forward strand.
ACAACAGCATGACGAAGGGCGACCACATCCAGATGTCGGTCAGCGCAACCGCATAGAGCGCCATCTTGGGATCCGCCAGCCACTCGAAATTGCCGAGGCCAAGCGCATAGTTGATGACCCCCCATGACGGATCATAGAGCAGTTTCCAGAACAGACCGACGACGGCCATCGACAGCATCATCGGCAGCAGCAGCAGCGTTGTGATGAGACCCTTGAGGGGAATATCCCGGTTGAGCAGCATGGCCACGCCGAAGCCGACGAGCAGCTGACCCGCGACCGAGATGATGACGTACTTCGCGGTGATGGCGAAGTTGGACCAGACATAGGGATCGTTGAGCAGGTCGCGATAATTCTGCAGCCCGACGAAATTTGCCGGCGCGTTGGTCGACGCGCGGAAATCGGTGAAGGAATAGCCCAGCGAATAGATCAGCGGGAAAATGTTGAAGACGATCAGGAACAGGATCGTCGGGATTATGAAGAGGTTGCGGATCGACATGTCGCTCAAGCCGCGTGCAGCGGCCCGCGAGGAAGTGTCCAGCGTGGTGATCATCGTGGTCGCCAAGACCCTGCTCCCGTTTCGGAAAAAAAGAACGGAGGAGGCACGGATGCCTCCTCCGCGAGAAAAGCTGCTTATTGGCCGCGGCCGTATTTCTTGAACGTCGCGTTCCAGTCGCCTGCGAGCGCGTCCAGCGTTTCCTTGGCGGTGCCTTCGCCGCCGATCATGTAGGGATAGACGCGCTGGTTGAGCTGCTGCAGCAGTTCGGCATATTCCGGCACCGCCCAGAAGTCCTTCACCTTGAACATGGTCTCGTAGAAGGCCTTGTTGTACGGCGTGGCGTTCTGGAATTCCTCCGACTTGAGCACGGCGGCGCTGCAGGTGTAGCCGCCGAGCGCTGCCCACTTCTTCTGGGTCTCGTCCTTGATGAACCATTCAAGGAACTTCGTCGCCTCTTCCTGCTTCTTGGAGTAGGAGACGATGGAGATGCCCTGACCGCCGAGTGCGGCGAACTGATCGCCGTTCGGGCCTGGAGGATTGGCGAAGAAGCCGGTGTTCTTGGCGTTCGGGTTCGACGCCTCGTTGATCAGCGAGGGGAAGAACGCGAAGTAGTTCATGCTCATCGCGGCCAGGTTTTCGGTGATCGCCTGGTTGTCCTCGACGAAGAACGACTTGGCCCAGCCCGGAGGCGTGAACGTGTAGAGTTCCTTGTAGGCGTCGAGTGCGGCGATTGCCTTGTCGGAGTTGATGAAGCCGTCGACCTTGTAGGTCTTGTAGTCACCCAGTTCGCCGCCGAAGGAGAACAGCGCGTTTTCGAAGCCCATCGCCATCGCGTCATAGGAATTGTCGGTGTAGATGGCGATGCCGTATCGCTTCTGATCCGGCCGATAGAAGAACTCCGCGATGTCGCGCAGCGCCTTGAAATCCTTCGGCACGTCGAGATCGTAGCCGTACTTGGCCTTGAAGGCTTCCTTTTCCTTCGGGTCCTCGAACCAGTCCTTGCGATAGGACCAGCCGACAGCGTCGCCTTCGAGCGGGATCGCCCAGTACTTGCTGCTGCCGCCCGGATATTCGGCGTAATATTTCACCGTTGCCGGCGCCATCACTTCGCCAAGCTTGTGCTTGTTGAAGAAGTCGGTCAGGTCGACATAGTGGCCGCCGGTCGAGCCGGCGCCGAGCCATTGCGAGTCGCCGACGACCATATCATAGGCGTCGCCATGGGCGTTGAACTCGGTGAAAGCCTTGGTCTGGAAGTCGGACCAGGGCGTGGTTTCCACCGTGATCTTGACGCCGGTTTCCTTCTCGTACTCGTTGCCGAGTTCCTGCAGATAATTGGCCGGATCCCATTCCGCCCAAAAGATGGTGAGCTCCTTGTCCTGCGCGTAGACGGACGTTCCGCAGGCAAGTACTAAGCCGATACCAGCAAGCAGGCTGGTCATTGTCTTGCGCATAATGATTTCCTCCCTTGTGCGCATTCTACCTTGTCATGCTAGCCGGCGGTGAAGCCGGCCTGGTAGTTCCTCCCGAGATCGCACCTTTCCGGTTCCAAGCCTCCTCGCTTTGCCGGAAACTGGATCGCAGCTCTCACTTTCGATCCGCTTTTTCTGTCCTGATCTGGTATTACCAATTTTAGATAGCCGTCAAGCTCTTTCTTGGACCACCACCGGACCTTGTATAACCGGATTCTTCATGTATCCGACTGTTTTCCCTGAATTTTCCTACTCGTTGATATAGGAGAGCCTTGTTTCGGCACCGCCATCCCGGTTAACATCAATAGTGGGCATCCAAATCTGGTCGAACCAGATTGGCGCTATTTCGCCAATGCCGCTGTCGGGGCCGCATCGATTTCAGCCGTTGATTCCGCCACCGCGGCGCGCACAAGGGCGCCCGCCGCCCATTGCGCGACCGACCGCATGCCGCGGCTATCGAGCTCCCATATATCCTTCAGCACGATCAGCACTTCGACGCCGAACATCATCGACAGCGCCTGTGCCAGTCGCTTGAACTCGCGCGGCGGCAGCCGGCCCTTGAGCGGTGCGATGGCGTCCTTCAGCAGCTGGACGCGATGTCCGCGCGTGAATTGCGGTTCGCCGTCCAACGTGCCCGCCTGCCGCTGCGCCCATTGGTCGAGCGACAGTTTCAGCGCCGCCTTGAAAGTTGCCTCGAAAGCCTCGATGCGCGGCATGGCGGTATCGAACAATTCGGCAACGCGGCGCCCGGCATCGGTGGACGTCGATTGCCAGGTCAGGATCGGCCCAAGCCCCTCGTCGACCACCGCCTGCACCAGGGCTGCCTGGCTGGGGAAATAGCGATAGGCGGTGGCGCGCGACACTTGCGCCGCCTCCGCGACTTCGCTGACAGACGGGGTGACGCCCGCCTGCATCAGCCGCGTCGCCGTCTCCAGCATCAGCCGTTTTGTGCGGGCCCGCGGGCCGCGTTCGGCAGCCTCGTTGGCGTCGTCGTTCCCAGCGGCTTGTTGACGTGAGACTTCCATGTCAATACGATACGCGCGTCTCAAAAAATTGCAATGACCTTTGCCCACCGAAAGGCCGGCAAAGGGCGACAGGCGGCCCGGCGCCGGTCGGCCGGTGACGGGAGAAACGCGATGAAGCGCATCTACGTGGTGGGCACAGCCGACACCAAGGGCGAGGAACTTGCCTTCCTGGCCGATGCTATTGCCGCCACCGGCAGTTCGGTTGCCCGTGTCGACATCGGAACGCGCGGCGCCACCGTGCCGGTCGATATCCCGGCCAGCGAGGTCGCGGCGCATCATCCGGATGGAGCCAGTGGCGTGCTCGGCATCGATGATCGCGGCACGGCAGTGGCCGGCATGGGCGCCGCCTTCACCAGTTTCATTCAGTCGCGCGACGACATATCAGGCGTGATCGGCATTGGCGGCGGCGGCGGCACGTCGATCATCACTGCCGGCATGCGCGCGCTGCCGCTTGGGCTGCCCAAGATCATGGTCTCGACGCTCGCCTCCGGCGACACCGCGCCCTATGTCGACGTCTCCGACATCATCATGATGCCATCGGTCACCGATATGGCGGGACTGAACCGGCTCTCCCGCACGGTGCTGCACAACGCGGCGCAAGCGATCGCCGGCATGGCCGCCAGGCCGGCGCCAGTCGCCACTGGCAAGCCGGCACTCGGGCTCACCATGTTCGGCGTCACCACGCCTTGCGTGACCGCCATCGCCGACCAGCTGCGCGCCAACTACGACTGCATGGTCTTCCACGCCACCGGAACCGGCGGCCGCTCGATGGAGAAGCTCGCGGACTCGGGCCTGCTCGCCGGCGTCATCGACATCACCACGACGGAAGTCTGCGACCTGTTGTTCGGCGGCGTGCTGCCGGCGACGGAAGACCGCTTCGGCGCTATCGCCCGCACCAAGCTGCCCTATGTCGGCTCGGTCGGCGCGCTGGACATGGTCAATTTCTGGGCGCCGCCGACCATTCCCGAGAAGTTTAGGGGCCGGCTGTTCTACGAGCACAATCCCAACGTCACGCTTATGCGCACCACGGCGAATGAATGCCGCGGCATAGGCGAGTGGATCGGCACCAGGCTCGCTCGCTGCGAGGGCCCTGTGCATTTCCTGATCCCCGAAAAAGGCGTCTCGGCACTCGACATCGAGGGCGGCGCCTTCTTCGACCTCGAAGCCGACGCCGTGCTGTTCGATGCCATCGAGCGCACCATCAGGCCGAGCGCCACGCGCCGCGTCACACGCCTGCCGTTGCACATCAACGATCCGGAATTTGCCAAAGCCGCAACCGCGGCCTTCCTCGACATCGCCAGATAGTGAGAGCCAACAAATGCCCGCAATACCGCGCAAAGACATATTGAAGAAGTTCAAGGCGATGATCGCCGACGGCGTGCCCATCGTCGGGGGCGGCGCCGGCACCGGCCTGTCGGCCAAGGCCGAGGAAGCCGGCGGCATCGACCTCATCATCATCTACAATTCCGGCCGCTACCGCATGGCCGGGCGCGGCTCGGCTGCCGGCCTGCTCGCCTATGGCAACGCCAACGAGATCGTCAAGGAAATGGCCTACGAGGTGCTGCCGGTGGTCAAAAAGACGCCGGTGCTGGCCGGTGTCAACGGCACCGATCCCTTCGTCATCATGCCGCTGCTGCTTGCCGAGCTGAAGACGATGGGCTTTTCCGGCGTGCAGAATTTCCCGACCATCGGCCTGTTCGATGGCAGCATGCGCCAGAGTTTTGAGGAAACCGGCATGGGCTTCGGGCTGGAGGTCGACATGATCGCCGAGGCGCACAAGCTCGATCTTCTGACCACGCCCTATGTCTTCAACCCCGACGAGGCGCGCGCCATGACAAAAGCCGGCGCCGACATCGTCGTTGCCCATATGGGGGTGACGACCGGCGGCTCGATCGGCGCGACGTCGGCCAAGTCGCTCGACGACTGCGTGGTCGAGATCGACGCCATCGCCAACGCGGCGCGCTCGGTGCGCAAGGATGTCATCCTGCTTTGCCATGGCGGGCCGATCTCGATGCCGGATGATGCCCGCTACATCCTCGACCGCTGCAAGGGCCTGCACGGCTTTTATGGCGCGAGTTCGATGGAACGGCTGCCGGCTGAAGCCGCGATCGCCAGGCAGACGGCGGATTTCAAGGCCGTCATGCTGCACGACCAGAAGAAAAAGAAGGGATGAGATCATGACCGACAAGAGCAAGGTATTCGTATACCCGAAGGACGTGAGCGCCTTCGGCTTTGACTGGGGCAAGCTGTCGCTGACGGTGGCGCCTGAAGTGAATGGCGCTGAGCGCTTTTCCGGCGGCGTCGTTGACCTGCCCTCAGGCAAGGGCCACACCCGCCACAACCATCCCGGCGCGGAAGAGATCATCTTCGTTATTTCGGGCAATGGCGAGCAGATGGTCGAGGACGAGGAGGGCAATCCGGTTGTCGCCAAGGTCGGCCCCGGCTGCACCATCTATGTGCCGGAAAGCCGTTTCCATTCGACACTGAACACGGGCGATGGGCCGATGCAGCTCTTCGTCGTCTATTCGCCGGCCGGACCCGAACTGGTGCTGCGGGAGTTGCCGGATTTCAGGTTGATCCCGGCGGGGAAGTAATCGCGAAAGGCCCCCTTCATCCGGCCGCTTCGCGGCCACCTTCTCCCCGAGGGGAGAAGAGGCAGAAGCCAGCGCCGGCGCAAACTCCTCTCCCCTCGGGGAGAGGTCGGATAGCCCCGAATTGCCCTTCGCAATTCGGATGGCAATCCGGGTGAGGGGGTAGCGCCGAGCTAGGCTATCCCACCTCTATTCCAGCCCCGCGCCCGATCCCCAAACATCACATATCCCGTATCCGTCACCGCCAACGTGTCCTCCAACTTGATGAACCCCCGCGTCGGGTGAAGCATGGTCGTCTCCACCGACAGCACCATGTTTGTCTCCAGCGGCTTGGCGGCATAGGTGCCTTCATAGGTCACCGGATGGTTGGTCATCAGGAACGGCGCTTCATGGGTGATCAGGCCCATGCCATGGGCGAAGAAATCCGTATAGGGCGCGACCTTCGACGCCTTCAGCACGCCCTCCGCGTGCGAAATCATATCGCCGCCGATGGTGCCTGCCCTCACCTTCGAGAACGCCGCCTGCTGCACCGTCTCGACCTCGGCCAACAGATCTTCCAGCTCGGCATCCGGTTCGCCCAGAATGCCCATGCGGCAGAGATCGCCGATATAGCCGTGATAATTGCCGCCGGAATCGATCGACAGCACCTCGCCCTTTTCCCAAGCCTGCGGTGACGCCGCACGGTTGTGGCTGGAGCCCAGCGTCAGCAGGCAATATTCGAAATGCGCGCCGCGATTGGTCTCCTCGCGCCTGAGCTGCTCGATCATCTCGGCCTTGGTCGTGCCTTCGCGCGCCCACTGGATAGTCGCCAACATGGAATCGGTGATCAGCTCGGAGGCGATGCGCAGCTTCTCCAGCTCGGCGTCTGTCTTGATGGCGCGCATGCGCTCCAGCATGCCGGTCGCGTCGATCAGCCTGGCATCCGGCAACGCCTTGCGGATCAGCGCATAGGCGTCCGACGGCAGGAAGGCCGGCTCGATGCCGATGCGGGCGCCTGCCTTGCCGATCTTGCTGACATGCTCGACCGCAAGATTGGCGGCGTCGAGCGTACCCCAGCAGGCGGCATGCAGCGTCGGCGTCCAGAACGGGTTGTTCTGGTGCTCGGCGCCTTCCATGCGGTTGCCGATATAGGCGGCATGATCCGGCCCGCCCTTCTCATAGACGACAACAGGCAGATAGCGGCTGTGGCCAATCGCATCCATGGCGGCGAAGAAGATGAATTTGTAGCCACCGAGCAGATATTGCGTGTTGTGCTTGGACGTCGCCAGCAGCACATCGATGCCGGCTTCCTCCATCAGCCGGTCGACCCTTGCCTGGTCGAACGGGATATTGCTGACGGCATTCTTGCCCGGGGCAATGTTCATTGTTCTCTCCCTGATTTCCGTGGGATCGCCGGCCGCGCTGCGCCCGATTCCCTTGGCTGTCGGTCAAATCTGCATCATTTTGTCCACTCTGGTCCAGCCAGAAATAGGTCAAATTGCTTCAGCGGGCGGTCGCCAAGTCGTCTTTGCTGCATATCAAGGCAATCTGGTCCTACCAGAATATCAGAATGAAAGGGCCACCTCTAAACTGGTCCAGCGGACGAAAATTTCAAAGCCAAGCAAGGATGCGCCAATTCCGTCTCTGGCGAAACCCTTGGCAAGGGCCATAATCGCCGCGAGGATGCTGGCGGGTGCCGCCAGCTTCGAGGGGTGCGCCCATCTGGTCGCGGAGAGGACGGAGTTCGGTCATGTCAGATATTTCCAGACGCACGCTGCTTGGCGGCTCAGCTTTGCTGCTGGCCTCCACCGCCCTGCCCACATTCAGCTGGGCGCAGACGCCGAAGAAAGGTGGCCGGCTGGTGCTCGCCGCCGATTCCGAGCCGCGCAATCTCAACCCGGCAATCGTCGCCTCCAACGGCGTTTTCTTCATCTCCAGCAAGATTGTCGAGACGCTGGCCGAAGCCTCGTTCGACGGCAAGGACGGGCTCGAGCCCCGCTTGGCGCTCTCCTGGGAAGGTGCTGCCGACGGGCTCTCGGTAACCTTCAAACTGCGCGATGGCGTCAAATGGCATGACGGCAAGCCGTTCACCTCGGCCGACGTCGCCTTCTCGGCGCTGCAGATATGGAAGCCGCTGCAGAATCTCGGCCGCACCGTGTTCAAGGATCTGGCCAGCGTCGACACCCCCGACGATCTCACCGCCGTGTTCAAATTCGCCAAACCGACCCCGTTCCAGCTGATACGCAATGCCTTGCCGGCGCTGAGCAGCGTGGTGCCGAAACATATCTACGAAGTCGGCAAGATCGAGGACAACCCGGCCAACAATGCCCCCATCGGCACCGGCCCGTTCAAGTTCGGCGAGTACAAGGCCGGCCAATATTACAAGCTGACAAGGAATGCGAACTATTGGGGCAAGGACGAGCCCTATCTCGACGAGATCATCTATCAGGTGCTGCCGGACCGCACGTCCGCCGCGGCCGCACTCGAGGCCGAAGAGATCCAGCTCGCCGCCTTCTCCGCCGTGCCACTGGCCGACCTCGACCGCATCTCGAAAGTGCCGGGCCTGAAGGTCATCTCCAAGGGCTATGAGGGGCTGACCTATCAACTCGTCGTCGAGATCAACCATCGCCGCAAGGAACTGGCCGACGTGAAGGTGCGCCAGGCGATCGCGCATGCCATCGACAAGGATTTCGTCGTCAAGACGGTGTTCCTCGGCTATGCCGCCACCGCTACCGGTCCGGTGCCGAAGAACGACCCGCAATTCTACACCGCCGACGTGCCGACCTATCCCTTCGACGTCGCCAAGGCCAACGCCCTGCTCGATGAGGCCGGCTACACCAAGGCCGATGATGGCAAGCGGTTTGCGCTCAAGCTTTTGCCGGCACCCTATTTCAACGAAACAAAACAGTTCGGCGATTATCTGCGCCAGGCGCTGGCCGCGATCGGCATCGACGCCGTGATCGTCAACAACGACTCGGCCGCGCACATCAAGGCCGTCTACACCGACCACGCCTTCGACCTCGCCGTCGGCCCGCCGGTGTTCCGCGGCGATCCTGCGATCTCGACCACAATCCTGGTGCAGAGCGGCATTCCCGACGGTGTGCCGTTCTCCAACCAGGGTGGCTACAAGAACGCCGAGCTCGATGCGCTGATCGCCAAGGCATCGGAAACGCTGGATGCGTCAGCGCGCACCGACCTCTACAACGAATTCCAGAAACAGGTCGCGGCCGACCTGCCGCTGATCAACGTCGCCGAATGGAGCTTCATCAGCGTCGCGCGCGATACCGTGGGCAACATCGCCAACAACCCGCGATGGGCGGTGTCGAACTGGGCGGACACCTATCTGGCTGGCTAGCGATCAGCCCGGCATGCTTGCGCATCGGTTGGACGAATGCTCATCATCAGGGATGAGAGTTCCTTCACGCCTCTGTTCTGTCCTGCCGGATAGCGCCAACCTTCACCCTCCCCCTTGTGGGGAGGGTCGGCGAGCGCTCGACNCCCCACCCCGCTCCGCTTCGCGGATCGACCCTCCCCACAAGGGGGAGGGTAAGGCAGCCATGACCCGTGCCCTCACCCTCATTCGCCGTCGCCTCGTCGGCAGCATCTTCGTGCTGCTGATCGTCATCATCGGCACATTCCTCCTCCTGGAAGCCGCCCCCGGTGACGCGGTCGACGCCTACATCGTCTCGACCGGCGGCGACGCCGGCATGATCGAATTGCTGCGTCATCGCTGGGGCCTTGACCAGTCCGAGTTGACCCGGCTCGCCAACTACCTCTGGGCGCTGCTGCATTTCGACCTCGGCCAGTCCGTCACTTTCTCAAGGCCGATCCGCGACGTCATCCTGGAACGCCTGCCGACGACACTGCTCCTGATGGTCACCGCCACCGCGCTCTCCTTCGGTTTGGGCTCGGCGCTCGGCATCTATGCCGGCGCCAGACCCGGCAGCTTTCGCGACCGCTTCCTGTCGATCGGCTCGCTGGCGCTTTATGCCGTGCCGGGTTTCTGGCTTGGCCTGGTGCTGATCGTCGTCTTTGCCGTCGACCTGCGCTGGCTGCCGATCGGCGGCATCGAGAGCCTGGCCTCGGACAAGACCGGTTTTGACCGCGCCACCGACATCGCCGTCCACCTCGTCCTGCCGGTTTCCGCGCTCGGCTTCATCTATCTCGCGCTCTATCTGCGCATGATGCGCGCCGGCATGGCCGAGGCGTGGCGGCAGGATTTTGTGCTCGCCGCCCGCGCCAGGGGGCTGTCGCGCCGCCGCATCGTGCTCGCCCATGTCGCCCGCAACGCGCTCTTGCCGCTGCTCACCATGCTCGGCCTGCAATCGGCGCAGATGCTTGGCGGCAGTGTCGTCATCGAGAGCGTCTTTGCCGTGCCCGGCCTCGGCCGGCTGGCGCAGGAAGCGGTTGCCTCGCGCGATACGCCGCTGCTGCTCGGCATCATCCTCACCAGCGCCGTCCTCGTCATTGCCGTCAACCTTGCCGTCGACATCGCCTACGCCTTCCTCGACCCGCGCGTCGGCGCCAGCGAGGCCAGCGCGTGAGCGCGCTGCCGCGGTTCCTGCGCCGGCCGGAA
>NZ_AYVK01000014.1:0-201198 GCF_000503155.1 Mesorhizobium sp. LSJC285A00
CAGCGACAGCGCCGCGCGCATGTAGGTGGTCGGAACCCGCCGCATGACGGCGACGACGGAGAGGACCATCATGGGCAGCAGAACCTGAACCATCGCCAGGTACAGCGAAAAGCGGGTGTAGATGAGGTCGAGGGGTTCGCTGACGATACCCAATCCGAGCAGTGTGGAATTCACGGGACCGTTCTTCTGCAGCACGATGATCCAGATGACGGTGCGCACCAGCAGCGATGTCCAGAGCGGAAACAGGATCAGCGCGAACATCAGCTTCGACCAGGCAGGCGGCGCGCTGACGATCGCCTGCGCCAGCGGCACGGCGAGCACCGCGCAGATGACCGTCACCACCATGCTGATCCAGATCGTACGCAGCAGCGCGTCGACGAAGATGGCGCGGTCGGCCGAAACGGCTTCGATCGAATTNATGCTGATCCAGATCGTACGCAGCAGCGCGTCGACGAAGATGGCGCGGTCGGCCGAAACGGCTTCGATCGAATTGTCCGCGCCGCGCTTCAGGTCGAGGCTCGCAAGCAGATAATAGTCCGTTCGCGCGCTTTGCTGACGCGCTATGACCTGCCAGAGATCGATGTTTTTCCAGCCGACCTGTTTGGCGAGCACCTCGTCGCGCACGGGGCGCATGCCGAGCTTGCCGTCGGCCGCATCCTTTGCCGTCTTGATGACGAGGAAACGGCTACCGACAACGCGCTGGTTCACGAGTTGCGCCAGGACGCCTTCCTTCCCGGCGCGCCGCGCGTCGGCCAGGTCCTCGACNCTCGGGCTGCCCATAGATGAACGCGCCGCGCTTCAGGTCGAGGCTCGCAAGCAGATAATAGTCCGTTCGCGCGCTTTGCTGACGCGCTATGACCTGCCAGAGATCGATGTTTTTCCAGCCGGCCTGTTTGGCGACCACCTCGTCGCGCACGGGGCGCATGCCGAGCTTGCCGTCGGCCGCGTCCTTTGCCGTCTTGATGACGAGGAAACGACTACCGACGACGCGCTGGTTCACGAGTTGCGCCAGGACGCCTTCCTTCCCGGCGCGCCGCGCGTCGGCCAGGTCCTCGACGAGTGCTGCAAAGACGGGTTCGCCAGGCAGGCCGCTCTCTGCTTTCCAGCCGGCCAGAGCGGCAATGGTGCGCGGCAGGTTGTTCGAGAAATCCGAGTTGTCGACGGCCAGAGCGAGGAAGCGCGCCACCGGCCACAGAAACAGAATGACGACGAATAATATAAGCGGAGCCGTCAACAGGGCGAGCATGCCGCCCCGTTGGCGTAGCTTCATAGCCGGTTTTGTCCCGACCAACATGCCCAAGTTACTTCGCGAGCCAGGCCTTGAAGCGTTCTTCCAACGCTTCCTTGTGCTCGGTCCAGAAGTCGTTGTCATAGGCGGCGCCGTACTGGAGGTGCTCCGGCGACGTCGGCNCTCGACGAGTGCTGCAAAGACGGGTTCGCCAGGCAGGCCGCTCTCTGCTTTCCAGCCGGCCAGAGCGGCAATTGTGCGCGGCAGGTTGTTCGAGAAATCCGAGTTGTCGACGGCCAGAGCCAGGAAGCGCGCCACCGGCCACAGAAACAGAATGACGACGAATAATATAAGCGGAGCCGTCAACAGGGCGAGCATGCCGCCCCGTTGGCGTCGCTTCATAGCCGGTTTTGTCCCGACCAACATGCCCAAGTTACTTCGCGAGCCAGGCCTTGAAGCGTTCTTCCAGCGCTTCCTTGTGCTCGGTCCAGAAGTCGTTGTCATAGGCGGCGCCGTACTGGAGGTGCTCCGGCGACGTCGGCAGGTTGGCCTTCCAGTCCGCGGGAATGAGGTCGGCGGCTTCCTTGCGGCCGGTGCCATAGGCATAGAGCTTGGAGAAGCCGGCCTGNAGTCCGCGGGAATGAGGTCGGCGGCTTCCTTGCGGCCGGTGCCATAGGCATAGAGCTTGGAGAAGCCGGCCTGATTTTCAGGGATGGAGAACCACTTGAGGAGATCCAGCCCGCCTTGCTGGTGCGGTGCGCCCTTCACCACGGCCCAGTAGTCGGTGCCGTAGAAGAAGCCGGCGTCCCATGCGATGGCGTAAGGCTTCTTCTCGTTGATGGCTTCGTTGGTGATGCGTGCATTGAACGCGTCGCTGAGCGTCACTTCGCCGCTGTCNAGGTTCTGGATGCCCTGCGTCGTGGTGGACCACCAGACGACGTTCGGCTTGATCTTGTCGAGCATGGCGAAAGCCCGGTCGACGCCTTCCGGCGTGGCCAGCACCTTGTACATGTCCTCGCGTTTCACGCCGTCGGCCATCAGCGCATTTTCCAGTGTGAACTGCGCTTGCTGGTAGAGGCCGCGCTTTCCTGGAAATTTCTCGACGTTCCAGAAGTCCGCCCAACTCTTTGGCGCGGCGTCGCCCTTATAGACATCCGTGTTGTAGGCAAGAACCGTTGCCCATGTGTCGGACGCGACACCGCATTCATGCAGGGTGCCTGGGAGATAATTCGCCGCGTCGCCGGTGATCTCGGGCGTCAGCGGGACGAACAGGCCTTCGGCGCAGCCGACTTCCATGGCGGGCGCTTCCACCGAGACGACGTCGTAGGTAATGTTGCCCGCCTGCACCTGGGCACGCACCTTGGCGACCTCGCCGCCCCACTCTTCCATAATGATCGGGACGCCCGTCTTTTCGGTATACTTGTCCCAGACTCCATCCTTGTAGGCCTTGTCCCATGTACCACCCCAGCCGACCACCGTGACGGGATCGGCCGCGGACGCGGCAAAAGTCGAGGTCGCGAGGCAGATCGCGGCGGCAGATACGGCTTGCAGATAAGTCCTCATNGATTTGATCAAATTTCAAACGCAAAATGGATTGATTAGCAACAGGAATTTGCGATAGGGTGCAAAAAAGTTAAAAAGACAAGGAGATTTGATCGAATGCTGCTAGGCACTAGAGACGTGCGCGCCAATGTCAGTCTCGCTGCTGTTCTTGACGAGGCGCGACAGCGTTTCGCTGACACCAACCCGAACAGCCTGGCGCGTCAGAACGAGGCCGCGGCATCGTTGCCGGGCGGCAATACGAGGGCTGTACTTNGATTTGATCAAATTTCAAACGCAAAATGGATTGATTAGCAACAGGAATTTGCGATAGGGTGCAAAAAAGTTAAAAAGATAAGGGGATTTGATCGAATGCTGCAAGGCACTAGAGACGTGCGCGCCAATGTCAGTCTCGCTGCTGTTCTGGACGAGGCGCGACAGTGTTTCGCTGACGCCAACCCGAACAGCCTGGCGCGTCAGAACGAGGCCGCGGCATCGTTGCCGGGCGGCAATACGAGGGCTGTACTTTGGTACCCGCCATTCCCTGTTTCGTTCGTCTCCGGCGAGGGCTGCAGGGTCACCGATCTCGACGGCCACACCTATGTCGATCTGGTCTCGGAATACAGCGCCGGCTTCTACGGCCATTCCGACAAGGCGATTTCGGCGGCCCTTGTGGACGTCATACAGGGCGGCATCATGCTGGGTGCACCCAACCGCTACNTCCGACAAGGCGATTTCGGCGGCCCTTGTGGACGTCATACAGGGCGGCATCATGCTGGGTGCACCCAACCGCTACGAGGCGCGCCTGGCAGCGGCGGTGGTCGAACGTTTTCCAGCCATCGAGCGCGTGCGCTTCTGCAACTCGGGCACCGAGGCGAACATCATGGCGATTTCCGCCGCTCGCGCCATCACGAAGCGTTCGAAAATACTCGCCTTCCGGGAAGGCTATCACGGCGGCGTACTGACTTTTGCGCATGGCGGCTCACCGCTCAATTTGCCTTTCCCCTTTGTCTTCGCCGACTACAACGATAGTGCAGGCGCCGTGGCGCTCATCAAGGAACAGGGCGACGAGCTTGCCGCCGTCATCGTCGAGCCGATGATGGGCGGCGGCGGCTGCATCCCGGCGACCCGCGAGTTCCTGCAGGCGCTGCGCACAGCGACGAAGGAGACCGGCGCGCTGCTGATCTTCGACGAGGTCATGACCTCGCGCCTCGACTATCGAGCGCTCCATGGCGCGCATGAAATTTTTCCCGATTTCGTGACGCTCGGAAAGTACATCGGCGGCGGTGCGAGTTTTGGCGCATTCGGTGGACGCGCCGACCTCGTCGACCGCTTCGATCCGGCTTTGCCTGGTGCGTTCTCGCATGGTGGGACGTTCAACAACAATATTCTCAGCATGGCTGCTGGTTTCACCGGTCTGACGCAGGTGCTGACACAAGAGGCGAGCCGCGCCATCAATGCGCGCGGCGATCGCTTGCGTGAAGCGATGAACGTCTCCCTTGAACGACATGGCATCGAGGGGATCGTCATAGGGCGCGGGTCGTTGATGAACCTGCATTTCGTCAGGGGGCCGGTGGACACGCCGGCGCGGCTCGACGATGCCGATCCATCGGTGATTGCGCTGTGGCATATCGAGATGCTGTTGCGAGGGTACTACGTGACGCCGCGCGGCATGCTGGCGTTGTCACTGCCATTTGGCGACGCCGAACTCGACGGCTTCGCCGCCGCATTCGACGATTTCCTGTCGAGCAACCTCAAAATACTGCCCCGCCGGACAAACTGATGCTCGATCGCAAGGATGCCACCGCTGGCTCGGCCGCGCAAAAGACAGCTCATGTTCGTGTCCATACGGGCTTGAAGGAAGCACTGATGAACGGTGACTTCCTGCCCGGCCAAAGACTGGTCGTGCGACAGCTTGCCGAACAGTACCGGACCAGCGCCATGCCGGTGCGCGAGGCCTTGCGGCAACTCGTCAGCGACGAGGCGATGTTCGACCACCCAAACCGGGGCGTCATCGTCCCCGAGGCCACGGTGGCGCGTCTTTCGGATCTCGTGCGTGTGCGCTGCAGCGTAGAAGGGACGGCGGCCGAATGGGCTGCGACGACCATCACGCCCGAAGAACTCGATGAATTGGCGAAGCTGAACAGGCTGATGCGCGAGTGCGTCGAGAGCAACGTCATGGCTAACTATCTCGGCCTGAACAGGCGCTTCCATTTCACGATGTACCATGCCGCGCGGTCACCTCTCATCCAGCAGATCATCGAGAAATTGTGGCTGCAGGCAGGACCGTTCTTGAACATCGTCCGCTCGGACGTGACCTACGGCCTGGGCCTGGACCATCACGACGAAATGCTCGCGGCGCTGCGTCGCGCCGATGGCGCGGCTGCGCGCAAGGCCCTGGTGGCCGATCTGCGCGAGGCCGCCGACATCATTCTTCGCGCCGCGGCGGCGGCTGAGGTGCAGCCTGCTCGAAAGCGCCCGACTTCGGTGCGCCGTGATCCGAAGGCGCAGGCGCGGTGATGGGCGGATCTCCGCGTGGGCCGGTTCACGTCGAGTTTCGCGGCGTCAGCAAGCGCTACGGACATGCGGTCCAAGCGGTGCGCCAGCTCGACCTGGAAATCATGCGCGGCGAATTCCTGACGCTGCTAGGCCCTTCCGGGTCCGGCAAGACGACGGCGTTGATGATGCTGGCAGGATTCGAAGATACGACCGAGGGCGAAATTCTCATTGACGGTCAGCGCATCGACAACGTTCCCGCCAATCGTCGCGGCATCGGCATGGTGTTCCAGAACTACGCGCTTTTCCCGCACATGACGGTCGCCNAGGCCCTGGTGGCCGATCTGCGCGAGGCCGCCGACATCATTCTTCGCGCCGCGGCGGCGGCTGAGGCGCAGCCTGCTCGCAAGCGCCCGGCCTCGGTACGCCGTGATCCGAAGGCGCAGCCGCGGTGATGGGCGGATCTCCGCGTGGGCCGGTTCACGTCGAGTTTCGCGGCGTCAGCAAGCGCTACGGGCATGCGGTCCAGGCGGTGCGCCAGCTCGACCTGGAAATCATGCGCGGCGAATTCCTGACGCTGCTAGGCCCTTCCGGGTCCGGCAAGACGACGGCGTTGATGATGCTGGCAGGATTCGAAGATACGACTGAGGGCGAAATTCTCATTGACGGTCAGCGCATCGATAACGTTCCCGCCAATCGTCGCGGCATCGGCATGGTGTTCCAGAACTACGCGCTTTTCCCGCACATGACGGTCGCCGAAAATCTGGCTTTCCCGCTCGAGGTCCGCAAACTTGGCCGCGAGGAGGTCAGGCGACGTGTCGGGAACGTTCTCGACATGGTCCAGTTGCCCGAATTCGGCAATAGGCGGCCAGCGCAGCTTTCGGGCGGGCAGCAACAACGTGTGGCGGTTGCCCGCGCCCTAATTTTCGAACCAAATCTTGTCTTGATGGACGAACCGCTTGGCGCCCTCGACAAGCAGCTGCGCGAGCAGATGCAGTTCGAGATCAAGGATATTCACGCCCGGCTGGGCGTGACCTTCGTCTACGTCACGCACGACCAGACCGAAGCGCTAACCATGTCGGACCGGATCGCGGTGTTCAGCGCCGGCCGCATCGAGCAACTGTCGACGCCGCGCGAACTGTACGAGCGTCCCGCGGCGAGCTTTGTCGCAAGCTTCATCGGTGAGAACAACCGCATGTTCGGCGCCGTGCTGGCCGGGAGCGAGGATGGCGGCGTATCCGTCCGTCTCGACGACGGCGGCGTTGTGTTGAACGCCATGTCCTGCGGCGCTGCGCTTGCCGCGGGCACCAAGATAACGCTGTCGATAAGGCCCGAGCGCCTGTCCGTTCTGCAGGACGGCGTCACGGCACTCAACGAGATTCCGGCGACGGTCGTTCAGTCAATCTATGTCGGCGATCATGTCCGGCTCATCGCCGCGACCGCGAGCGGCCAGAAACTCATCGTCAAGCTAGCCACTTCATCGTCTCAACCGAAGCTCGATCCGGGTACGGCGATCCGGCTGGGTTGTGGCCGCGAGGATTGCCTCGCGCTCGATCGATAACAACAAAAGGCAGACAAGGGAGGCTCCAGCTATGAAGAAATCGCCGAAAGTCGTCATCACCTGTGCGGTCACCGGATCGATCCACACGCCGACCATGAGTCCCTATTTGCCGATAACGCCGAGCGAGATCGTCGATGCCGCTGTCGGCGCAGCCGAAGCTGGCGCCTCGGTAATCCATCTACATGCCCGCGACCCCGAGACGGGCAAACCCACCCCCGATCCCAGGCTTTTCATGGACTTCCTGCCCCGCATCAAGCAGCAAACCAACGCAGTGATGAACATCTCCACCGGCGGCGGCCTCAAGATGACGCTCGACGAACGTCTCGAAGCCGCCCATGCCGCCAAGCCCGAACTCTGCTCGCTCAACATGGGATCGATGAATTTCGCCCTGCACCACATCGCGCCGAAATACACCGACTGGAAGTACGACTGGGAGAAGGGCTACCTGGAAGACACGAAGAAGGGCATCGTCTCCAACACGTTCGAGCAGATCGAGCGCATCATCCTCGAGGTTGGCCAGGCCTACGGCACCAAGTTCGAGTTCGAGTGCTATGACGTCAGTCACCTCTACACGCTGGCGCACTTTCTCGACCGCAAGCTGCTGAAGCCACCGCTTTTCGTCCAGACGATCTTCGGACTTCTAGGTGGAATCGGCTCTGACCCCGAAGACATGATGCATATGCGCAGGACGGCGGAGCGACTGTTCGGAGACGACTATCTCTGGTCGATCCTTGCCGCCGGCAAGCATCAGATGAACCTTTGCACGATGGGAGCGATCATGGGCGGCAATGTGCGGGTTGGGCTGGAAGACAGTCTCTATGTCGGCAAGGGNGCGCTTGCCAAGAGCAATGCCGAGCAGGTCGCCAAGATCAAGCGAATCCTTGGCGAACTCTCGCTTGAAATAGCGACGCCCGAAGAGGCGCGGCAGCTGCTGGATCTCAAGGGTGGCAACGAGGTCGGGTTTTGACCGCGCCCGGCATTGAAACCTANCAAGGGCAGCGCCCTGGTCTATCAAGCGAATCCTTGGCGAACTCTCGCTTGAAATAGCGACGCCCGAAGAGGCGCGGCAGCTGCTGGATCTCAAGGGTGGCAACGAGGTCGGGTTTTGACCGCGCCCGGCATTGAAACCTATGTCGGCGTCGTGCACCCTTGGATGTGCGACGCGATGGGCCATCTCAACGTTCGTCACTACGTCGCCATGTTCGATGATGCCAGCTTTCAACTGCTGGGCAGGATTGCCGCTCCCAATCTAACGCCGACTCTCGGCTGGGCGGACGTCAGGATGGAGATCGACTATGCGCACGAAACCGCGGTTGGAACCTTGGTCACCATTCGCTCGGTTGTCGAAAAGGTTGGGAAGTCGTCTCTGACCTATCTGCATGAAATGCGCGGCACGCTGGACGATGTGCTGCATGCACGCATGCGCACCGTAACGGTGCGCTTCGATCTTCAAGCGCGGAGCAAGATCGAGATCGAAGGCAAGGCCCGACAAGCGAGCGCAAATCTCCCGAGGGGTGAAGCCGATGCGCATGCGTGGTCAGAGCGCAGATCATGAACCTGTTTCTGAAGCTGCGCGATGATTTCGGAATGTCATGTCTTCTCATTGCGCACGATCTGGCCATCGTTCGCCAGGCCGCACAGCGCGTCTACGTGATGTATCTCGGCCGCGTCATGGAAGAAGGTGAGAGCGGCGCGCTCTATAGCCAGCCCGCACATCCGTATACACAGGCGCTGCTCAGCGCGGTCCCGTCGACAAATCCAGTTGAGGAGCGCGAACGTCAGCGGATCATTCTAAAGGGAGATGTGCCAAGCCCTGTGAATCCGCCGACCGGATGCCGTTTTCGTACGCGCTGCCCTGCCGTGCAAAGTGTTTGTGAGACATCGCCTCCGGTCAACAGCTTGTCGGAATCGAATCTCGCAAGTTGTCATTTCGCTGGTCGGATCAAAGCGGGTATCCTGCAGGAATACGACGTGAGACAAGTCGGATAAACCGGCGTGGGAGACGGAGAGGCCCAGGTTCTCCAATATTGATGCGTACTCGCGGCGCCGAATACGGCTTGGGGATCTCCATGCCAGTAGCCGGAGACCGGATTCCTCTGGTCGGCACAGTCGCAACGTTGCGTCGGCGCGATCGGTGCTTCAGTCGGCATTCAGCGGTACATGCATCGGCTACTTGGGTTTCCTCAAGCTTTTCATCCCCGAAAGAATTGCCTCCCAGGTGCGGCTCGATATCCGAAGCTTGACGATTCTATCCCACATTCGCCTCACGTCCGCACCCTCAACGCCTGCTCCAGCCTGTCGGCAATCTGTGTGACGATATAGGCAATCACCATGTAGATCACGACGGCAATCACGAAGGCTTCGAGGTAGTAGTAGTTCAGGGCGGCGGTCAGCTGGGACTGGGCGAAGATATCGACGACCTCGATGGCGAATCCGAGAGAAAGCGCCTTCATGATGACCATCATCGAAGTCGTCAGGTCGGGAATTGCCGTGAGGGCCACCTGGGGAAACAGGATACGTCGAAACAGTTGGCCGCCCGTATAGCCGAGCGAATGGGCCGCGTCCGACTGACCGGTGTCGAATGCATTCAGGGCTCCCTTGATAATCTCGGATTGGAACGCGGCGACACAGCCGGTAATCGCAACGACAAGAATGACCCAATTGGGGGTTTCGTGAGCGTTGAAGTTGATCCCGAGCAACGAGAACAGGAACTGGAATGCGGGCGGCAGACCGAAATAGGCGAGGAAAATCACGATGACCATTGGAACGCCCTTGAAGACGATCTTGTAAGTCATGATGAGCTCTCGCAGAACCGGCACCCGTCTGTATTCGATCAGCGCGAATATGCTGCCGACTATCGTCGACAGGACGAAAATCAAGAGTGCCATTCCAACGGTCACGGGTACGGCACTCAGAATTTCCTGCGTGTCCTGGAGCAAAATATCGGTATCAAACATGGTTGAATACCCTTACGTCAGACGCTCGCGAGGAGCTCGTTCTTGATCTGAGTTGTTGTCGTTGCCTCTGGCGCTTGCATCGGTGATCGAAGCTCGAAGAAGCGCACGATGAGCCATGCGACCAGGCACATCAGCGAATAGATGACCGCCAGGACGAGGTAGGTTTCGAACTGGAACTGGTTGTAGTCGCGCTCCATGATCAAATGCGCAGTCGCCATGACGTCGGCGGCGCCGATGTACATGACCAGCGCAACGTTATGGATCAGGTAGATGACGGAGTTCCCGTAGCCCGGTAGTGCGAAGTGCACCCCTTGCGGGCCGACGACGCGAGTAATTTTCTGCCGGAACGTATATCCAAGGCTATCGGCCGCATCGTGCTGGCCGCGATCGACGGCAAGATATGCAGGCCGCATGACTTCCGACAGATATCCTCCATGGTAGAGGCTCAACCCCACCATGGCAGCCATCGTCGGCGAAATAAAATCTTTGGCGCCGAACAGGATCACCAACAGCGGAAGCCCATAAAACGCGACGAACAGCTGCAGGACGACAGGAACGCTCCGGGCATAGGACACGTAGAGGTCCACCAGGTGACTGATCAGTGGCACCCTGCGAACACGGAGTGTTGTCGCGATGAGAGCCAGACAGAACCCGGAAATGAGGGCCGTAAACGTGATGGCGAGCGTCAGCGGCAGTGCCGTTAGCAACTCGGGAATCATAGCAGATACATCCACTTTGAAACGCTCCTTCTTGCAATTCAGCCTTGCCGCTGACTAGCGAATATGGCCCTCAACGGCCGTGCTATTTCATGTACTGGACGATGCCCTCGCCGAACCACTTCTGCGAGAGCTTCTCGATCGTGCCGTCGTCTTTCAATTCCTTGAGAACCTTGTTCACATCGTCAGCCAGAACCTTGTTCTCGTCTGATCTGTGGATCAGCATGTAGGTGTTGTTGCTGAACACTGGTTCGGACGCCACGATATCGAGTTTCTTTTGCTCGATGACGGTCTGCTCACCGAGATTGGACGGCAAGACGAGAGCGTCGAACTTGCCGTTCTGAACTTCGTCCAGCCGGTTCGGGTAGGGAATGCCTGCACTCGATGCCGTGACATCGAGCTTGTATTGCGGGTTTTCTTTCTGCCAGTTCATGATGAACTTGTAGGTTCCACCGCCGGCCGTGGTCGGAACGATCCTCTTGCCGACCAGGTCTTTCATTTCCTTGATGCCGCTGTCTTTCTTGCTGTAGATCTTCATCAGGCTGGCGCCCATGGGATTTTCCGGAATGAAGAACTGCTTGGAGCGCTCGGGCGACTTGTAGTAGCCACCCACCGCGATGTCGTACTTGCCCGTGGCGAGGCCAGTTTCCTGCGCGATGTCAGAGACACCTTCCATCTCGAACTTGTATTGCGGCAGCTTTGCGTTGATCGCCCTCAGGAGATCGGGCTCATAGCCTTGCGGCTCGACGCCGATCGCGCCCCATGCCAGCGGCTTGGATTCGGCAGACGTCGCGATCTTGATTGTCCGAACGGTCTGACCATAACTGACTCCTGCGGTTGCAAGGGCTATTGCGATGCCGCCGACGACAGCCAGGGCATGACGACGGGAAAAGCGGGATGTGATTACAGACATTTCTTAGGTTCCCTTGTTGTTGGATTATTGAAAAGCGAGTTCTGACTGCAGGAATTGAGCAAGTCGTGGGCTGGAAGGCGCGTCGAAGATATCAGCCGGGCTGCCATCGGCGGCGACCACGCCACGGTCCATGAAGACGATCCGGTTGGAGATGTTCCTTGCGAATTGCATCTCGTGGGTCACAAGCAGCGAAGTGATCCCTGACGAGGTGACGTCCTTGATCACCTTCAGGACTTCACCGACGAGTTCTGGATCCAGCGATGACGTAGGCTCATCGAAGAGTATCACGTCGGGACGAACTGCCAGGGCGCGCGCAATGCCGGTGCGCTGGAGCTGGCCGCCCGACAGTTGGGAGGGATAGCTGTCTCGCTTCGGGGTGAGGCCGACCCGCTCGAGCTCCCGCAAGGCGATCTCCCGCGCCTCGTCCGCGGACTTGCGCTGCACGACGACCAGTGGATCCATCACGTTCTGCAGGACCGTCATGTTCTTGAAGACGTTGAATTGTTGAAAGACCATCGCCGTTCGCAACCGGATCGCCTGGACAGCGACCTTGTCGGCACGCTGGTAATCCATCCGGATCTGATCGAACGCGATGGTTCCTGACGACGGCTTGGCCAGGTAGTTGATGCATTTCAGCAACGTGGTCTTGCCGGTGCCGCTGGGGCCGATGATCGAAACCACGTCACCCCGCTTTACCGAGAGATTGACGCCGTTCAGAACCTGCGTGCTTCCGTAAGACAGCTTTACATCTTTGAGTTCAAGCATTGCTGGTTGTCCCTTCGGAAAGTGTGAGACGGACTGCTTCGACCGCATGCGACATCATCACCCGCTCTCCGCATGGCCGAGAACGTGCATCAGCCGGTTTGCCCAGCCGAAGATCGATATGGCGTGGATCAGGTCGATAATCTCGCGGTCGTCCATGCCGACTGATCGAAGCGCGGCGATATCGTCTGCCGTCGCTTCCGACGGGGCCGCCGACAGGCGGCGGGCAAAACTGTAGATTGCCGCATCGCGTGGGCCGAGCGCTTCAGGTTTATCGAGATAGAGCGCGGTGACCACTTCGTCGTTCTTGGTCAGCTCTGCATGCCTGCGGGCGTGAACAACGGCGCAGAATTTGCAGCCATTGACGATGGACGCACCTAATGCACCAAGCTCGCGGTCAGGGCGGGCAAGCCCGCCTTCGACATACATGATGGCGTTGAACAAGATGGTGCGGGCAAGGTAGCTCTCAGGGTCATGCGCAAGGGTGCGCACATATTCCGAAACTTTCTTGGCTGATGGCGTGACCTTCATCGCTTCAAGCTGTTCCGGCGTGGCCTCGGATAGCTCGACCGGCGCTATGTACGGATGCCAATTCAATGGCTTCAGGCGCACCGCGGAAATCATGCCGTCCTCAACAATCGCAGGCCGGTTGCCACCCGCGTCTGGAAATTGACGAAGGCGATGAGCTCGGAAAGGGCGACGATCTGAGGATTGTTCAATCCAGCTTGGGCGAGCAGGGCGATGTGGCCCGCTTCCGCCTTTTTCGGTGTCAGCGTAATCAGGTCCACATGACGTGCGATGGTCGCCAATGGCTCTTCCAAATCCGTTTCCCCCTGGGCTAAGGCCAGAAGCTGCTCAGTCGGATCGAGCTGAGCCAGCTGCACATCAAATTCGGCCATCAGGACCGGATCGGCATTCAGAGCGGCCATGCGACGGGCCAGAGCAACCCGCAAATTAGGCGCAAGCCCTTGGTCGTTTGCTGGCTGCAGGACGGAGAGGCGACATTCCTCGGCCCCCAGCACGAATTCAGGCCGAAACCGACGCGCGCTGAAAAGCGCATCGTGCGGTGATAGACCGGCGGCCTTGTCCATTGCGTCGATCACAGCGCGGCCTCCTTCTCCAACAAGGGTGTTGAATCGACCCATTCGTCGCCCAGAAGTTCGGGCGTGTCGTAAGCGATCAGGTTGGCGAAGTGGGTTTCGACATCTTCGGCAAACAGCGATGCGGCAATGCCGCGGACCAAACGGTCGGCACCCGCGCTGACGGCTGGGATATCACCGGAGACCTTGCCGTGCGTCAGCATGGCGGCGTCGTTGAAGCAGTGGATATGCGACAGCATCGGGCAGGAGCCGGGGACGCGCTCACGAAACTCGAAGGCGGGACCTAGGTCCGGTGCATCGGACATGCCTGCACGCGCCGGCCCCATGTCCGGTGTATATCGGCCATCCGACCAGGTGCGGATATGTGGCGCGATGGCTGCAAATTCCGGGCGGCCGTTGAAGTCGTTTGAAAAGCCGGTTGCCGCGATCAGGAAGTCGTAGCGCATCAGCCCCTGGGTGGTTTCGATAAGCAGGCCTCCCGCATCTTCCGTGACCGCGACGATGCCGCAGTCGAGAAAGAACCGGGCATTGGGGTGGCGAGAAACGCGAAGCGTCGATGAACGCGGCGGCGGCGTCTGGGTTGAGGCGGTGTAGTCGAAGAACTTCCACTTCCAGGCATCGGGCAATTGATGCATGCCGAGTACAACACCCGGACTGCCGATTCCGGTCAGCTTGTTGATGCGCGGCATTTCCTTGCGCCGGATCAACATGTCCACAGATCCGGCGCCCGCCTCGAGTGCGGTTGCGGCATTGTCCATGGACGAGGCACCGGCGCCGATGACCGCCACACGCTTACCTTGCAGCGCGTCGAAATCGATCTCGTCCGCAGAATGGGCCCAATAAGCGCGATCGATGCCCCTGAGGAAATCGGGCACGGCAAAACCGCCCAGACCAGAGCGGCCGGTGGCCAGAACGAGATGACGGGTGAGAACCCGGCCGGATTCCGCGCCTTCGATATCGATCGCAATCAGATCACCAACCGGTGCGACGCCGGTCATGCGCACGCCGTTGCGCACAGGCAGAGCAAGAACCTTGCGGTACCAGACCAGGTAATCCATCCACTGGCCCTTGGGGATTTTGTCCAGCGACCGCCAGGCGTCGACGCCCCATTGCGCCGTGAACCAGGCGCGGAACGTCAATTGCGGCAAGCCGAGCGACGGACCGTGCAGGGTCTTCGGCGACCGGAGTGTTTGCATGCGGGCAAACGTTATCCACGGTCCTTCGAGCCCAGCCGGCGCCGCATCATAGGCGACGACATTGGTGATCCCTGCCAGCACCAGCTTTGCCGTGGCAGCAAGTCCGCACATGCCAGCGCCAATGACCACGACATCACGGACCGGGGCGCCCTCATGCATGCGTGTGGGGACCCAGGGCTTGGCGGGCAGCTCGACAAAGTCGAGATCCTGCGCAAGCTGGGCTTCCAACGCGGCAAGGCCCGTCGATGCTGCCGGGGTGGGAGTATGCTTCATATTCCAGTTCCGTTATTTGTGCCCGACGCGGGATCGTTCACCAATTGGCTGGCCAAAGCTGGATCGAGCTTCTTGAAACCGACGATCGACCGTTCAGCCACCGCTTCGACCGCATCCATCAGCGCCTGCGCGACTGGGCGAAGGGGACGTTTTGAGGCAGCCACAACGCCCCAATAAAAGAGAACGGTTACATCGATCGGGCGAATGACGACCCCAGGCAGGGCGACGCCATAGGCCGTGAGGGGATCGATGACGGCCGCGACACCAGTATGGCGCACGATCTGCAACGCGCCGTAGGCAGTATTGGTCCGGATCACCGGGCCGGTGTCGATGCCCCGGGCAGCGAGTGCCTTGGCGACATGCAACTGAAACCGCAGCGGATTGAGCAACGTAGCCACGCGACGACCCGCAAAAGCCGAAAGCGGTATGACATCAAGTTCAGCCAGCGCATCGTCCTCCCGCACGGCAGCAACATCAGGCGCCGAATAGAGCCGTAGGACATCCAGACCGGGCGTATCGAGCGGCAGGCTTGAAAACCCGATCTCGGCACGTCCGCTGCGCACTTCCTGGGCGACGATCGAGGGAAGAAACTGCCCGAGATGCGTCTCGTGCGGAAGCTCGACACCCTTGAGCTCGGCCAGGGCCGCCGGGATCAAGCCGGTGCCGATCGCGGAGGTTGTGACAATCTGCAGGATCCGCCCACGGCCGGCGGCGATCATCTTGGCCCGCGCTGCAAGTTCGGTGAAAGACATCAACAATCGCCGCGCTTCCTCCTCGAATGCGACACCCTCTTCAGACAGCTGCACCCGTCGACCGATCCGATGCAGCAATTCGAAGCCAAGTTCGGCCTCGAGCTCCTGAATGGTGCGTGTCACCGAAGGTTGGGAACGCCCGAGCATGTCAGCCGCCTTGGTGATGCTGCCGCTGGCAGCAACCGCAAGGAAGGTCTGAAGGTCCCGGGTTTCCATGTTCTCCCTACATGCGTAATTCGTATGATTGACATCGTCTCATTCATTTTTGATATATGTCAAGCGGAAACTAATAGTCGTTGCGGCGTTTGCCGGCTCAGAGCCGGAGTCCTGATCGAAACGGCTGATGGCAACCGACGTGACTTCAATTCGGATCCTCCCGATGAAAAAACTTGTAGGCGGGGACGGCAAGGATTCTCGAACCATAAAGCCGGCGACAGGAGGAATGTTATGCGCGTGAGTATTCTGGGCGCTGGAGCAATTGCCTATGGCCTTGCGGCCTATTTGGCACAATCGGGACATACGCCAACACTTTGGTCACCGTCGGGAGACCGCACCAGAACGTTGGCGACTGGCGAATTATTGAAGGCGACGGGGGATATCGAGGCGACGGTGCCGGTGCGTATTGCCAATGATTGTAAAGATGCCATCGATCACGCGGATGTGGTGGTGATCGCGCTTCCCGCTTACGGCCACAAGATGGTGATGGATGCCGCGGTCCCTCACCTGGCAGATGGTATTCCTGTCATCGTCAGTTCGCACAGTTCGTTCGGCGCGCTGTATCTCTCCAAGCGGTTAGCCGAGCGCAAGGTCAGGTTGCCGATCGTCGTTTGGGGCACAACGCTCTTGACCGGCCGCCAGCTCGGACCAACAGAAGTCCAGGTCACTTCCATTCGCCAGAAGCTTGATGTTGCGACGCTGCCTTTCGATGCGCTCGATCAAGGGTACAAGCTTTGCACGGCCTTGTTCGGCGATCGTTTCGTCAAGCGCGATGGTCTGCTGGCAATTGCGCTCAGCAACCTCAATCCGCAGAACCATCTGGGAATTGCCCTTCTCAATCTCACACGAATGGAGAGGGCCGAGCGATGGAGCCAGGGGGGAAATGTCACTCCTGCCGTTGGTCGCTTCATCGAGGCTCTGGATGCCGAACGATTGGCCATAGCTGGCAATTTCGGTATCGCGGTTCGTACCGTCCAGGAACATTTTTCATTGTCGTTCCACGTCCCCATGAGCACCGTTTCGGAAATGAACCTGGAGATGGATCGCCAAGGTCGTGGCGGCTTTGGCCCGACGACTATCGAGAGCCGCTATATTCTCGAGGACGTTCCGTTCGGCCTGTTACCAACCGCAGTCCTGGGGAAGATCAGCGGAAATCCGGCGGTTCTCCATGAATCCGGAATTTCCATATTGTCGGCGGCTTATGGCCGGGATCTCAAGGGAGATAATGATATTCTTCCTGGGCTCGGCATCGAGAACATGACAAAGACGGATCTTGAAGCCCTTTGCCGCAAGGGGTTTTGAGCGCGCTCGCGGCCAATGCGGCGTGATTACGCTTTGAGGAAGCTAGCGCGACGCTCCTGTTACATCATTGCGAGCTGATTCTAACCAACGACATCCGAAGGGGACCAACACAGGTTGGATATTATCAAACTGTGTTGGTCCGAGTTGGCTATTTCACCTGCTTGATCTCCCCCGGCGCCAAACGGCGCCGGATAAGACGTGCCGTATCGATCACATCATGCGTTTGATGTCGGTGTACGCGCCATTCGTCTTCAGCGTCACGGTGACGTCGGCACCGGTGCGGTTGCGCCAGAACCAACCGTGATTGCCGTCAAAGGCTGCCTCAAGTACGCCCTCGTCCTCTGCAGCACCGCGTCCCTTCTCGTATGAGATGTTTTCGCCGCCGCCGTCACCATGGGTGTCGAAGTTCACCGCCGCGCCATTGGCTGTCCAAGAGTAGTTTGCCTTTGCGCCCTTGGCCATGACGAGCTTGATCTCAGCTCCTTCGCCGGGCTTGAGGGTGACCGACATTTCGTCCGTCCGCAGTTCCTGGGCAGAGGCGGAACCAATCACCAGTTCAGCGAAGACGCGCTCCAGAAGACTCGACTGCTGATCTTGGCCTGGCACTGCGGTCGGCGTGCCGTTTTGCAATTCGCGAAGGCGGTCTTGCTCGGCCTCTTCGGCGAGTTGTGTCTTGATCTCGCCCATCTCGGTGAGCTCGAGCGCTCGCCCAACGCCGGTGGGATCGATGGCGTATTCGGCCGGCAGCACGATGGTCACAAGGATGGCCGCTGCCGCGACAATGGCGATGAGGGTAGATCGGAGGAGCTGCATGGATGTCGGCAGTTCAGCGCGGGTCGGGATGTCTGTGTTGTACATGGGAGAATTCCTTTTTTGATCTTTACTGGAGGTTCAGGAGACGACCCAGCCGGTGAGTTGATAGCCGATCAGCACAAACCCGGCGGTCATCATGATGGTGTTGGCGGTGTATGCGTGGCGCCAGAAACTGTCGGTCCGGCGCCAGTAGCCCATGACGATAAGGATAGCAGCGAGCGCCAGAAGCTGACCGACCTCAACGCCGACGTTGAAGGCAAGTAGGTTGGGCACGAGCCCGTCGGGCGAGATGTTGTATTCGATGATCTTCGTCGACAGGCCGAAGCCGTGGAAAAAGCCGAAGATCAGCGTCGCGATCTTGGTGTTCGGCTGGAAGCCGAGCCACCTCTGGAAGGCACCCATATTGTCGAGCGCCTTGTAGACGACCGACAGGCCGATGATCGCGTCGATGATGTAGCTGTTGATGCCAACGTTGAAATAGACGCCAAGCAGCATGGTCGTGGAATGGCCGAGCGCGAACAGGCTCACATAGATGCCAATGTGCTTCATCCGGTAGAGGAAGAAGATCACGCCGAACAGGAACAGGACGTGGTCGTATCCCGTCACCATGTGCTTGGCGCCGAGATAGATGAAGGGCAGCAGATTGATGCCCGTGATCTCCTGGATATAGCCCTTGTCGCCTTCGGCAACGGCATGGGCGAGGGCAGTCCACCCAAGCAATGGGAGGGTCAGGAGAGCAATGAGCACAGGAAGGGCAAACCGCCAGCGCGCGCAAGGCGTGCGTGGCGGACCCTTGTAGAAGGATCCTTGCATGAGAATTCCAATCGTCGTCGTTGAGGATGGCCGCGCGTGCGGCCGCGATCATGCGATGACGATCTGCCTGGGAGGGCGCTCAAGCCGGAAACGGATTTCTAGGTCGGCAAACGAAGGCGGGTAAACCAGCCAGCTCCGGCCTATCGGCGGTGCTGGCTGCGCGAAGCCCGGAAGCGTGCTCGCCGTTTCATGGGTGTGGTCGGCCGGATTGTGGCCGTGGGTATGACCAAAGCTCTGCTCATCGGCTTCGCCATCGTCATGGCTGTGGCCGTGTTTTCCGATCTGTGCTGTCAGCTCTGCGTGACGCGCTGCCTCGGCGGCAGCGAGCGCAATCGGGCTATGCGAGGCCGAACTACCCACTGGGGAGAGCAGCACGCCGAGAGTCATCGCGAACGCGACGATGAGACGAAAGGCTGTGCTAGGGATCCAATTCGGCATGCTTAACGATTATTCTCTAAAATCCTAACGAATGGTGGCATGCACCAGAATCGAGGCCACTTTGAGGCTTGGAATATCCTCTCGGGGGGGATAGCATCAAGGGCATGAATGAGCGTCCCCACGTCCACGAAACCCATCCTGCCATCATCAAGCGGCTGAAGCGCGCCGACGGCCATCTGCGCGGGATCGTCGAGATGATCGAGGCCGGGCGACCGTGCCTCGACATCGCCCAGCAACTTCATGCCGTGGAGAAGGCCATCGCCCAGGCCAAGAAGACGCTGATCCAGGACCACCTCAACCACTGCCTTGAAGACGTCGTCGGACCGCTGGCGCTCGAGCAGCGCCGCTCGATCGACGAGTTCAAGGATATCACCAAGTACCTGTGAGAAGCGCCATGATGGACAAAGTTCGCGATTGGTTCGGGTTCGGCCCGATGACGCAAGGCATGGGCGGCCACGGACATGATCACGGCGAGGGCGGCCATGGCCACACGCATGGCGTCATCGACCCGACGATCGCCACGACGACGCGCGGCATCTGGGCGATTAAATGGTCATTCGTCGTTCTGGCCATCACGGCGGCGCTGCAGTTGGTGGTTGTGTTCCTCTCCGGCAGCGTGGCGCTGCTGGCCGACACGATCCACAATGTCGGCGACGCGGTCACCGCCATCCCATTGTGGGTCGCCTTCATGCTGGCCCGTCGCAAACCGAGCAAGACGTTCACCTACGGGCTGGGTCGCGTCGAAGATCTGGCCGGCATTCTGATTGTCCTCATCATCTTGTTCAGCGCCATCGTTGCCGGCTACGAGGCGATCGACCGGTTGATCAATCCGCAGCCGATCGCATTTCTTGGCTGGGTCGCCATAGCCGGCATTATAGGTTTCTTAGGCAACGAGGCCGTTGCAGTGTTCCGTATCCGGGTCGGCCGCGAGATCAACAGCGCGGCGCTGATCGCCGACGGCTACCATGCGCGCACCGACGGCTTTACCAGTCTGGCGGTTGTGCTGGGTGCTATCGGCGTATGGCTGGGGTTTCCGCTGGCCGATCCGATCATCGGGCTCTTGATCACGGTGGCCATCTTCGCGATCGTCTGGCAGTCTTCGAAGGCAGTCCTCACGCGCATGCTCGACGGTGTCGAGCTCGGCATCGTCGATGAAATCCATCATGCCGCCGAGCATGTGTCCGGTATCGAACGTGTCCAAAGCGTGCAGGCGCGCTGGATCGGCCATCGCCTGCATGCCGACGTCGCCATCAGTGTCGCCGACGCGGCGACGGCCAAGGACGTGATGGGCGTCACCGAAGCCCTCAAGGAGGAACTGTTCGCCCACTTGCCGGCGTTGGCTGAAGCGAATGTTCGTCTGGAGAGTTCGGCCGGGTCTGCCGCGACGGGCACGGAACCCTCTCACTCACATGGTCATCATGCGCCGGAGCCCTTCAAGGTCGACTGCGATCTGGCTGCCGGGACATTGGAAATCGTCGACACGCCGGCTGGCGAGCGGATGCGGCTGACCATCGACCGGCATGCCGACGATCTGATGGCAACGGTGATCATCGATAGGCCTGGCGGGCCGGAGACGCTTCGCCTCGAACCCATCGCCGACAACCATCATCGCCTTGAGAGCACCGTGGCTCCTGCTGAGCCGCATGAGTTCCAGGCGAGGCTGGTCTTGGCCGCGAAGGGTCGCGAGCAGGTGCTGCCGTTCAAAATGGTCGAGCCGGAAGGCCACCATCACTGAGATCAGGCCCGCCATTCAATCGCCACGGATCAACGACCCATCGCTCCTCCAAGAAGACAGACATATGCTGCAAGTCCTTGCCAATCGCACTTATCGCCATCTTTTCCTGGCCCAGGTCATCGCCCTGATTGGCACTGGCCTTGCCACCGTGGCGCTCGGGCTGCTGGCCTATGACCTTGCCGGCGCCGATGCCGGCGCGGTGCTCGGCACGGCGCTTGCCATCAAGATGATCGCCTATGTCGGCGTGGCGCCCGTTGCCGCCGCGTTCGCCGAGCGCCTACCACGCCGTACCATGCTGGTTTCGCTCGACCTCATCAGGGCAGGGGTTGCCGTATTCCTGCCCTTCGTCACCGAAGTCTGGCAGATATATCTTCTCATCTTCATCCTGCAGTCGGCGTCAGCCGGCTTCACCCCGACCTTCCAGGCTTCGATCCCTGACGTGCTGCCCGAAGAGAAGGACTACACACGGGCCTTGTCGCTCTCGCGACTGGCCTACGACCTGGAAAGCGTCGTCAGCCCCCTCCTCGCGGCGGCGCTGCTTTCGGTCATAAGCTTCCATAGCCTGTTCGCCGGCACGGTTGTCGGGTTCCTGGCGTCAGCGGCGCTGGTCGTCTCCGTGGTGCTGCCCAGCCCGCAGCCCTCCGAGCCGCGCGGCATCTATGAACGCACGACGGGCGGGATCCGCATCTATCTGACGACGCCGCGTTTGCGCGGTTTGCTGGCCCTTAATCTTGCCGTCGCGGCGGCCAGCGCCATGGTGATCGTCAACACGGTGGTCCTGGTGCAGGCAAAATTCGACCTCTCCCAGAGCGACACGGCATTTGCCCTTGCCGCCTTCGGTGGCGGCTCGATGATCGCGGCGCTGGTCCTGCCGCGGCTGCTGGACGGCATCCCGGATCGGGTTGCGATGTTGTCAGGCGCCGGCCTGCTGGTTGCCGGCGTGTTCGCAGGGCCGTTTGCCATCAGCTATCAGCTGCTCTTGCCGCTCTGGTTCGTGCTCGGGCTCGGCTATTCGCTGGCGCAGACCCCGTCTGGGCGGCTGATCAAGCGCTCGGCCGATCCCGTCGACCGGCCGGCATTGTTTGCCGCGCAATTCGCGCTTTCGCACGCCTGCTGGCTCATCACCTATCCGATCGCCGGACTCGTCGGCGCGGCGATGGGCCTGCCCTTCACCTTTATCCTGCTTGGCGTCATTGGCGCCGCGGCACTCTTTGCCGCGATGTGGTTGTGGCCGCGTCACGATCCCGACGTTCTCAGCCACGCCCATGACGATCTGTCTGACGGGCATTCGCACCTCGAGGACGCCGTCTGGACCGAAGCAGGCTTCGAGCATGCGCATGGTTATGTCGTTAACGATAGGCACCCAAAATGGCCGAAAGCGAGCTGAGCGGCCCCAATGCTGGGAGATGTTGGTGCCTTCGGCGCGCTGTTCCTCACCGCGTTCGCCGCAGCGACAATTCTGCCGCTGCAGTCAGAGGCGGTGCTGGCCGGCCTGCTGCTGACCGGAAGCCAGTCACCGGCGGCGCTGATGCTGGTCGCGACGATCGGCAACGTGCTTGGTTCGGTTGTCAACTGGCTGCTCGGCCGCTGCATCGACCGCTTTCGCGACCGCAAATGGTTTCCGGTCAAGCCCACTGCGCTCGATCGCGCCGCGGCGCGCTACCGCCGTTGCGGACGATGGAGCCTGTTGCTGAGCTGGGTTCCCGTCATCGGCGATCCGCTGACGATGATGGCCGGTGTTCTGCGCGAGCCGCTCTGGAGCTTCGTTGCGATCGTCACGATGGCGAAAGCCGGCCGCTATCTCGCGCTCTCGGCGGCGGCGCTGAACTGGCTGTAGGCCGCAACCGCGACCAAGTGGGTCGCTGGGGTAAAACTCTCAAACGGTTTTCCGACTTTATGTCTTATGTCTATACAAATTAGCAAGCGTGCACATGATCGTTGCCAATCAAACAAAAAGGGGAACTAACATGATGACTCTCGACCGCCGCAATTTCCTGGCCTCCACAGCCGGCCTGGCCTTCATTGCCGCGTTTCCACGCGCCGCGTACTCGGAGGGGCATGAAACGTTGAAGGTCGCCATTGCCGCCGAAACCGGCGATCTCGACCTGCTGCAAAACGTCTCCACGCTGAGTTCCTACACGGTCGTGTTCGACGCCCTCATACACTATGGCCAGGACGGCGCGCTCGAGCCCGGGCTCGCCACCAAGTGGGCTGTCGCCGGCGACCAGCTTTCGATCGCCTTCGACCTGCGCGAAGGTGTTGCCTTCAGTGACGGCACGCCCTTCGATTCGACCGCCGCGGAATGGAATCTCAAACGCTGGCTGGGCGTCGCGGATTTCTCATGGATCGGTGTGTCCGACGCATTCGACAGCATCGTCACCGATGGACCCAGCAAGTTGACGATCAAGCTAAAGCGTCCGGTGCCCGCCGCCTTGCTGGAGCTCACCATAGTGCGTCCGGTGCGCTTCCTGTCGCCGAAGGCGGTCGACGCCGGCGGCAAGCAGACCGCTCCGGTCGGCACCGGACCGTGGATCGTCGAAAGCTACGATTCCTCCGGCACCGTGCTGGTGCGCAACGACAAATACTGGGGCGAGAAGCCACTGTTTGCTCGCATGGAACTGAAGGTGGTTCCCGACGAACTCGCCCGCGCCAACGCGCTGCGTTCCGGCGACCTCGACGTGATCGGCGGCGACTGGGTGGCGACGCTGTCGCCGCGCCGCGCCCGCGCGCTTGAAAAGGACGGCATGAAAGTGGTGGCCGAGGCCGGCACCGCAACCATGCTGCTCGGTTATTCGCCGAAGGCCAAGATGATGGCCGACAAGGCCGTGCGCGACGCCATCTATGTCTCGGTCGACCGCGCCGCGATCGCCAAGGTGTTGTTCGAAGGCTACGCAGATCCGGCGGCGGATCTCTTTCCGACCAACGTGCCTTCCTCGGGCAAGCGGCATAACGTGCCGGTACGCGACGTCGCCGCGGCCAGGAAAATCCTTGCCGATGGCGGTTGGAGCGAAAGCGGAGGCGCCTGGAGCAAGGAGGGCGCGCCGCTGGCGATCGATTTCCTCGTATCGGAGGAATCGCTGCCGGGTTCGCGCCGCATCGCCGAGATGATCCAGGGTCAGCTGTCCGAGGTCGGCTTCCAGGTTCAGGTCTCGTCAGTCGACAACGCCACCATGCACGACCGTCGCCCGGCGTTCGAATATGATCTTGCCTTCTTCACCACCTATGGCGCGCCCTATGATCCGCACGGCACGCTCGGCAACGCGTTCGTATCCACCGCCGACAGCGGGCCGGACGGCAAGATCTATGTTTCCCCGGAGCTTGATGGCGTGGTCAAGGCCGCGCTCGAAGCGAGCGGCGACGAACGCGAAGCCAAGATGCAGGCGCTCTACGACTGGCTGCACGACAACCGGGCGATCTGCCCGCTCGTTGTCAGCCAGCGGCTGTGGGCGCACAATCCTCGCGTCGAGAACTTCGCGCTTCCCGCGACGGACTACGACCTGCCGTTCAAGGCGATCACGCTGAAGGCCTGAACGCCTCGAATCTCCTGGGGGAGTTCCGATGAGACGCACGATTCTGCGAAGGATGTTGCTTGCCTGTCTGCTTGTCGTGGCGGCATCGGCATTGACCTTTACCCTGGTTGCCGCGGCGCCGGGCAACGTCGCCGCGCTCATGGCCGAGCGTGCGGCAGGCCCGGGCGCGGATGCCGAAATGATCAAGAAGATCGGCGAGGACCTCGGGCTCTATGATCCGCTGCCGGTCCGCTACGGCCGATGGCTTTTCAGCGCTATCACCGGCGATCTCGGCGTCTCGCTGCGCACCGGCAAGCCGATCGCGCAGGAATTCGCCGCCAGAATCCCGATGACGGCGGCGCTGCTTGCGGGCGGCGGCATTCTCGCCTTTTTCCTGTCGCTGGCGCTCGGCGTTGCCGGTGCGGTCAGCAATGGTGGCGCGTTGGACCGGTTCCTCCACGCCTTCTCGCTGGTCGGCGCCTCGACGCCGAACTTCTTCGTGGCGGCGCTGCTGGTCATCGTCTTTTCGGTGATGCTGGGCTGGCTGCCCACCTTCGGCGTCGGCGGCTTCACCTCGTGGCTCTTGCCGTGGGTGACAATCGCCCTGTTTCCGGCATCGGTGCTGAGCCGCGTCGTCCGCGTCAACCTCCAGGAGGCCATGTCGCGACCCTTCGCCACGACGGGCTTCGCGAAGGGCTACACGAGGACACAGGTGCTGATGCGCGAGGCTCTGCCCAACATCGCCATCCCGTTCCTGACCACCTTCGGCGCCCAGTTCACGCTGATGATCATCGGTTCGATCGT
The DNA here is from genome assembly GCF_000503155.1 of Mesorhizobium sp. LSJC285A00. Lineage (NCBI taxonomy): Bacteria > Pseudomonadati > Pseudomonadota > Alphaproteobacteria > Hyphomicrobiales > Phyllobacteriaceae > Mesorhizobium > Mesorhizobium sp. LSJC285A00. Next base: position 25,124 of record NZ_AYVK01000014.1, read on the forward strand.
GGTTGAAACGGTGTTTGCGCTGCGCGGCGTCGGCGCCTTCTTTATCGATGCAATCCGCTTCCGCGACTTCGTCGGCATGCAGTCGGTTCTGTTGCTGTTCGTGGTGTTCTTCGTTGTCGTCAACCTGATGGTTGACGTGATCTGCATGTTTGTCGACCCGCGCATGCGTAGGGCGAGAGGAGCTTGATCCGATGAACACTTCCTTGTTCAGGAGCATGAAGGACTGGCCCTGGCTGGTGCTGCTGCCAGTCGTCTTCTTTGTCGCGGTCGGTGTGCTCGGTCCCTCGATCATGCCTTACGATCCCGGCGCGCAAGACTACGACGTCACGCTTGCGGGACCGAGCTGGGCTCACTGGCTGGGCACCGACTATCTCGGCCGCGATATTCTGAGCCGCATCATCGGCGGCGCCCGCATATCGCTGGTGGCGATGGTGATCGTGCTGGTGGCCGCACTTGCCATCGGCGTCAGCATCGGTTCGTTCGCCGGTTATGTCGGCGGGCGCGTCGAGCTGGTGTTGATCAGCCTCATCGACATCGCGCTGGCGCTGCCAAGCTTGGTGATCGCGCTGGCGCTGATCGGCATTCTCGGCACCGGCTACTGGTCGATGATCACGGCGCTGACGCTGGCGTGGTGGGCGAACTATGCCCGCATGAGCCGCGCCGTGGTCACCGCCGAATTGCAACAGCCCTATATCGAAGCGGCAAGGGTGATGGGCGCCAGCCATCTGTGGATCTTTGTGCGCCATATCCTGCCGCATGTCCTGGCCCTCGTCGTGGTCTATGCCAGCGCCGATGCTGGCGCCCTTGTCCTGGCCATCGCGACGCTGAGCTTCCTCGGCCTGGGCGTCGCGCCGCCGGCGCCGGAATGGGGCCAGATGCTGGTCGACGGCATGAGCTACATTGAGGAATACCCGAGGCTGGTCGTCCTTCCGGGCCTTGCGCTCACTTTGGTGGTGGTCAGCTTCAATCTGCTGGGCGAGACCTTCGCGTTGCAAAAGGTGCCGAGGCCGGTGCGCGGCGGTTTGCTGCGCAAGCGTCGCAAGGCGCGCGCCGTTGAGGAAGCGGAGCGGAACGCCGTCGAAACGGGAACAGCCGCGCCATGAGCGACGAGCCGATCTACTCCATAGAAAACATGGTCATTGATCTCTACGCCACGACCGTTTCCGTGCGCGCGGTCGATGGGGTGTCGTTCAACGTCCGTCCCGGCGAGACAGTCGCCGTCGTCGGCGAGAGCGGTTCGGGCAAGACCGTCATGACGCTTGGGCCGCTCGGCCTGCTGCCCGAGGGCGTCACCGTCGACATCAAGGGATCGGCCCGAGCCGAAGCGAGCGAACTGGTCGGAATGGAGTCCAGGCGCTTGTCTGACCTTCGCGGCCGCTATTTCGGCGTCATTTTCCAGGACCCGATGAGCGCGCTGAACCCGATGCTGAAGATCGGACCGCAACTGGCGCGCCAGGCGCGCCGCTTTGCCAATCTCTCGCATGCGGATGCCCGCAAGGAAGCGGTCTCGCTGCTCGCCCGCACCGGCATCCCTGACCCGGAAGACCGCTACGATCGCTATCCGCATGAAATGTCTGGCGGCATGCTGCAGCGCGCCATGATCGCACTGGCCCTGGCAAGCCGGCCGCGCGTGCTGATCGCCGACGAGCCGACCACTGCGCTGGACGCCACGGTGCAGGCGCAGATCCTGGAGCTCATCCGCCAGATCCAGCGCGAGGAAGGCATCGCGGTCGTGCTGATCACGCACGACATCGGCGTCGTCGCCTCGGTCGCGGACCGGGTCATGGTGCTCTATGCCGGGCAGGTGGCGGAGGAGGGGACCGCGATGGATGTGCTGACGCGGCCGACGCATCCCTATACACGCGGGCTGCTTGCCTCTGTACCGGATTTCCGCGCCGACGAACGCGCCGCGACCAAGGAAATACCAGGTTTGCCGCCGAACCAGATCAGGCTGGAGCCGGGCTGCCGTTTCGCTGCCCGCTGCGAACTGGTTGAGCCCGAATGCCGCGTGCATCGGCCGCCGCTCCAGACGATCTCGACGGGCGGGACGCCGCACAAGGTGGGATGCCCGGTGGTGCTGAGGCGGGAAGGGATAGCAATCCATGGCTGACATTGCGGCGATTGAGGTCAAGGGCCTGAAGGTCCATTTCGCCAACCGCTCCGGAACAGGCGCCGTGCGGGCGGTCGACGGCATCGACCTGACCATTCCGCGTGGTGCCTTCCATGGCATCGTTGGCGAATCCGGTTGTGGCAAGACCACGCTGGCTCGCAGCGTCGTCGGCCTGCAGAAGGAGACTGAGGGTACGGTGCTGATCTCGGGGCGGGATCGCGCCCAGTGGCTGAAGTCGGACCGCAAATCGTTCAGCCGCGAGGTCCAGTTCGTCTTCCAGGATCCGCTGGGCTCGATGAGCCGTCGCCAGACCGTCTACCAGACGCTGGAAGAGCCGCTGCAGATCCATCGCCTCGGATCTCCGGCCGAGCGCCGGCGCCGTATTGGCGAGCTGCTGGATCTGGTGGCGCTGCCAGCGACCGTGCTCGACCGCCTGCCGCGTTCGCTTTCCGGCGGCCAGCGCCAGCGCGTTTCGATCGCTCGCGCGCTTGCGCTGAAGCCATCGATCCTGGTTTGCGACGAACCGCTCAGCGCGCTTGACGTTTCGATCCGGGCGCAGATCGTCAACCTGTTCACATCATTGCAGAAACAGCTTGGCCTTACCATCGTCATCGTTGCGCATGACCTGGCGATCGTGCGCGAGGTCTGCTCAAACGTGACGGTGATGTATCTTGGCCGCATCGCGGAAGCCGGCGTGACGCGGCCGCTGTTTCGCGAGCCGGCCCATCCCTACAGCCAGGCACTGCTTTCGGCGGCTCCTTCGCCGGATCCTCGTATCGAGGCCGGCCGTCGCCGAATCATCCTCGCGGGCGACCCTCCAAGCCCCAGCGCGCCGCCACCGGGATGCCGCTTCAACACCCGCTGTCCTGTGGCGATCGATGTCTGCCGGACCGAGGAGCCGATGTTGCGCTCGGTGCCGCATGGCGGGGTCGCGGCCTGCCACCTGGCCGACGGCGAGCGGCGGCCGGTGATTTGAGTGCCGACTTGATCTGCCCTCGTTGCCCGCTACTTCAGGCCGCCGCCGGCTTCGTGACGGGTGGCCAGCTATGGGTCTCCGCCTTGCGTCGTGAGGCCCAGGCATAAAGCGCATCGTAAATGACGAAGCCGTGCTTCAGGATCTCGTGGTCGTCGGGCGTCACGTCCCGCAGCCCCATGGAGATCGCGAGCAGTCCTGCAGACTGTGGCGTGAGGTCGTGCCGATCCGTGTCGGCGCCGCGCACGATCGCGGCAATGGTCACGATCGCCGGGTCGCGATCGAGGCCGAATTTCGAGACGAAGGTGTCGAAGCTGCAACCGTCGCCGACATGGGTGAATTCGACGCCGGGCACGTCGTAGGGTGTCGCGCCCGCTTCCTGGGCAACACGGATCACCTGATCAGGTGCCGCGAACAGGAAATCAGGTTCCTTGTCGATGAAGCGTGCAATCAGCCAGGGGCAGGCGATGCGGTCGATGACCGGGCGTTCACGGGTAACCCATTTCATGACGCAATCCTTTCTTCGCTCATCACCAGAGGGACGGTTGGCGCGCCGATGGCGTGCCAGGCGGCGATGCCGCCTGAGAGCGCCGTTGCATCGACGCCGCGGCGACGCAGTTCGGCGACTGCGTCGCCGCTGACCTGGAAGCCGTAGACGCAATAGACGATGACAGGCCTGTCCCTCGGCAGTTCATCGGCCCAATCGGCAATGGTCTCGGGAGCGCGGAGCTTGGCGCCCGGCAGCATATCGCTGCGTTTTGCCAGATCGTCGGCCAGGCAGACGTCGAGCACGACCAGATCTTCGCCCTGGTCGAGTCGGGCCCGCAGTTCCTCTGGCGCAACAGTTGGAACCTTATTGTCCGATGCAGGTCCTGTTGAAGGATCGCGCTGCGCGACAGCCCGCCGGTGGCGGGCGGCAACCCGCTCCCAATGGATGTTCTTCATGAACGCGTCGACATAGGCGCCAGCCTTGGCGCCAAAATCGAGGTGGTAGGCATGTTCGTACATGTCGAGCGCGAGGATCGGCATGCCGCCGGCGAGACAATTGGTGTGATCCGCCGCCCATTGAATCGTCAGCCGATCGCGGCGCTCCGACCAGGTCAGCAGCGTCCATCCCGAGCCTCCGGCCTGCGCCTTAGCACAAGCCATGAACTTGGCGCGCCATGCCGCCACGCTGCCGAAGTCGCGCTCCAGTGCTGCGGCAAGATCGCCTCCGGCATCGCCGGAACCACCGAGCCCATCGAAATAGATCTCGTGCAGGATCGCCGAATTTGCCGCGACCAGCTCTTCGCGCTTCAACCCGTTGATGTCGAAGACGGGTGCTGCGCCCCAGTCGAGTTCATCGAGCCGCTGTTCGATAGCGTTGAGGCGGCGAACCGCACCGCCGTAATTGTTTTCATAATGGCTGGCCAGCAGGCGTTCGGACAGTCCGACGAGCCTGGGCGGCTTGAACGGCAGCGGCATGATCTGGTGCGGCATTGGATTTCCTCGCTCGGCGGCACGGCCATCCGTGAGCAGGCGCACGTTATGCCCAAACGAGAAATGATACAAGTGTTGCATCTTGCTCAGACGTTTGATACCGGTCACTTATGGGCGAGAGGGGATCGATCCCAGCTGCGCCGGGTATTCCACCAAGGACGAGGAGCGAACCATCTGCGGCTGAACCGCAGTCCTCAGGGGCGGCACGCCTTGGGTGGTTGCCACCACCGATGTCGCTTCCGAAAGGCCCGCGGTCACCTCGACGCGACCGTTGTCGGTGACACCAGCCTTGATGGCGAGGCGTGTGATGCGATTGTCCGTAACTGTGTACACGAAGGTGCCGTCGCCACTACTTCCGGGGCCTCCATTCCTGCCGGACGACGTTCGAGGGGCGCCACATGAGCTTTCTTTCTTCGCCCGGAAGTGCGCTGGGGCGCTTCGACAACCGACGATGAGCTTCGCCCGCATTGAAGTATGGTGTCTCTGCGGATTTTGGCCATTTAGTATGGTTTGCGCATGAGTCATGATACAAGTGTTGCATCTAATTCAGTCCATGATACGGTTCACTTATGAGTGAGGGGCAATCGCAGGAGCAGCGCTGGCTGCTCCTGATTTATCAGCTGCCAAGCAAGCCCGCCTATTTCCGGGTGAAGATCTGGCGACGGTTGCAAGGCATCGGCGCGGTCGCAGTTAAAAGCACCGTTTACGCCCTGCCGGCGAATGCCGAGATGCAGGAGGATTTCGAATGGCTTCTGAAGGAGATCGTCGCCGGCGGCGGCGAGGCCATGATTTGCGAGGCGCGCCTTGTCGACGGTCTGTCGGACGCGCAGGTGCGGGCGATGTTCGACGCGGCCCGTGATGCCGACTATGCGGAGATCGCTGGGGAAGCGCGCGAGCTGGCTGCAGCGATTGGGGCCGACGCGACATCGGAAAAACACGCAGAAGCGCGTCCGCAACTTGGTCGCTTGCGCAAGCGGCTCACTGAAGTGGTGATGATCGACTTTTTTGGTGCCAGCGGTCGCCTCACGATCGAGGGACTGATCGCCGAACTTGAAACACAGCTTACAGAGGACAAGGCCATGACCAAGGAACCGAAGAAGGCCGCCGAGCCGAGCGAGCTCAAGGGCCGAATCTGGGTCACGCGCCGGGACGTGCATGTCGACCGCATCGCCTGCAGTTGGCTGATCCGCCGGTTCATCGATGCTGACGCGATCATCCGCTTCGTAGCGGGCAAGGGATACGTGCCAAAGGAGGGGGAATTGCGCTTCGACATGTTCGAAGGCGAAATCACCCATGAGGGCGATCGCTGCAGCTTCGAAGTTCTGCTTACCCGCGCCGGCATCAATGATCCGGCACTCCAGGCCATCGCCGAGATCGTCCATGACATCGACCTCAAGGACAACAAGTTCGGTCGCGAGGAGGCGACTGGGATTGCCAGTCTGATTGCAGGCATCGCCATGGCGAACGAGAGCGACGAACAGCGGATCGCGCAGGGCGCTCCTGTCTTCGACAACCTCTATCAGTATTTCCGCAAGAAACGCGGATGACCGCAGGGACTCAAACTATGGCCAATCTGGAGCAGTCCGTCACGACGCCGCCATCTCTGGCCGAAACCCACGACCATGACATTTCGTTTGCGGACGCCATGCGAGTATGGGCCCGCGTTGCAATGCTCAGCTTCGGCGGCCCGGCCGGCCAGATCGCCATGATGCATCGGATCGTCGTTGAGGAAAAGCGCTGGATCGGCGAGACGAGATTCCTGCATGCGCTCAACTACTGCACGCTGCTGCCCGGTCCGGAGGCGCAGCAATTGGCCATCTATATTGGCTGGCTCATGCACAAGACCAAAGGCGGCCTCGTCGCGGGAATCCTGTTCGTGCTGCCAGGCGCGGTCGCCATCATGGTCCTGAGCTGGATCTACGCCATCTTCGGCAACGTTGGCGCTATCCAGGCGCTCTTCTTCGGCCTGAAGGCGGCGGTTCTGGCCATCGTGCTCGAAGCGGTCCTGCGGATCGGCAGGAGGGCGCTCAGGAACAATGTGATGGTCGGCCTCGCTGCGGCAGCCTTCATCGCCCTGTTCTTCTTCCATGCACCGTTCCCGCTGGTCATCCTGGTTGCGGCCGTGATCGGCTACGTCGGGGGCAAGATGGGTTGGGCCGCATTCCAGCCAGGCAATGGACATGGCAAGCTTGGTGGCAAGCAGGTCGATGATGTCGACTCGGCGCTTGGCGAAGGGATGCCGGCGCATGCCCGGCCATCCATCGAATGGTCGCTGAAGATTGCGGCGGTGTTTCTGCTGCTATGGTTCGTTCCGGTCCTTTTCTTGTTGCTGTTTCTTGGGCAAGGCAATGTCTTCACCGACATCGCCATCTTCTTTTCCAAGATGGCGGTGGTGACGTTCGGCGGGGCCTATGCGGTGCTTGCCTATGTCGCCCAGCAAGGAGTCGAGCACTATGGCTGGCTGAAGCCTGGAGAAATGCTGGATGGCCTCGGCATGGCCGAAACAACGCCGGGTCCGCTGATCATGGTCACTCAATTCGTTGGTTTCATGGGAGCATTCCGGGAGCCGGGGGTTCTTAACGCGTTGGTCGCTGGAACGCTCGGCGGCCTTCTGACGACGTGGGTGACCTTCGTCCCGTGCTTCCTGTGGATATTTCTCGGCGCGCCGTACATAGAGACGATGCGCAGCAACAAGGCCCTGTCAGCCGCACTGTCGACCATCACGGCAGCGGTGGTTGGAGTGATCCTGAACCTCGCGGTGTGGTTCGCGCTTCATGTCCTGTTTCGCGATTTGCATGAGATCGGCTTGCTGGGCATGAGGCTCGACGTGCCAGTCCTCGGTTCCCTCAACATTCCGTCTCTCGTACTGACCCTCGGTGCGATGCTGGCGGTATTCCGCTTCAAGGTCGGCGTGATCCCGATGCTAGCGGCATGTTCGATCCTGGGCGTGCTTTTCGGCGTCGCGGCGGGCTCGGTCTAGGGCGATCTTTCTGCTCGGATGCGAGCATCGCAGTCTATTTCGTATCGGGGCTGCCTGATGGGCGAGCAAGTAGGAGGCGAGGTATAATGGGCACGAGGCGAGTGGCTTTGGTCTGGCGCGGTGACCGGGAGGCGCGTCGCACGGCGACACCGCAGAACAACCGGTTTCATCGCGTGTTCGAGGAACTCGCTGCGATCGGTGTTCACGCCGAACCGGCCGTTTATGACGAAGAGTTTGCCGAGGAGGTTCGGACCCAGCTCCTGGCGACGGACGGCGTGCTGGTCTGGGTCGATCCCTTGCACGAGGGAAAAACCCGTGCGGTGCTTGACCCGCTGCTGCGCGACGTGGCGGCACGCGGCCCCTGGGTGAGTGCACATCCAGACGTGATCCTGAAAATGGGCGTGAAGGAAGTTCTGCACCGTACGAAGCATCTCGGATGGGGAACCGATACTTACCTCTACGGCTCCGCCGAGGCTTTTCGCGAGGCGTTTCCGGAGCGGCTTCGAACGGCCGGTCCACGGGTGCTGAAGCAGAACCGCGGCAATGGCGGCCAGGGAGTATGGAAGGTCGAGCTGATCGGTTCGCTTCCTGGCGGAGAGCCGGCGGTTCGGGTGCTGCACGCGCGACGCGGCAGTACGCCGGAAGAACTCGCACTGCCGGATTTCATGGCGCGCTGCGAGGTGTATTTGACACCCGATGGCTGCATCGTGGATCAGCCATTCCAACCGCGTTTACCCGACGGGATGATCCGCTGTTACATGGGCGCCGACAAGGTGGTCGGCTTTGGCCACCAGTTCATCAAGGCCCTAATCCCGCCACCTCCTGAAGGGCCAGATTCCGAGGCTGCGCAACCAGGGCCGCGGATAATGCATCCCGCCACGGCCGAACCGTTTCAGTCGCTGCGGACCAATATGGAAACCGGGTGGACGCCGCAAATGATGGCTGTGCTAGGCGTCGATGCCAGGTCGCTGCCGATCATTTGGGATGCCGATTTTCTCTACGGACCACGGACTGTGTCAGGTGAAGACACGTATGTGCTTTGTGAGATCAACGTCAGCTCGGTCTTTGCCATCCCCGATCAAGCGCCGGCCGAAATAGCTCGACTCGTTGCCATGCGATTTTGAATCGACGAAGATTGGCGGTCCGAGTGGGGCTCTGGCCGAACGCGGTTCGGCGGTCAGTCCGATGGTCGCCGGACCCCTGCTTGCCGTTTCCGGTTTCGGCTGACCAATTCTCGTCGCCGGTGGCTTGAACACCATCTACGAAATCCTTTGCTCATGACGTTTCGCAAGATTCGGCCGCCCGAGGAACGTTAGCCTCAACCGGCGCGAGATCTGGATTTGGAAGGTCTTGCTAGGGTGACCGCCCCGGAAGAGCTGAACCCGCCATCCGCTGGAACAGGTCGTCGACCTGGGCCGGCGATAGGCTGGAGTCCTCGGCGATCCACCAGGCAAGCACCGAGAGAAAGGCTCCCGATATGAACTGGACGACGAATTCCAGCGGCACGCCCGCGTCGCCGATCCGCTTGCCAGACAGTTCGGTTCGCACTGCGCGCCGTATGCGTTCACGCAATTGATCGTGGATCGTGTCGCCGCTGCTCGCAAGTAGCGCTTTGTGAAGCGACCGGAACGCCCGCGCGTGCTCGAACATCGGCAGGCTGAATTCGAACAGGCGATTGCCTGTCTTTTCGTCTGCCGACACGCGCCTGCTCAGCGACAGCAGATGCGCCTCAAGGGCCGCGCTGCGCAATTCGTCCTTGCCGGCATAGTGCGTATAGAAGGTCGACCTGCCGACATCAGCTTTCTGGCAGATGTCTTCCACGGTGAGAGCCGCATAGCCGCACTCTGGGATCAGAGCAATCAGCGCGTCCTGCAGCATGGCGCGCGTGCGCGCGACACGACGGTCGATCGTACCCCTGTCGTCGGGCCGCTCGATTTTAATGGTCATTGCTCTTTCCACCGTGCGGTTTGGGACGTTCAGCGGTCCGTTGTCCAGCAACAGCGCTAATGGACAATCTGTCCAGTATGATACGCCGAGTCCAGAAGCTCAAGAATGCCTTGAGCACTCCGGAAACGGACGAGGAGGCAAAAGGAAATGCACCAATTTGGTCATCGGGCTGGAAACGGACAGCATTCGCGAAAGGGTGTTATTATGCTTGCCGTGCTCGTCAAACTGTCGCTGGTCAGCGGTTTTCTACTAATGCTTCATTTCGGGGACGGCTATCTCAATGCCGGTGCTTGGACGGCTGCAGTCCACGGCCTCATCCTCGCTGCGGTCGCGGCATTCGCACTCTGGGGCGGCTTCCATCACATGCGGACTGCCGGCGCGCATGGCGCCGGCGAAAGGGGCATCGGCATCGTCCTGCATAGGGCGGTCGGCTATGACCTGCTTGCGCGCGTCCTGACTTGGGGCCGCGAGGACCGGTTCCGTGAATTCATGCTGCGTCTGGCAAGGCTCCAGCCCGGCGAGGCGATGCTCGATGTCGCCTGCGGTACGGGCACGCTTGCCATAGCCGCGAGACGGTTGGTCGGAGCGGTCGGACGCGTCACGGGCGTCGACGCATCGGTCGAAATGGTCGAGAGGGCGCGCGTCAAGGCTACGCGAGCCGGCGTTGATCTTACCTTCGTCCAGGCGACGGCCCAGGAACTTCCCTTCGAGGATGGCCAATTCGACATCGTGATCGGTACGCTCATGCTGCATCACCTGCCGAAACCCGACCGATCGACCTTCTTCCGTGAAGCGGAGCGGGTTCTGAAGCCGGGAGGCCGACTGCTGCTGATCGACTTCGGAAGGCCGCTGCACGAATCCAGATTGCCGAGGCTCCATCGGCACGGGCATATCGACATGAATGCGGTCGGAACTCTACTGGTCGAGACAGGCTTCAGGGTCGACGATACCGGCGCCGTCGGGACCATGAACCTCGATTATGTGCGCGCGACCACGGACAAGATCCTGCCTGCCTGAGCGCGGCATGCCGCGGCGACCGGACCGGGCGCGCCGCCGCCAGGAACACGCGCGGGCCGGTAGTCGCGGGCCGCGCTGCATTGCGTGCGTAGCCGCCGCGGCGCTATCTTGCCGATTGGCTATCCCGGCCTGCTTCGATACGCGAGTCTACCGAATGCCCAAGACCTACTTGTCCTTGACGCTTGCGGCCGCATGGTTGGCATCACCGCTTGCGCATGCCGATGGCGTCGACCGGGCGCTGGATGCCTTCCACGCGACATGCCTGGCGCACGGCCCCGACTTCGAGCGAACCGCGACATTGGCAAAGACGCGCGGATGGACGCCGCTCGTCGACGGCGCGGCACTTGCTCCTGTGGATGCCATGAAGGCGTTCCGCGGATGGCAGGTCACCGGCGACGACCTTCCGGCCGGAACGATGGTCGCGGTGACCAGGGCTACCATGGACGGCAGGTCCGTCCAGACCTGCTCGCTCAAGCTTTTCGATGTCGACCGCGCCGAGTTTGAAAAACGGTTCTTCCACCGCACCGACGCCGAAAAAATCGGCGAGGAGAGGAAGGGCAGGCAGGTTTCCCGGCTGTTCATACTGATCGCGGGCAATCGCAAGCAGCTCGTGCATTTGACGTCGCCAGCCGTTCGGAGCACAGCGAACGCCATCATAGCAAGTTCGATCGTCGATGATTGAAAAGGCTTCGCGGGCCGCGTCCCAATTTAGCCTGCTTGCGCTGCCAGATCACTCGGTTGGCGCGCAATGACGAGAAAGCGAGCGCAAATGCGACTGACCAGCACGATTTTTGGCATGGCGCTCCTGCTCGCCTCCACCGTCGCGGTCGGCGCTCATCCTCATGTCTTCGCGGAAGCCCGTTTGGACCTAACGGTTGGCGCTGACAAGTCGGTCAAGTCGCTCAAGCATCTCTGGCGGTTCGACGAGCTCTTCTCCTCGACGGTGCTGATGGAGTTCGACAAGAATTCCGACCTTACTCTGGACGCCGAAGAACTCGACGCCGCCGCCCTCACCATCCATGCCTCACTGGAAGAATACAATTATTTCCAAATGGTCACTGTGGAAGGCAAGGACGTGGCGATGACGCCGCCGGCGAGGCTGGTCACTAGCTACGAGAACAATCAACTCGTCATCCAATTCGAGACGCAGCCGAAAGACACGTTGGCGCTCGCCGGCAAGGTGAGCATCGGCGTCTACGATCCGACCTTCTACACCGCGATCGATTTCACCGATGACGATAAGATCGCCGTGGCTGGCCTACCGAAAGATTGCACGAGGGCAGTCGTCCGCCCCGATCCGAATACCGCAATCGCACAGAATCAGACGAAATTGACGGATGCCTTCTTCAGCGATCCGACCGGAACCGATCTCGGCAAGATATTCGCGACACGCCTTGAATTGACGTGCGGTTGAAGCGGCGGAACGGATAGAACGTGTTTTTCCAAACCCTGGTCGAGTTTCAACGCACGATATACTTGGCGCTCGCCGAACAGATCAAATTGCTGTCAGCCGGGGGCGACTGGCTGGCGTTCACTGCCTTCCTGCCGATGGGTGTCCTGTTCGGAGCTGCGCATGCTTTGACACCCGGACACAGCAAAGCCGTGCTGGCTACCTATTTGGCCGGATCGGATGCCAGCATCCGTCGCGGCCTACTGGTGTCGCTGACACTCTCCTTCACCCATGTCACGATTGCCGTTGTGATTGCAGCCCTCTCGTTGCCATTGGTCTCGATTGCGCTGGGCAGCGTCGGCCGGGCGCCGCTTTTGGAGGATGTCAGTCGTGGCCTGCTCGGGTTAATTGGTCTGTGGATGCTTTGGCGGGCGCTCAGCCACGGTCATCACCATCAGCATGAAGGCGAGGTTGTGGGCGTCATGGCCGGCCTGATCCCATGTCCATTGACGCTCTTCGCGATGACCTTCGCGATCTCAAGAGGTGTTCCGGTCGCGGGCATACTCTTTGCAATCACCATGATGGCCGGCGTGGCACTGACGTTGTCTTGCGTGGCAGTTCTGTCGATCCTGTTTCGGGAACGGCTGGTGCATTTCTTCGACCGTCGGCCGCGCCTGTTCGATGTGATATCGCGAACTATCGAAGGTACCGCCGGCCTTATTCTTACTGGCGTGGCTGTCTGGCAAATCTCGTCGAAATGAGAAAGTTTGACCGACCGCCAAGGCCACAGCGATTCTCATAGGGATCACATTGCAATTAACGACGTCGTGCCATTAAGTGCCGGCACGCGTGGTTCGGGTTTGGGTTTAGAACATTGAGCGACCGTCAGAAGATCATTTGGATGATAGCGCTGGCGATCCTCGCCGGCATCGCGGTGATATTGCTAAATCACTGGATCAAAGGCGATCTCTACGCGGCGGGTCCATTGACTTCGACTACCCAGACGCCACATTTAGTTCGGCCGGCATGACCGGTTCTTTTTCTATCCGATTTCTGGCCCGCCGGTTCGCGCCGGCGGATTTTTTGCGGGGGTAGGATACTCAGCGCGGATTTGGCTATCTTGCCCCTGATTGTCAGAGGCGGAGCTGCGGTGATCGCTCCGCAATGATGGCCAACGGCGGTTTCACGACGGCATACGCGCTTGAGAGATGAGAGTGGCTGTTTCATAAAGAGGATATCATGCCTGCGGACGATGGTAGTCTACGCGACATTCTTGGAATTCTGTTGGTTCTCCTACTCGTAGGCGCCAACGGTTTCTTTGTCGCCGCCGAATTTGCGCTGGTCGCGGTTAGACGAAGCCGCGTCGACGAATTGGCTACAGCTGGACGCTCGAACGCCAGCCTCCTTCAACGGGCTTTGGTGAATCTCGATGCGAACCTTGCAGCAACTCAGCTCGGCATCACCATCTCATCGCTGGCGCTCGGTTGGGTCGGCGAGCCTGCACTCGCTCATCTGATCGAGCCACTCCTCTTGGGAGTGATGGGGTCGCTGGCCACGGCAGCTTCGCACACCATTGCCGTCGCAATCGCCTTCATCATCATAACCGCGCTACACATTGTCCTGGGTGAACTAGCGCCGAAAAGTCTGGCGCTCCAGCGCAGCGAGAGCACGGCACTTCGGGTCGTCCGCCCTCTCGGTCTGTTCCTGTTCCTACTCAGGCCGGCGATTCTTGTTCTCAACGGTCTCGGCAATCTGGTGCTGCGTCTGTGCGGTCTGCGTCCGGGCACAGGCGAGGAGTCCTTGCATTCGCCCGAAGAGCTGAAGCTGCTCGTGGCGGCAAGCCAGGAGGCAGGGCTCCTTCATCAGACGCAACAGGAACTGGTCGAGCGTGTCTTCAACATCGGCGATCGGCGCATTGCCGACATCATGACACCGCGACGCGATATCGACTGGATCGATACCGACGACATCCCTGACGAGATTCTGCGCACCATCCGGCAATGTCGCCATGAGCAGCTTCTGGTCGGCCGTGGGGGGATAGACGAACCGCTTGGCATGATTCTGAAGAAGGACCTTCTCGACCAGGTGCTCGACGGCAAAACGCTTGACCCGATGGCGGTCATCCGAGAACCTTTGATCGTTCACGAGGCAACGCCGATTTTCCGTGTACTCGATCAGTTCAAGCGGACGCCGGTGCGTCTGGCGATCGTCATCGACGAATATGGCGCTCTGGAGGGGATCGTCACCCAGACCGATCTGCTCGAAGCCATCGCAGGCGACCTTCCTGACCTGGACAATGAGGACCCTGATGTCATCGAGCGCGATGACGGGTCCTTGCTCATCGACGGAATGATGCTGGCGCACGATGCGTTCGCTCGCCTAGGATTCCGATCGGGGTCTGCCGAAGGGGATTTTCACACGATCGCTGGGTTCGCCTTGTCAAGCCTTGGGCACTTGCCGGAAGCCGGTGAGCACTTTGACTACGAGGGCTGGCGCTTCGAGATCCTCGATATGGATGGAAGGCGGATCGACAAGCTGCTCGCTCGCCGTGAGCCGCCTACATCCAAGCCGGCAACCAGTTGAGACTGACCGCGCGACAGGCCGGTAAGCCGGCCGGCCTTTTGCGCGCGAATATTCCCACTTTTCGAACCCACGCTCCCACAGTAGTCCCTATCCACAAACGCCCGTCAGTTCGCCCAGGACGCGTATCCGCTGGAGTCACAGTGACTGGTGAGCGTCTTCGCGTCGCGCTATGTGATCAATGGAACCGACAGTTGAGGGTCTAAATGGACGCCAAGAGCGCCGTCTGGCTGATTATTGGGGTCCTGGTGGTGCTAGTGGTGGCCTTTCTCACCGCAATGGCATTCGGGCTGCTATGAGTCAGCCAGGCTGATCGACACTCGCCACAGGCCGTTGTGACCGCCGGGGCGGTGGCACCCCCATTACCACAGCGACTGCGCGACGGAGGGACATGTCGGTTGCGTGTCGACGAACGACCACAGATGCGGCATGCGGCAATTTTTTGCGGCGAAGAATGATTTTTGAATCGTGTACAGAAGTCATGGCCAAGACCAATCCCAAATCCCCTGATTTTCCGCCGCCGCGCCGTTGACCCGCTTTGAGAAAGCCGAGTTCGCGAAGCTTTGCGATCCGAAAGGCCGTCGCAAATCAACTTGCGCCGACAGATGCCTCGCTGGTCTGTGATCTGGTAACGGCGAGGTCGCGCTCATCGCCATGCGAGCCCTGTTCAAGCGCGCTGTGGCCGATTGCAGCGACTCCGAATTTCTTTCGACGAAACGACATCTGCTGTCGATCACCAGCGGCATTGACCGGACAACGGCGGCCACGCAAAAGATGGCCGCGCAATTGGGCGTCTGAGTCCGTCGCTCGCCATTTCATCGGCCGATCTTGATGCGCGGGAGCAATATTGGATATTGAACATCGGCACTTAACCAGTAGGTAATTTGCAATCAGCCAGTTGTGCTAACTCCACGATAGTGCTCTTCTGTCCGAATTATCTTGGGAGGGCGATATGAAATCCACAATTCTTGCCGCCATGGCGGCTTTGACCATGTTGGCATTTTCGGTGGATACCTTCGCACACGGCGGCGGCACCGATGCCAATGGGTGCCATACCAACCACAAGACTGGCGAGTATCACTGCCACTGATATCAGGACCAAATTGCGTGATTTGGGTTCGTGCGAGTAGGCATATTCGCGGCGCCTGGATAGCAGCGTTGCTCACCATGGGGGGGCGCAGATGAGAATTCGAAGGCTGTTCCACTTGGGCACATTGATGCTTGCGGCGGCATCAGCCACGCCATGTCATGCGCAGGGGACTTTCGGAGGAAATGACTGCACCGAAGATTGTTCCGGGCATAAAGCTGGCTACGACTGGGCTGAGCAAAATCAGATTTCCAACGACAGCGACTGCAGCTCAAACAGCCAATCATTTAATGAGGGTTGCCAAACCTTCGTCGAAGACCCGTCTCGCGGTTCGGACGAAGACGATGAAGGCGAAGAGATAGACGACTGAGATACAGCGCTGATTCGGATAAGGATCCAGCCGGCGGCTTCCCGTCGTGTAGGCGCGGTCGCTTTTGGTGTGGCATCTTTCATCGGCTGCGCTCATGCCGAAGACGCGTGCGACCCAAACTACGCGGGAGCCTGCGTTCCAATCGCCAGCGACGTCGATTGCTCCTCCGGAAAGGGCAATGGTCCGCCTATGTACGCGGCCCGGTCACTGTTGTCGGCAGGGATATCTATGATCTGGACCGCGACGGCGATGGGATCGGCTGCGAAAACGGCTAGAGCCACGCTACGGCTTGGACGGCCCTGTCCCGTTCCACTGGATGAACGCCACTTCCTTCCCGGTGACTTCCCGCACGGCTTTCAACAGCACCTCATGCAGGACGCGCGTCTGCCGGTAGTCGTCGCTATGGGGCGATATAAACGGCTGATGATACTTAAGTGCAGTGCCTCCGCTGCCGTCGCAAAGCGCTCAATTTCAGCCTGTGATAATTGCTGCGAACCTTTCGACCTGGCCATGTCCTATCCTCGAAATCTCTCTGTGTGCCAGACGACCTTGCCGTCGATCTTCATCGGCTTGTGGATCATCAAGCGCTTCGGCAGATGCTCGGGATGCACCTCCAAACCAATGGTCGAACCGGGAATTTCCACCACTCTTATCGGGAAAGTCACGCAGCGCATCACCTCGGCGTCAGACGCCCGGCGTGAATCCGACCTTCCAGCAATGCCTCACCGCGCGTCGGCGTGACCGCAGCGGGAACATTCGGCCATGCGGTGGAGGATCAGGTGTGGCGCATCTATAGGAAATCGTCGGCATCTGTCGGCTTAGAAGTGCTGCCCTCAGCAATCAATTGGTCGCCTTCGGAGCCGCCCTGAACGCGATGACGATTCAGCCCAAAGATTAGGGAAATCGGACGTCCCTTCTTCACCGGTTAGGAGTAGGACCAACACCGCCCTGGCGCGTGAGGAAGGTCTGTGGCCGAAATTCAGAAGCGCAGGGCGCAAGCTACAATGGCCCTGACTGATCTTAGCCAATGTGGCGTTCCTTCCGGGTATTCTTTCCAGGCCACGCCCAAGGCGTCCTCGAATGGATTGGGTCTGACCGAAGACCGTCTTCGTTTCACTCCGTCTCGATCGTCTTCTCGCAACGTCGGCGCTGCGTTTTCTTCCCCTGTCCGCTGCGCGTCCATTCCTCACGGTCCAAGAAAGCCTCGCGTCGCCGTCTTCCACTTCGTTTCAGCCCCTTCGGGATGCAGACCGATCGTTTCCGGTCTCACGTCCACCATCGAGGCCGCGATGGGCGCGGCCCGAGAAAACACAAAGGAACATCACCATGGCTACGATCGGCACTTTCTCCCGCACCGCGAACGGCTTCTCCGGCTCGGTCAAGACCCTCAATCTCAACGTCAAGACGGTAACGTTCGCTCCGACGGATGGCGAAAATGAAAAGGGTCCCGACTTCCGCATCTTCGCTGGCGCCACCGAGTTCGGGGCGGCATGGAAGAAGACCTCGCGCGAGGGACGCGACTACCACTCGGTCAAGCTCGACGATCCCAGCTTCCCCGCTCCGATCTATGCGAGCCTGGTCGAGACCGACACCGAGGGTGAGTTCTCGCTCATCTGGTCACGCCGCGCCGCAGAGTGACCCGACAAAACACGAAGCCCCGCCGCAAGGCGGGGCTTTGCCATGTTCAGGTCCTATACAACTTGGCACGTCCGCTAGGTGCAGCGCGTTACGCTTTGGCCGGCGCCTTGCGGACCTTCTTCAGCGGCGACTTCATGGCCGCCGCAGTCGTCGCCGCTGCCGCCGCACGAGTAGCCCGTTTTGGTTTTTCCGCCGCGGCAGACGTGGGCGTCGCCGCCTTGCGCCCGAGCCCTATTGATTTCGCCAGAGCCGACCGGGTAGCCGCGTAGTTCGGCGCCACCATCGGATAGTCGGACGGCAGGTTCCATTTCTGCCGGTATTCGTCGGGGGTCAGGTTGAAGTGCTGAAGGTGCCGCTTGAGCGATTTGAATTTCCTTCCGTCTTCCAGACAGATGATGAAGTCAGGTGTCACCGATTTCTTGATCGAAACTGCCGGGTCCTGTTTTACCACAGGTTCTACCGCCGGCGTGCCGATGCCATTCAGGGCGGCATGGATGTCGCCGATGAGTTTCGGCAACTCGCCAACCGGTACTGGATTGTTCGATACATAGGCGGCGACAATGTCAGCCGTTATCGACACGGTATCCAGTTTGTTGCCTTGCTCGAGAGCAGTGGTCATATGATTTCCCTTTTTTGTATCGGATGAATTGAGCGACGTTTGATTTTTCTAGCCTGCCCACGGCGCAAATAGTACGTTTCTTCGTAAAATCCACCTCTTTTGCGCAACATGACAAGAGTAAGTTTCGCTTCTGTTGTCCCATCGGCTGGGATGCTTTTGCCTATCTCATCTAAAGCGAGGAGCTTCCTTCACTTTTCCGCCCGTTCCAGCTGTGCAGAGCAATGCCGCTGGCTCTCACCCTGGCTATAGAGTTTGTATCAATGCGCAGTGTGCATGATCGAATCTGGAGGGCGTGGGAGGTTTCGAGGGCACGATCTGGATTTTGAAGTTCGCTCATAGGGCAGCGCCCGCTTTGACGAGCGTCGCCAACGCGAGCCTTGCGCTCTATATGATCAGGATCAAGGCTCGCGAGAGAAGATTGTCGGCGGTCGCGAGGAGATCGCGAAAGCTTCCTGCGCAAGCGCTTGACTGCGGCGCTGGCACACCGGCGGAAGTTTGCTGTTCCGACTTCGGACTGGCCGCTGCTCGCCAACTGTGGCTATGTTCGCCAGTCCATCTGCTCTTCACGCCGTTCACCATCGAATGCCTGCTTTCCCTTCGCGGCCAAAAGCTCCCGGGCATGCTTACCGTCATGGCCCTGCAGCTTCGCGGCGATCCAGAGCATCGCGCCGTAGATGATTGCGCGATCGTCATTGGTGAGCTCGACAATGCCTGCCTTGAGGACGAGACCGCCAAGCTCGATCAGCTGTCGGGTGCGTTTGCGACGCTCCACCTGCCATGTTCTCATGTCATTGCGAGCCTGTGCCGCCTGCCGGCGATTGCGCGCTGCCCGATTGCGCTGGAGCGCCGCGAGGGTTGCGCTGAGATGCCGAAGCAGTTCGCCGGGACCTGCTCTCGAAAAACATCACCCCACGCTTAGCCCATGCCTCACGCTTTGCCGTGTCTTTCGTCTCAGTGATTGCGACCAGTGCGCCCGCCAGTTCGTCCGCGCTGAGCTGATCGGCGCCGGTGGCGATCACCAGCTCGCCAAGCTGCTGCACCTTTCTGGTTTTGAGCTCTCGCGCTTTTTCTTCCAGGGCTTGAAGTTCTGCGTCGAAGTCCCGCGGTTTGCGCATGGCTGTCTCCATCGGTTGTCGGTCGGAGGATGATAGGGGAGCGGCTGCCGGAAGGCTTCAGGGTCGCCGAGACAGCCCGGGACGGGCTGGTCCATCCCGAGATTTTTTCGAGGGAGGGCGCGCTTATACGTCGTGCCGACGTGGGCTTTGACGTGCAAATGATCTGGTCGCGATGGCGATCTATCATCTTCACGTCAAGGTCATTGGCCGCAAGGCAGGCTCAAGCGCTGTGGCGTCCGCCGCCTACCGCTCGGCCTCGCGGCTGCGTGACGAGCGGATAGAACGCAGCCACGACTTCTCCGCCAAGCGCGGTGTCGTTCATTCCGAGGTGATGCTGCCGGAGGATGCACCGGAGGCCTGGCGCGACCGCGAACGGCTTTGGAACGATGTCGAGGCGTTCGAGGTGAGGAAGGATGCGCAACTTGCCCGCGAGGTCGAGTTTGCGCTCCCGCGTGAACTCAGCCAGGCGCAAGGCATCGAGTTGGCGCGCGACTTCGTTCAGGCTGAGTTCGTAAGCCGGGGCATGGTCGCCGATCTCAATGTGCACTGGGACCGCGCAGAGGATGGAAGCCCCAAGCCGCATGCTCATGTCATGCTGACCATGCGGGCCGTGGACGAGAATGGTTTTGGCGCCAAGGTTCGAGACTGGAATGCTACCCAGCTGGTTGAGCGCTGGCGCGAGCGATGGGCGGAGCTGGCCAATGAACGCCTGGCCGAACTCGACATCGACGCGCACATCGATCATCGCAGTCTGGAAGCGCAGGGCATTTCACTGGAGCCGCAAACCCAGATTGGTGCGCCAGCACAGCGCATTGAGGGCAGTGGCCTTGCTGCTAGCGACATTGAAGCAGATCGCGCCGAACTGCATCGCGACATCGCGCGCAACAATGGTGCGCGCATCATTGCCGATCCATCCGTGGCGCTCGATGCCATCACGCACCAGCAATCGACTTTCACCCGAAAGGACATTGCGAAGTTCTCGCATCGGCACAGCGACGGAGTGGAGCAGTTCAACGCGGTCGTGGCAGCCATCAGCAACGCACCCGATCTGATTGAACTCGGCAAGGACGGACGTGGCGAAGATCGCTTCACCACTCGGCAGATGATCGACACCGAACAGCGCCTTCACCGCGCTGCGGAGCGTATCGATTTGGACGAGAGACACGCGGTGAGTAACGCACATCGCGAGGCGGCACTGGCGCGCGCAGCGCAACGCGGGCTTGTCCTTTCGAGCGAGCAGACCGATGCGCTGGCGCATATCACCGATAGAAACGGTCTTGGTGTCGTCGTCGGCTTTGCCGGAACGGGCAAGAGCGCCATGCTGGGCGTTGCGCGCCAGGCATGGGCAGCGGCGGGCTACGAGGTTCGAGGCGCCGCACTCTCCGGCATTGCCGCCGAGAATCTGGAAGGCGGATCAGGCATCTCATCACGCACCATCGCCAGTATGGAGCATAGCTGGGGACAGGGCCGCGATCTGCTCACAGCTCGCGATGTCCTGGTGATTGATGAGGCCGGCATGGTCGGCACGCGCCAGTTGGAGCGCGTGCTTTCCCATGCCGCCGACGTTGGCGCAAAAGTCGTACTCGTCGGCGATCCGCAGCAGTTGCAGGCGATCGAGGCCGGCGCCGCATTCCGTTCCATCCACGAGCGTCATGGCGGCGTCGAAATCGGTCAGGTTCGCCGGCAGCGTGAGGACTGGCAGCGCGATGCCACGCGCGATCTGGCAACCGGCAGGATCGGCGCCGCGATCGGCACCTACGATGCGCAAGGCATGGTGCATCAGGCTGCAACGCGCGACGAGGCGCGAGCTGAACTCGTCGAGCGCTGGGATCGCGACAGGCAGGCGCATCCAGAGGCAAGCCGGATCATCCTCACCCACACAAACAACGAGGTGAGCGCGCTCAACCAGGCAGCGCGCGAGCGCATGCGCGCTGCTGGCGATCTCGGCGACGAGGTTCAGGTGGATGTGGAACGCGGCCCAAGAAACTTCGCCAGCGGCGACCGGGTCATGTTCTTGCGCAACGAGCGCGGGCTTGGCGTCAAGAACGGCACGCTCGGCATTGTGGAAGAAGTCAGCAAACAAGGCATGACCGTGCGCACCGATGATGGCAGGTCGGTGCGGTTCGACCTGAAAGACTACGCGCACATCGACCACGGCAATGCCGCAACCATTCACAAGGCGCAGGGCATGACCGTCGACCGGACCCATGTGCTCGCCACGCCGGGCATGGATGCGCATGGCAGCTACGTCGCACTGTCGCGGCATCGAGACAGGATGGAGCTGCATTATGGGGCCGATGACTTCGCGACCCCCGAACGGCTGGTCCGCACGCTGTCACGCGACCGCGCCAAGGACATGGCGTCGGATTACGAGAAGGTCGACCCGGCGCAGAGCTATGCCGAGCGGCGCGGCATAACCTTCCGCGAGCGCGTGATAGAGATCGTGCGCCGCATCGTTCCGGAGAAGCTTCGCGACAGGATCGGCGGGCTGCTGGACGGGTTGCGCTCGCCTGGCGACGCCGGGCTTGACCAAGACCTTGGGCGCAGGCCGGGAAGGGAAGACGGTGGAGCGCGAGGCGACGATGCCGTCGCCGCGCCTGGAAGGGAAGCTTCCGCCAGAGGAGCGCAGCGCGACACGTCTGTGCCGGTGGACGCGGAAGCGGCGTTGCGCAGCGCTCGCACCCAGGCGCTTATTCGTCACGCGCGCGCTATCGACGCGATATCGCACAACGGAGATGCGGATGGGCTGGGCAGTCCCGAGCAGATGCGCGAGTTGAGGGATGCCCGTAGGGCCTTCGAGAAGGTGCGGCCCTTTGGCTGGCGCGATGCCGAAGCGGCTTATGTGAAAAATCCCGAACTTGTCCACGAGGCGGGGGCTGGCCGCGTCCGCCGCATCGTGCTTGCTCTCCAGCTTGAGACGGAAATCCGCACCGGGATGGACATCGATCCAGGCCGCCGCGCCGACCGTTTCGTCGAACGCTGGCAAAAGCTCGATCGGACGGGACGGGAGCAATATCAGGCCGGCGACATGTCCGGCTACAAGTCAACGCGCTCGGCCATGTCCGATATGGCCAAGAGCCTTGAACGCGATCCGCAGCTTGAATCCATGCTTGCCAATCATAAGAAGGCGCTTGGCATCGAGGTCGAATCCGGCCGGCGTCTGGGTGTGGAACTGGCATTCAGCCATGGCATCGGAAAGGGGCGGGGCCTTGGGCTCTGACACCCCTCCGATTTGCCACCGTTTTCACGCTACAGGCGGATGAAGCGAAAAATCGGATTGCCTCCGGCATGGGTTCGTCCTGTCTGTCCCAACAGAAATCAGCAACAACCATTCAGGTGGACGCAAGCTATGTCCGAGCCGGATCGTATCGTTCGTCTCAAAACAGTCCTCGCCAGGACCGGCCTGTCCCGCTCGACAATCTATCGCAAGATCGCCGACGGCACGTTCCCGGCTCAACTGAGGATCAGCACCAATGGCGCCGGGTGGCATGAATCCGAGATCAACCGCTGGGTTGAGGATCCCATTCGATGGGGGTCGAAGGCTGAGGTGAAGAGGTCCGATTGAACGGGTAGGTGCAACAACCTGGGGGCTTCCTTGCCGGTTCTGCAAATTGTCAATTTGCACTAGCGCGGTCACACGCTCCCATCGCTCAACCTGTTACTTCCGATAGCTTCTTGATGGCTGACGGAGCGCTAAAACCGAGAATCTCGGCGAGGTTTATAAACTCCACGACATCAACACGTCTCTGTCCGCTTTCTAGTCGAGCTACGAACGATTGGTATTGGCCGAGCCTGGTTGCCAACTCAACTTGCGTAAGGCCTGCCGCTTCACGGTTTTTGATCAGCAGCGCGATCAAAGCTTTGTGCCGATTCGTACCGAGTGTATCGACCACTTATCACCTCATCTGAACTCAGATGGGGGCTTCCTTTATATCTGATTTTCAGTTATCTTAAATTCAGATATTTAGCTGAGGCCGCCAAAGCGTTTGGCTGTATCACCAACCATGCAAAGCTGTTTGGAGCTCGGATCATGGATGATTCCGACGATAGCATGAATTTGTTTTTCATCACCCGGCGGCGCTTGCTGACGGGAACGGCCACGGGCGCGGCGGCATGGCCCTTCCAGGCAAAATCGCTGGCTGGCGAACTGACGGACGGCAGCGCGGCTGATCCTGCTCTTCGTCTGTGTGGGAGCTGGCAAAGAATCCATGATGAGACACTGGCGCTGTGCCGCGAACAGCAGCGGTTGGAGACACACCTCGCCAGGATAGTTGGCTTTCCCTGCGCCAAGGTGCGGCTTGCCGATGGTACGGACGTGACGCTCCATTCCATCGAGAGCCTGAACGATGCCCACTCTCCTGAAAATGAAGTCGAATGGGGCAGGGCGCTTGCGGATTTCGTGGCACACCAGGCGCGCTGGGACGCTGCTGATGCTGAGATCGGCTATTCGAGAACAGACGAACTGATCCGGCAATCGGAAACAGTCGAAGGGGCACTTCTGGATGATCTACCGCAGACAGCGGCCACGTCCATCGAAGGCATTTTGGCCAAGCTCAAGGTCATCCTGCGTGACGGTGAGCACTGGGAACATCCAGACGATTTTCCCTGGCCGCACATCCGATCGGTACTGAATGACCTCGTCCGTCTTCACCGTTTAGACGTTGCGACGAACCCAAGCTCAGAAAAGCAGCAAAACTCACAGAGCAGGTGAAGCCTTGATGAAAATCTTGGATCGTTTTCAAAGCGGTGTGGCACCTAACGGTGAGGTCGGTCCCCATCCGGCCGACCGTCACGTCGGCAGGCAGATCGCGACTCTGCGAGTCCAGTCGGACGTCTCGCAGGCGCAACTGGCCCGTGCGATCCGCATCAGCTTTCAACAGCTCCAGAAATACGAAAGCGCGCGCAACCGCGTCAGCGCTTCCACGCTCTACGAAATCGCCCGCTCGCTGGATGTTCCTGTCAGCCGCTTCTTCGATGGTCTGCCGGGCAATGGCGAGGCAACCGCTCCGCTCCTGACCGTAGACGAACGCCTGGGATTCATCGCCAGCGCGGAAGGCAGACGCTTGATCGAAAGGCTGATGCGACTCCCCCCGCGTGTGCGCAACCGCGTGTCGTCTCTGCTCTTTGAATTGGGAAAGGAAATCGATCCTGTGCAATGCCCAGACGAGTATTAGAAACGAGGTTGAGGAGGTCGTGAGGGCCCGCGCCACTTGTTGCCTACAACCTCGGAAAGACGGCGGTGGGTGTAGTCAGGCGATCCCGCCAGACATGCCTGAGAGCTTCTCCAGAGCCGCCCGGAATAGCTTGCGGCTTGAGGTTGGGACTTACGGATTTCCGAAAAGCACGCCTTGCTATCCAATTCTGCGACTAATCAATTTGATGGCTTTTCTCATCTCCTGCATGCGCGCATCTGGGAGACATGGACCAAGATCATGATCTCGGCAGGATCGAACCAAGCCGCGCATTCTTATTTTCAGCAGAAGCCCAGCCGATCCGTAGCGAGCGCTACTCGCAATGGTTGTGAGGCACCAAAAAAGGGCCTTGTTCCGAGCGCCTGATAGAGCGATTCTGCGCCTTGCAAAAGCACTTGCGCGCCAAGCGGCTCGCGAAGACCACGAGCGTGAACAGGCCGAGAAAACTTATCATGACTCGAACCGCGATCTACGCACGCTTCTCAACCGACCTCCAAAATGAGCGATCAATCGACGATCAACTCGCTTTGTGCCGAGCATATGCAGAACGTGAGGGGTTGAACGTTGTCGCAACGTTTGACGACCGAGCACGCTCCGGTGGTTCCGTCCTGGGCCGTGACGGATTACTTCAGCTCATGGACAAAGCGCGTGAGCACGAATTCGACGTGCTCGTCGTAGAGGCACTTGATCGGCTTTCGCGCGACATGGAAGACCTTGCGGGCATTCACAAACGCCTTTCATTTCTCGGCATCGAAATTCGTGCCGTTCACGAAGGCGTGGTGAACACGGTCTTGGTCGGCCTGCGCGGTCTCGTTGGCCAGCTATACCGAGAGGACATCGCTCACAAAGTCCGCAGGGGCCAAGCCGGCCGAGTCAACAAAGGGCTTCACGCCGGCGGTCTGACCTATGGCTATTCGTACGTGCTAGGCGATCCCGGGAAGCGGATGATCGCAGAGGATGAAGCGGAAATCGTGCGTCGTGTCTTTCGAGAGTATGTCGCAGGGCAAACCCCGCGCGATATCGCTCACGATCTAAACACAGACCGCATACCGCCGCCTCGCGGTCGTGCCTGGAATGCCTCCACCATCAATGGAAATGTGCAGAGAGGGACGGGGCTGCTTCACAATGAGCTTTATGCTGGCCGCCTGATCTGGAACAGGGTCAGAATGATCAAGGATCCTGACACGGGGAAACGTGTCTCGCGCCCAAATCCCAAGGGTGACTGGCGAGTAGTCGCAGTGCCCGACCTCGCTATTGTTCCGTCCGACCTGTTCGACGCAGCACAAGCACGCAAGAAGGCGCGTGCAGCCACTCATCCAAGCCACCAGCGCCGACCACGGCACATGTTGACGGGGCTCCTGAGGTGTGGTGCCTGTGGTGCGGGAATGTCGTCGAAAGGCGTGGACAAGTCCAAGCGCATTCGCATCCGCTGTTCCGCCGCGACTGAAAGCGGAACATGCGCCGATCCCAAGACCTTCTATTTGGATACGGTCGAAGCTGCAGTTCTGAACGGCCTTTCCGCCGAGTTGCGCCATCCCGAAGTGATTGCCCAGTACGTCCAGACCTACCACGAAGAACGGAAGCGCTTGGCAGCCGACACCGATGCCAGGCGCAGCCGTTTGGAGCGACGGCTTGAAGAACTAACTCGGGAGATCGAGCGCCTGGTCAACGCCATTGCCAAGGGCTATGGCGACCCAGCCGTGCTGGGACCGCAATCAACAACGCTGAATGAAGAGCGTAAGGGCATTCTAGCCGAGTTGGATCGGGTGCCCGCCGCTACGGGAGTGATCGCGCTGCACCCTGCGGTGCTCGCTCGCTACGAGGAACAACTAAACCAACTTCGGACCGGGCTTGCTAAGGGCATTGCTTTTGGCGATTCCGAATGTGCAGAGGCAATGCGCGACTTGGTCGAAACCGTCACGGTGTTTCGAGATCCATCGAGGATCGGCGGCGTCGAAGTCGAAATCGCTGGGCGGTTAACGGCACTCTTGGGCGAGGGTGCCTTCCCCCACGGCGTCAAACGAGCGGGGGGAATGGTGGTAGCGGGAGACCGCTACGTCCCGAAACCCACTATCGCGGAAGCACTCTTCTGCTATCGGCGGCGATCCATTGAGAACGCAAACGTCGAAGGTTGCCTGGGATAAGGTAATGCGCGTCCCGGCACGTGGCCGAGGATCGTTTTGGCCAAAACCGGAGCGTCCCAGATGAGACGCTCCAAAGCTTGCCGCTCCTAAGCCTTAGGCTTGCGCTTGGCAGGCGCTTTGACTGGGGTCGGCTGCGGTTTGCGCCCGAGCCCCGCCGCCTTTGCGAGCGTTGATCTTTGAGCCGCGTAGTTCGGCGCAACCATCGGGTAATCCGGCTTCAACCCCCATTTCTCGCGATATTCGTCCGGGGTGAGCCCGTAGTGTACAGCGAGATGCCGTTTCAGCGATTTGAACTTCTTCCCGTCCTCAAGGCAGATGATGTAGTCCGGCGTTACCGACCTTTTGGGATTGGTGGCTGGCTCCTGCTTCGGTAGCTCGGCCACCTTTGATTGGCCAACGCCTGTCAATGACGAATGAATCGACGCGATGAGATCTGGCAACCCCGCAACGGGTAGTGGATTTTGGCTTACATAGGCAGAGACAATGTCTGCAGTCAGCCCGACGAGATCGGCCTTTTGGGCTTCGGTTTGATCGCTCAAGTATTCGCTCCTACAACAGGGAAAAAGCACGCCTCACGCATCTGTCGTATACCGCAATTTTGAGCGATGCACCGCGCGTCAGCTCGCTTCTCCAGTTCTCCACGTCCTGAACGGCCGCTTGCGCTTGTATTGGTCAAAGAGTCCGGTTTGCCACTGGTCGAAAGCGGCCTCTCCGCCGTCCCCAATGCTGAATGCCCTGACGGCCTGTATTTGCGCCTGGTGCCAATCAGAGCCGACAAGCGCCAACCTCTGTGGGATCGTGTCGGTGAAGGGCGGGCATGCCCCTGCGATGGGCTTGGCGGTTAAACGAGCGGGATGGCTCAGGCCGGCCCGCGTCAAGTACCTGAAGGGCGAGGGAAAGCTACGCCGCCTTCGTTTGAAGATGTGGGTTGTATTGGGATGGTAGCTGGACATAGGATGGGCAAAGGTCGTCCTTGCATCGCGGTGCAAACTGACGCTCTCTATTACCTCAGGCAAGATAAATTAGCTAGACGTAATGCCATGACCGATACTGACATCAAGGCCGCGTTTGCGCGGGTGGACCTAGAGCGATTTGCCCCGAGGGGCCAGGAGCGTTTTGATGGCCCTATTCGGACGTTCTCAGACGCAGATGGGACAACTCTCTCAGCAATATCGGATCGAACTTTTCTCAGGTGGATAGTTGGAGAACTCGGCGATCTGAGGGGGAAGCGCATCTACGAAATTGGAACCGGAACTGGTTACTTGGTGTCAGTACTCGCCCAGCTGGCCGGCAGCGAAGGAGAGATCCCATTAATATTTGGTTGCGAGATCATTCCCGACCTCTTCGATCAATCACAGCGCGCCCTCATCGGCACTTCTGGTGTGCGCGTGCAATTGGGTGATTGGGTCGATCGACTTCCCGAGCTAGGTCTCTTCGACGTCATAATAGCCACCTCTGCGTTTCGAGGCATCCCGCGACTGCTTCGCCAGGCGTTACGGGTGCCGGGAGGCCTGCTCGCTATGCCTATAGCAATTCCGGGTGGCGGGGACTGCTTTACGGTCTTCCATGCAACGGAGGAAGGTTTAAGCACGATCGACGCTAGGATGTCCGTGTCCGTGCCTACAACCGGTTCCATGGCAGATGAGGACACTTGGTACATCCCGCTTGAAAAGCTTGTTGATCCGCGGCCGGGGTCTTTCGTGCATATTGAAATCGGCCAAGGCTTTGGTCACCCTGTTTTGGATACTTTGGGGTTTCGGAGTTACCTTTTTGGAGCTGAACCAAAGTTCCACGCTGTAAACCTGGGCGGAGAGCGTACATTTGATCTCAGGAACTATGCTTTCGGTCTCATCGACGGCGAACGCCGCTCGGGCGCGCTCTATCACCATCACGACATGCTAGCGTTCGGTGATCTGGGCCTCGAATGTGCTGGCGCCTTGGCAGCCCATCGGGAACGATGGAAAACGAATGGGCGGTCGGACCTAAGCCAAGTTCGCTATCATATCCCTTGGGCCGCATTCGACGCTGATCGGCTGCCGAGCGGGTACGTTGCTGCCCTTGGAGGCTAAGGATGCTGCAAGGGACTCCTCCAGACCTGTCATACGTCTGTGCCGATGTGAAATTTCGGGAAATAAGTTGTATACCCATCATCGAAATGGAGTGCGCAGCAAAGCTAATTGACACTCCCTGGATCTCACGAAATGTTCCAGCTCTGGATGAGCTTGCCGCTATCCTCACACCCCAGCGTATCGCGGCGCGCCATGGGACACGATTGGTCGCGCTCGAGCACAAGGAACGCTGGCGAAATCTGCGGGCGCAACAGCGATTGGGTGACTATCTCGTTGACCTGGAAACGACTGAATTCTATCTCAGGCATACTGACGCGTCATTTTTAGACATCGCGCATCGTTTGCCTGTCTCCCCGATGCTCCGCAAGCCTATCTACTTCGATAATATATGGATCGGCCCGCCAGGGACGGTGCAAACCTTTCATCAAGATAACAGCGACGATTACGTATCGAACCGTAACTATTTTATTCAGCTGTCTGGGTGGAAATATATTTCTGTCTGTCACCCGCGAGACACCTTCGCGCTTACGGACGGCGCCACAGTTCGGGGGCACCATTGCGACGCTTCGCCAACTGACCCCAAAGTCTGGCGAAGCGTGCCGTCGTTGTGTCATGCGATCGTCGGGCCATGTGACCTGCTGCACATCCCCCCGAGCTATTGGCATTATGTCCAATCCCTATCAGTTAGCATTTCGGTTTCGCGGTGGTGGTTCGATAACCACTTAGCAGAGATGATTTACTGCGTAGGGCAAGGGCGGTGGCAGCGACCGCCACTCGTAGTCGCGGATACAGGGGCCTTCCTGAGGGACCTTGAAGAGTTTGGCGGCGCTTCTGCTTTGAAGCGTGTCTTTTTGCAATTGTCTCCCATTGCAAGATTTGCGATAATCAAGGCGTTCAGTGAATTCTATGGCAAAGGAGTTTTTGACTATGTCTGAAGCACCACTTTCCTTCGAACTCAGTGAAGATCAAGCGAAGGCCCTCAAGTCCCTCGCTGGAGGTAAGGGCATACGCATTTCGGGCTATGTCGATGGGACAACCCTGAAGGTTGACAACATTGCCATCAACGCTGGGATAATTGGTGTCAGCAGTTCGCCCTTCAGGGACGGCATGGCACCTTTCATCGCCTGCAATGGGCCACTCGAAGTCGAAAAATGACAATAGACTATGTCGCGCGTTTCATTGAATCTGCCCTCGACGAGCAGGCCGACATAGCAACGCACGACTACCTCCGCCTTTTTGGCGGCGCAGTTGCACATCACGTGCCGCCATACTTCCTCGCTGATTACGGCCACAGCTTTAGACTGCATGTTGAGAACCCCATATGGGTGCTGCAGTCACTTGTATCGAATGCGATCAAAGAGGGTGAGGGATCTCGCGATCTGGCGAAGCTTGCCAACGCCTGTACCACTGCCGGCCTGGTTGATGATCTGAGCCAACATGTTGAGGATGAGGCAGGTCATTGCCGAATGTATCTTCGTCTCGCCGATCTGGTGTTTCCAGACGCATTGCCAGAGGATGTGCGTAGCGCCGTTGAGATCCAGTTTCCCCCGGTGCAGCATAGCCAGATCGAAGCTGCGAGCCTCGAGCCTTGGAAGGTCCTCGACTATCTGATCCAAGTGAACCTGGGCGAGGTGAGGACCCGCATCCACCAGAAGCTGTTGGAGCCAGTTCTCGAGGCGTATTGCCCGCATCGCAATCTCGACATGTTAGGTCGAACCCTGTGCAAGTTGAGTGGCGACGAGTGTAGCCACATCCGCTACACCGCGAGACGCATCGGAGAACTGTCAAAAGAATTTTCCCCGATCCGGGTTGAAAAGCTCTTCTGGCACCGATTGCTACAGTTCACCGAGTACACTGAGCGCGAATTGGGCAGCCAGAGGGTTGGAGATTTTGCAACATCCCTAATTAGGGATCGTTGATTGCTCAGCTAGGATCGCGTTGACTGGTACGCCTTTATTCAGGTCGCTTTTCTGTTGGTCGTCGTCGTTGGATGTGCCGACCAGAAAATTCGCTTGCGAAATGCTAGGCGCGATCGATCTGTCCTGAGGTCGATTTTCGTGCCAGGAGAGCTGTCGTGTGTAGGTCCGCTTCTAATCTGTCCAACCTGGAAGCAAGCATTCCGCTTGCGGCTTCAAACGAATTCTTGCGACAGATTCTGCAATGAGCTAATATATGCTTATGACACGCAGATCGTCGCTCTGATGAAGGCCGATCTATTAGCCATTGGCGAATTTCCGAAACGCCGACAATAGCCGGCCCAATTCCGCGAGGCGTCGCTCAGAGGCCAAGTTAGCGAAACTCTTCAACACCATATCTAAGAGGGAGGACTTCTATGAGTAAGCATCTAGCATTCCTTTCTACTCTTGTTGGAGCGGCGCTTTATGTGATTCCCGCCGCTGCAGGTTCCTATAACCTTTGTCTTGGCGAGTACTGGCAGGACGGGAGACACGGCGGCCCAATCTGTCCGGCGCCGGGAGGTAATCAGATCTACGACTATTGCTATACAAACCCCAATAAAAAGGCAGCTGCAATTTGTGCTCAGGAAGGGTCGACCGGTACGCCAACGGTAGTTCACACCGGTAGTCACGGTGGCAATAAGTGTGGGTATGAGTTCTATGTGATCACATGCCAGTAGGTGGACCGCTGTTAGGTATAGAAAATCTAGTGAGCTAATGGAATGAATCGACCGGTAGGAGCAGCGTGTGTAGGTAGAAGTGGAATCTGGAAGAGGTAATTTGTATTTGCCATTGGGAGCGTGATTATGCCCGCGCAACACGAGATTGCGAGCATCGAACGTCGGTTCGCTAAGCAGTATGGCTTGGACCTCGATGGAATACACCGCGACGCACATGCACTTCGTGTACTAATCGCGGACACAACTGTCGCTTCGAAGGCGGTCGGTGATACTTGTTACACCTACAATGGCAGTCAAGCGATCGTACCCGACCTCGAGACGACGGCTTTTGATGCCGTTCAGCCAGATCCTAGAATTGCCTACCGGCGAGTTGAATTGAATATCGACGAAGCCACCAAACACCTGCAGAGCTGCCTCGACCTGAGGAAAGAGTATGGCGAAGTCGCAAAGCTGAGGAACGACACCCGGTTTAAGGGCGAAGAGTTCGTGCGGCTCGATGATGTGCATTTGCAGGAAGTCAACGCTGGCCTCTATAAGTTGCCATGGCAGGAGGCATCTGACGAGCGAGGGGGGCTTGTTGTATCCCTCGAAGAAGCTCAAGGGCAACTAAATATGCTTAAAGAGATGTTAGGGGCCGACGCCGCTGGTCATCGCTATTCCGCGGTATTGACTGATCCCTCTATGGATCAAAATATTCACAATAACGCAGTGATTACAAGAAACGTAGCCAATACTAATAAAGACGCCGTTCAAACAATAGCGTTGAGCACTGAAGGTGTTAGGACAGCTCTGGATTTGGCGACTTGGCTTGATCGGCTCGGCACAGCTAAAGCTAGCGTTGCGCAACTGACCTCTAGGCTCGATAGCGCAACTCGTAGAGAACAGTATCTGCGATCGGACGAGGGATTTCGCACGCAACGAGCGGCAATCAGCCGCCAATTAGCGTGGCTTCAAATTGCTGAGCATTGCCGAGACGCCTCCGAGCTAAATTACGATAGGCGGCTGTCCCGATTAAAGGCGCGATTCGATGAGAATCTCGTTGCGTTAGTCGAAAGGCTGAAGCCGATAGAGAAAGGTCTCCGGGCAGTTTACGGTATCGACCATCCTCTAGAAACGCCGTCTCTGGGTCAGATAGTTGAGACTGCCGCCATATGGCTGATCTTGGTGCAAAACGAGCTGTCTAAGTTTAAGCGGCGGCAAAGGCTCTCTTTGTGCACGGTTATCGCCATGGGTGCGCCAAGGGCGGATGGTACTGGATTTGATTGCACCTTTGATGTGTCCCAGGCCGACATCCCTCATAGTGCGCTATTGCGAGGGATAGCCCTTGAGTACATAGGGGAGGACAAGGTGCCGATTGCACTTGAAGTACAACCTCCCACAAACGCATGGTCAAGTGAAACAGATACCAGCGCGTTGATTGTGGGACGAGTTGGACCGTTTTCACCCAGCTTAGACTTGAAAGCCCAGCATCAAGATGCGCTATGGAATGGCTCGGGCATTGGAACTTGGACCGTCCGCGCAAGGGCGCCAGATAAGTTCCAGTCGTTGCAAATGGCGATGCATTTGTGGGTCCTCTCGGCTTAGAGGGCTCTCGTCATGAACGGCAAAGGCGGTACTCCAATATTCGACATTAGCAAGCGAATATCTCTGCGCCGAAGGGACGTCTTAGCCTTTGGCGGGTTCGCACTGGTCAACGCGACGCTCGGCAACCCAGCTTGTGCTGAGGAGGGCGCCTCAGGAGACGCTGCGGCTGGTCAATCGTCCACCGCAAAGGACCGTGATTTTGAACGACCTGACACGACCACTGTACGGGCCGAGACCTACCGTGCAGAACAACGCCCGGCAGATCTACGTGACCAATTGGGTCTTTCGTTCCGAGCGCCAAAGCTTACCTATGACGGCGACTTGTCGATCTTAGGAGAGTTTGGGAGTGGACCCGATCGCCTTTCACAGCGCCAGGGTGCCTTTTTTGTGGATGGTGCGAATAAAACGGTCATGAGCCCGGAAGGTTCACCATTAGATACGGCCTTCCGATGGATGTTATCCAGCGTGCCTGAAGCAAGTGGCACCAGCCTTGAAAACAAGCGGCGACTAGACGGGCCGGCAGATGGCGCCGAGAAGAACCCACCGTCGAAGATGCTGCAAGCATTGGAGGCCGTAGAGTGGACCAAACTCGGCAGCGCAATGCTCGAAAAGGCGGGCGAGATTGCAGTGGACTACACCAAGGAATTCACCCTTGATCGAATAGCCGAGGCACTAGGCACACAAGTGATGAACAAATGGCTCGGATACGCGTCATTCATTTTAGATGTTGTCAAGCCAGAGGAGATTAATGGCGGCCGTAGCGAAGAACTTACTTACTTCGACCGAATGAGCCCAGCCGAAAGACGAGATTTTTATAACGAAATCCTAACTCGGCGCTTCCAGTTTCCAACAACGTTGCCGACTACCGGGCCAACCTTGCAAGCGCCGAGATAGGTAGGCCATCTTTGCTCGCGAGAGAGGCCGGGACATGAAAACTCTCACGATGAAATCCGATCACGCCCCTCCCCCCATTTCGGGTTTATGTCGAACGAGGTTCGGCGTGATGCGGTGAATTCGGGTAGCTCTTTCAGCATTATGTCGGACAAACGCGCTTTGGTCCTCCCAATCGACGAGAATCGGGTATGTGCGCGCACTCCTTCCCCATCGTCGCTGACCAATACATCGCTTGCCCGCATGACAGAAACTTCGCATACCAGACTGCTCTCCC
The DNA here is from genome assembly GCF_000503155.1 of Mesorhizobium sp. LSJC285A00. Taxonomy (NCBI): domain Bacteria; kingdom Pseudomonadati; phylum Pseudomonadota; class Alphaproteobacteria; order Hyphomicrobiales; family Phyllobacteriaceae; genus Mesorhizobium; species Mesorhizobium sp. LSJC285A00. Next base: position 59,221 of record NZ_AYVK01000014.1, read on the forward strand.
GTAAAATCTCTGATTACTGCCGTATCCGTTTCGACCCTCTATTTCCTCCTCAAGAAGGCGCACGCATTAGAGCGTTTCTGCTCAACCTCATCTCCTGTGCGGAATCACCGCCGCGAAAACTCCGCGACTACGATTGGCAAGAAATCGGCATTCTTTGCGATCTCAGCGATGAGGCGATCCGATCTGCCCAGACCGCAATCGAACCGGCATTGGATGCGATCGCTCGGAATACAAAGACCGCGCCGAAGCCGGCGATGATCGCGAGCCGCCGCCTCACTAAATCGCAGCCTCATGCGCGAGAACGTCCGCTCCAGCTCGTCACAAAAAGCGTGAGCGGTTGGAGAGGAAAGCTGCGGTAGACCGGCAGAAGCCCGGCATAAAATCGCGCGCGACCGAGGAGTTCCCGGAACCTCTTTTCGAAGAAGCGTTGGATCCCCCGAGCTTCCAGGCGGCGCTGGATTTCCAAATGCGCCACCATGGCGACAGCTATTGGCATCTTCATCGCGCTGTTGTCCGAGACGACGAAAGTCTAGACCGCTCGACAATTCGTCACTGGCTTCAGGGAACAAAATCGCCGCGCAGCGTGGCGAGCATGGAGGTACTAGCTCGGATCGAGCGTCGTTATCGTCTTTCGGCAGGGTATTTTAAAGCGAAACTCCCGCTCCAGACGCGCTCGGCCTCCGGTCACATTCTCGACGATATCGGCTCGGCCGAACGCCGTCGGCTTGCGTGGCACTTGCCTGTCATTTCACTCGCGCGGTATCCATAGGCTGCATTGCTGTTGATAGCTCCGCACTATCGATTGTACCGTAAATAAAAGTGATAGATGTTGGTGAAAAGCGTAGCGCTTGCGGGGTGGAATGGTTCACAAGGCACTCGACGATCTGTCGAACGATGAGAAAGATCTAATCCGTCAGGGAGAGCGGACCGTCGACAATCTGAAACGTTTGTTCGCTGTGGTCTTTGCGGCGAGCTTTGGCATTGCAGGCGCGGCAATTGCAGAAAAAGTTCGCGCGGTCATCATTGGAAGTACCGAATTCCCAAACCTCGGAGCGATTCTCATCAATTTCGAAATGATAATCGTTTTCGCCATTACAGCAGGCGTATTCTACCATCATAGCGCCAAGTTCCTCGACATCCGCTACGCCCGTCACCCACTTGCCATCACACATCCAGTTGGCTTTGCGCTAGACTACGGCACTCTAGTGCTGACCGCCGCTCCATTCTTCTTCATGGCGCAGGCGTTGTCGCCCACGGTAACGAACGAAATAGGGTATTTTGCCTTCTTTGGCTCCTATGTACTCCTGTTCACACTTGGACTTTTTCTTCTGGGTGTGCAGAACATTCGTCATTTCCGATTGATTCGCGAAAGGGTGTTCGGCGAGAACATTCCGGCCGCCGAGATCGCACGCGAGGGTAAGCTGCGTCAGTTTTGGCTTCTCATGAACAGCGCTGTGCTGCTGTTGTTATTGCTGGTCTTCGCTGTCGCAACAGGATCCGCCGAGTGCCCACCAGCGCCGAAAAGCGGGGAATCTACCTGGTTTCTTTACGCTTTCGGTGCCATTGCCATCGGACGCGATGCCTTGGATTATGCATACTCTTGGCGGTTTCTATTCCCTTTACCGGCATCCGAAACACAAAAACCACATGTCTGGCCCCTGTCGGTGATTATCGCATCTAAGCGGCCGGCCATCTGGTCCGTCCTCGGCTATTCGCTCGTGGCGCTGTGCATTCTGATTGCTTGGTATCTTGAGCTCTGGAACGCTCCACGATGGATAGAAGCGTGCAGGTAGCTGAATCAAGCCGAGACTGTTGGAGTGCTCGTCGATCTCATCAAAGGTAGTCGGGGCGCTTTTGACTTTTCGATATCACCGCCGCACGCCTCCTTCCGACTCGCTTGGAAAATTTTGGTACAGGTGCAGCCTAGCTGCGGACTACAATGTTACCGTCCCATCTAGTCAAATTGCTGTTTAATAGCTAACGCCGATGGTGAGACCTTCCAGGGACGCGATTATCTTTATCGACCGCGAGGGGGACGTGGGTGAAAAATAGAGGCGATCAAGTTCGCTGATGCTGATATCTCTGCAGCTCGAATCGGCGGAAGAGTTTCTGACGCGTGTCACATCCGCTATAGGCCACGCGCAGTCGCATATCTATGTCGACACGTCCTTCGCCATGTGGCTCACGGTCATTGGACCTGCTTCTAGAGCCGCCTTCATTGACTGGTCGTCGACGGTGGAAGGTCGAGTCCATATACCGGCATGGACGATCCAGGAATACTATCGCCATCACCAGTCGAAGACCCTGAAGACAGAAATCGACAATCAGAGCGTAGCTACGGTAAAGGCGGCAGAGGACTTTAGATCACGCCTTCGACTGCTCGCGGATGGTCCTTTGCTGCCAGGACAGCCTGAGGCATCGTTTCTCAACAGGCTAAGGAGCATCCAGGACGAGCTCCACGAGCTTGTTGTCGCGGCGAAGCGCTGGAACTACGACGATGCGTCGGCCGAGGTCATCGACTGGATGAACCGGCGGGCATTGGGTGCTTCTGGTATTTTCGGGAGCTTCGACCGGCTGCGCGAGATCGGCCACACTCGCTATACGCACGAGGTTCCACCAGGGTATGAGGACCGCGACAAGCTCCTCAATCGGTATGGGGATCTCTTATTCTGGCAGGACGTCGTCGCAGACGCACGCCGTCGTAAAGCCGCGAAAGTGATCGTATTGACGCGCGACCGAAAGGAGGATTGGTACGCCTCAGCGCCCGAACCGGAGGTCGGGCCTGCGTTGCGGAGATTGCGCAGTCGATGGGAACCCGTCCCGTCGCCGCATCCCATGCTAACCTTTGAGATGAAGACCCAGAGCGGGTGCGAACTCATCCTGCTCGACGACCTCTATCTTGGTGCGATTTTATGGCGCGCCGACCGAGTGCGCTACGGCCGGTTCGCAGCGATCGCAGTCGGCATGGACGCACAAAAGCTGTCGCAGGAACTTGCGCCACCGCCACCCGTTCACGTCCGTGCGATGGCAAGACAAGCGGAGGATCGCATCTCCGCGCGCGAGGCGCTGAATCTGGTGCGCAGCGCCCTTGACGAGGCGCCTGATCAGAAAATCGGCGATATCCTGACTGCACTTGAGGGTGACGCCCCCGTTGCAGAAGCAGCAGTTGAACGACTGACGCCAGACTGGATCGGAGTCCAGGTCGGCGGCCAGCTAGCCTGCTTTTGCCGGCGCATCTATGCCATGGCGTCTCCAGCGCAGCCGTTCGCCACGCAGGCGGCACAGCGGCTATTGGAGGGGATCGACCAGGTGGATGCAGCGCACGCCTCTGCAGTTGTTGGGGGGATGCTGACGTCTGCGTTCTATGACAATGATACGCAGCACCACCGCCCCGGCGGAGCACTTCTACAAGAGACATACGCTTGGTCGATCGATCCGGGTTGCGAGCGAGTTTTGCGAGCGCTGACAGGACGCCTCAATTCCGTGCAAGCTGCCGCGCTCGTCTTGCCGGACAATGTGACAACGCCGCTTAGTGTTCGCCTAAATACGTCAGACTCTGTAGCCACGATGCCGCCTGCTCTGGGGCAGCTTTTTGTCGGTGCGCAGGGCGTGCTCACGGACCAAGCTCTCGGCGACGAGACACGTCTGAGAACCTTGCTTGCAGAACGCACCGAAGCAACGGTCGGCGAGATCGTCGAAGCTGTCGGCCGATACTACGGCGTTCCCCTCGCCGTGTTGAGAGTAGTAGATACGGCGGACGACGAAACAAGGACGATCTTAGAAACAACAGGCCTTGAACGGTTCGGACCGCTGCGTCAACCCACCAGGGGTAACGTGTCCATGCCGGCAAATGTACAAAATGCTGAGCAAATGCCGGTCCCTTCCGACAACGAAGCGGACCAGGATGAGCTGGACGACGAAGACGATTTATCTGACGCGGAGGAAGAAGAATGAGCACTGTCAAGATCGACTTCGTGCCTCACTTCGGCGCTTTTGTCATTGAGACGCTGACTCTGGGTATGTATGGGGAAAGTCGCAACGCGATACGGGAATACATTCAGAACAGCCGGGACGCTCTGCTCCAAGCTATTGACGATGGCCTTATCACTTCAGAGGACGCTCGGATTGATGTCGAAATGGACACCGATGGCTTGACGGTCCGTGACAACGGACATGGCATCCGTGTAGAAAATGCCGCCAAAGTTCTTGCCTCTATCGGCGCTTCGAACAAGGACTATCGCAAGGATGCTGGGTTCCGCGGCATTGGTCGTCTTGCGGGCATCGTATTCTGTAATCGGCTGATATTCCGGACGAAGAGTAAGGGGCAAACGCAATTCACCGAGGTGATTATCCGGGCAGACGAGTTGCGCGAGAAGCTGTCGCCCGAGGAAACATACGCAAAGGATGCGGCACAAACCCTGGCCGAATGTGTCGACGCTACGCTGCAGGATGATGCAGACACGGATGCTCATTATTTTGAGGTTCGTCTCGCAGGTTTCCATAATCCACCTGCCGAGTGCGTCGACGTCGGACTCATGCGGACATTCTTGAGTCAGGTCGCCCCGCTTCCCTACGCACCTGCCTTTTCGTTCAGAAAAGAGATCGAGGCGGCAGCCGCAGAAGCTGGGCTACCGGTCGAAACCGTCCGCCTGTTTCTGAAGGATAAGGGCGCCGCACCGTCTGAACTTTTCAAGCCTTATGGCGAAGACGTTGCAGTAAAGCGCACTCGTACGCCAATACAAGTGTCGTACGAGCAGTCTCCCACGGGAAAATGGTTCGGCTGGCTGGGTCGTAAACGTGTACCCGGATTGATTAAGGAGAAATACGCCGGTATTCGCGTTCGAGTACGAAACATTCAAATCGACGACACGAAGATAGTTCGAGACATCTTTTCAGAATCGCGCCTGACGACCAAGGGGCGGACATCCTGGGGGCGTTTCGCAGAATGGTACGTAGGCGAGATATTCGTCGATCCCAAAGCCGCCATCCCCAATGCAAGGCGCGACGGGTTTGAGGAGAATGACTCCTGGCACACTATGAGGGATGAGATCGACCTTCAGGTCGCGACCCCGCTCGGCAAGCTTGCTTATCGGACCTCGAAAGCTGACAAACTCTCCCTTGCAAACCTAACGAAGGCGATGCAGGAGCTTTCCAAAACCGTTGAGTTGCTTGAGGCTGAAGGCAATCCGACAATGGAGAAACTCGAACAGCCACTCCTTGCCGCAAGCGACTTCCGCACCCGGCTCGCGTCGGCCCTCAGTCTGGACGAAGGGGAAGAAGCCGAGGCGCTTGAGTCTTTAGCCAGGCAGCTCGGTGACTTACAGCGGCGACTTGAGGCGCTTGTGGCACTTGCTCCGGCGCATTCATGCGAGGAAGAGATTGCGGAAGCTATCGAGGAGATGGCGCGGCAAATCCTAAAAGAACTGCATGATAGGTTAGGCCCGCAGGACTGGCTGCTAGCGCGTGCTGTCATCGCGAATGTTACTGGTGTGAAGCCGGATTAACGCGAATGTGACTCTGTCCTAATTGAATTGCGCGGCTCGTATCGATATTCCTTGAGTCTGGCCCGAGCTCTCTTCAATTCCTCCGGCAAGAAAAGCGGGTACCAGCGCTTGTTTTCGATGACCATGGCTTCCACTGTCAAATCGAGGCGCTTTCGCAGATACAGTTCGGCATATCCGTCTGACACCTTAGCAGCGTTAATCAACGTTTTGGCTGTCGGCAGTCCGCCATTGTCCATGACCATCTGCAAAAAGATGGTTGCATTGTATTTCGCTTCCGACTTGGCACGCCGATAGATCTCGAACATCGCCTGCGTGAACGCGCCTTCAAGGTCAACCATTGCGATGCTCCGCCACGATAGCCGCCGCGTCTTGCATCGACGGAAGCTTTGATCACGCCCATCTATAGCAAGATTATGGCAGTCGTCGTGAACAATCGGCTATGGTCGATGGAAGCATTGGTCAACAAACAATGTCTCAATGAGGGGTATGCATATGTTAGGTCTCTTGGCCGACCGAGATTGGCTTTCATTCGCCTGCGATATCGCACAAGCAGCGACGGGCATCGTCGCGGTGGTTGCAGGATTTCGCTTCCTACAAGACCGACGGTCACGAAGAACCGTTATTCAGCGCTATCTTGTCGGAGAGCGGAATGACGCGGAGAAACCGGGAGGTAACGGCTCAGGAGCAAGGTCAATCATTCACTTGATGGGGCGCTGCTCTATGACTGAAGCCCAGGTTCTCGAAGCCGCTTTCGAGAACAGCAACATCAAGACCTGGGTGGCTACCGATCCCGACACTGGCCTAGCCGACACGCTCTTGTTTCGCATTGATGATAAAGCGTGGCCCAAGCTCAAAAATTCAAATTAGGACACTGCCTGCGCTTGACATGCGAGGGCTAGATCGCGATGAAGTGATGTGCTACCTGCATTCCAGTGATGCAAATTGCGCACTGTCTCAATGCAGGGGGCCTCATGCAGCCTTTGGAACTCCGGTGCAGCAGCGGCAGGTCGGGTGACCGCCGGGTTCTGCTTGGCTTCGCACCCGCGTCGACTCTGCACGCGGTTAGCTTCCCAGATGTGCTCGACGAGCGAAGCGGCGAGGGCTACCAGCGTCGATTCAACTCCAGCCACAGCCTTGATTTCCGACGGTACATCAAGGAGCAAGGCAGCACCACCATCCCGCTTACGTTCAATCTGCGTGCTAGGGGCGACGACGCATGGAGAATAACGAACGAGGCTGACGGCTTAGTACGGCTACGGATCAACCGGGGGACCGGCCCCGTAATGGCGCAGGTCGATTGCCAGCATAGATTAGGACACCTAGCCGACCTAAACATCGAGCTGCCGTTCATGTGCTTCGTCGGTCTCACAGTCGACGAGGAGATGGCGGTCTTCTCCGTTATCAATCGAAAAGCGAAGGGGCTCAACCACAGCTTGCTCGACTTCCACGACGCTCGCCTATGCGAAGACTTAGCGAGCGACCGGCCCGAGCTATTCATCGCGCTGTGTTTGTCGAACGACCCGGCCTCGCCGTGGTGCGGCCAACTTGACGTCGGTGGCAACAAGGTGTCGGGCATGACGCGTAAAGCTTCACTCCGAACGGTCCAAAAGGCCGTCCGGCGCTTTCTGAATCGGTCCAGTATCCTCAAGCAGCGTACCACAGAGGAAGCTGCCCGCGTCGTGCTCGACTTTTGGGTAGCGGTTTCTAATGCGATGCGTGAAGATTGGTCGCGTCCCCGTGGGTCGCTTCTTGCAAAGGGAGTCGGCGTTTATGCCCTTATGGAAATTGCTGCCGACATGTGGCGCGAACAAGGCCCTGCACTAACCCAGGACCGAATGGTTGCGCATCTCTCGGACATGGCGGCGGATGTCGATTGGTCAAGTGACGGCCCGCTCAAGGGATTGGGCGGCGAAAGCGGCGTGGCAGCAGCGGTGGCGCTTCTGCGAGGTATTCGCGCTAGACAGAACGTACGGGCGGTCGCCTAATGGCCGGCAAGCGAATCCTGCTCATCGAGCCCGGATACAAGAATAAGTATCCACCGCTCGGCCTCATGAAAATCGCCCAATATCACGGACCGGACGGGAAGAACGATCATGTTCGCTTTGTAAAGGGCGAAGACCCGTCAGTTCTGTCGCAAGCTTGGGATCGCATCTACGTCACGACGCTATTTTCGTTCGAGTATCCTAAGATCTCGCAGAGCATCGACTACGCCCTGAAGGTAGCGAACGGTCAAGCCGATAAGGTATTTGTCGGAGGAATCGCAGCGTCACTCATGCACGAGCGTTTCCTAGAGGAGCGGCGTTGGCAAGGCGTACGCTTCATCAAAGGCCTGCTTAGCGAATCGCCGGCAAACGCGCTTCAGCTCGATGACTTCGCGGAAGAACTCTATTCCGACGATACGGCTGGAACGCCGATAGAGGATCTTGTGCCCGACTACAGCATCCTATCGCAGATCAGCTATCAATATCCGGTGCGAGACGCCTACTTCACCTATACCTCACGCGGTTGCATTCGAAAGTGCCATTTTTGCGGCGTTCCTAAGCTTGAGGGGATGCAGCGGGACGTCGAATCCCTTACCGCAATCGTCAACGCGGTTGACAGGCTATACGGTCCTAAGAAGGACCTCATGCTCATGGACAACAACGTCGTCGCAAGTCCGCGCTTCAAGGATATCATCGCCGAAATCCGCGACCTCGGCTTTACACCTGGCGCCAAGCTGATCCGACCCGGTGCGCGTGTGCCGGTTCAACGACGTGTCGACTTTAACCAAGGCGTAGACGCTCGTATCCTTTGCAAGGACCCGATGTATCTCCGTGAGTTGGCGACTATCTGCCTCAAGCCGCTACGCATAGCCTTTGATCACCTCGGTGTCAGGAAGCCGTACGAGCAAGCGGTTCGGTACGCGCATGAGCATGGCCTGACTGAACTCTCCAACTACATGCTCTACAATTTCCATGATGGTCCAGCGGACCTGTTTGAGCGAATGCGTCTCAACGTAGCTCTAAACGAGGAGTTAAACATCCGCGTATGGTCATTCCCGATGCGGTTCCAACCCACTAACCGTCCCGACCGAGGTCATGTCGGAGAGAAGTGGTCTCGGTACGAACTTCGGTCGATGCAGATCATTCTGCAGGCCACCCACGGCGTCGTGAGCGGCGCGCCAACTTTCTTCCGCCGAGCTTTTGGCGACACAGTCGCTGAGTACGAGACGATTCTAATGACGCCGCACGACATGATCTTTAACCGCGAATGGTACGAACGCTTCGACGGCCGCGCGGAGTACGATGAGTATCTCGCTCAGGCTGCCCGACTTTCCTCCGAGCGCCGGAATGAACTTAAGACGTTGCTTTCCTCGTGTGACCCACGCCACTACCACCTGCTGGCCGACATGACCGACGACGGCGGAATCCGCTCGATCCTTCAATTTTATTTACCCCGGCCCAAGGACGAGCTCGCCCGAATCTGGCGACGCCGGGCCGAATGGTCAGAGGTCGCGAACGCTCTAGGGGTGCCAGAGGACGAGCGCGTCGAGGACGCAGGTCTCGACGCCGAGGAAGAGCCGATCGTCGCTGTTACGGAACCTGATTACGGGAGCATGGTGGCATGAGCGCGCCGGTTCGGCTTACGAAGACGGCGATCGTCGTGGACGGCGGCGAGGTCGTTGTTGGGAAGGATGTGCTCGAGTTGCTCTCCACGGCAATGTACCTCGATTCAATGACTATCTACCGTGAGTACATCCAAAACGCTGCCGACGCGATCGATCAAGCCCGCGTAGCGGGTCGCCAGGCCGGCAGCATCGAGGTCACCATAGACACGACAGCCAGGACCGTGACCATACGCGACGATGCGGCGGGGGTTCCAGCCGCCGAGTTCCGGCGCGTGCTTACATCAGTCGGAGCCAGCGCCAAGCGCGGGACTCAGGCTCGAGGCTTCCGCGGTGTAGGCCGCCTGTCAGGGTTAGCCTACGCTCGTGGTCTAACTTTCCGCTCGCGCGCTGCCGACGAATCTCGGGTGTCCACGATGACGTGGAACTGCCAAGCGCTTCGGACCGCGCTACGCGATCAGACCGACTCGCGCGATTTGGCGGATCTCATTGATGCCATCACCACGACTACAGCAACAGAGGAATCCGGAGCGCCATTTTTCGAAGTGCAGCTGGAAGGTGTTACGCGTCAGGGCGATGACCGGATCATGTCACCTAACGCAGTCGCAGGCTATCTGTCCGAAATTGCACCTGTGCCGTTCGATCGCTCGTTCTCTGCGGCGGATGTCATCACCGAGACACTAGCCAAGGCAGTCATGCTAGGCGACCTGACTATCACCATCAATAGTGGTGAACCACTAACTCGCCCGTTCAAAGACGAGCTTCCCATCGACGGCGGCCGCCCGCTACATCTTCGCGAAGTCGCTTTCGTCGAAGTGCCCGCCATAGACGGCCACGTGGGAGCGGTGGGATGGGTTGCCCATCACGACTACGAGGGAGCTATTCATCCCTCCACAAAGGTTCGAGGCTTGCGAGTACGCGTTGGTGACATACAGGTCGGCGAGGCGGGTGTCTTGGCAGACATTTTCCCGGAGGCTCGGTTCGACGCTTGGACGGTGGGGGAGATACACGTCCTGGACCCGCGAATTATCCCAAATGGACGGCGAGACGATTTTGAGCGAAATGTCCATCTTGCAAATCTCAAAAACCATCTCGCGCCTCTCGGAAGGAATGTGGCCAATCGCTGCCGAACCAGCTCGCGCGACCGCAAGCGGCTGCGCGATATCGAACTGGAGCAAGCGTCCGCCCGTGAGGGCCTCGCCGTGCTAGGTCAGGGCAGCTTAGGCCTGGCCGAACGCGAGCGTGTCGCACTAGAGATCGACCTCGCGCTCATGCGCGCGGAGAAGCTGGTCGGGCCATCCGGGCTCGTTGACGATACGGGCGCCGTCACACGCAGCGAGATTGCGAAACTGCGCACGGAGCTGGAACTGGCCGCCCGCGACGACGAGCCCCCGGCTTCGCCACTCGACAGGCTATCGCCGGAGCGCCGTGCCTTTTTCGAGGAGATGTTCGCGCTCATTTACGACAATGCACAAAACCGTTCGGCGGCGAAGAGCCTAGTAGATCGGATTTTGGCAAAGATCGCCTGAAAGCACCGCGCAGATGCAACTTCCATATTGCAAATTCGACGCTCTGTCTGTGCAGAGGTGGCGAAGGTTGGTTGAGGCGCGTATCCCCTTTTAGACGGAATTCTCAGCGAGGGCCTGCTCATTCCGGGCGCGTGAACTACGGGCCCGCTCCAGCAGGAAGTCGTAGGTTACGAGTTGCACGCTGGGTAACCCTGCCCGGGTGCTGCTCCAAACGTGCCGCTGGTTCGGGCTTCCCCTGCCAATCAGGACGACCAGGTAAGGATCGAATGGTGCAGCGCCAATCGAGTGTCTCAGTTCGGCCCTGGCAGAACTGGTTCTGACCGCGTCCGTGTACTCAATGAGTTGCTTGATCGCCTGCGCCGCGACCTTTCCGACCTGACCCGCTTCACCCTTGCCTGTCAGTATTCGCGCCGTTGGCTTTTTAAGTTCGATCAAGGCAAAGTGACTCGGATCCTCAAGCCTCACCATGAAGTCGGGCACGAGCTTGGTGCCCGCTGGGCTCGCTAGGACGATATGAGGCCTTACCTCGCAGTGAACGTCGTCCAGCCCGAGGAGAAAGTGAGGATGCTCGGTAAAGAAGGCCTGGAGGTCGGCTTCGCTCGTTGCGCGCGAGTTTACAAGAGCCTCGAGGTCAGCGAAGCCCCGAGGGCTCAACGATAAAGAACTTGTCGCCGTAGCCGCAGTCGCAGCCTCGCCAGTTGCGGTTAAATACAGGCCGTGCTCAGTTACCGGCACCACGCTTATCCGACCCTCGCGTGCCACGAAGTAATAGCTGCTAGGGCTATTGAGCAGATCCAAGGTAAAACGTCGAACCTCATTTGGACCCGCTTCAGCCATCGACTGAGGCGTGGCGAAGCCGAATTGCGCAAAACGGCGCCCAAAGTGTTCTCGGAAGTGATCCCCAATGGTGTCCATCGCCGCGTCCGACAGTGAAACGGCGATGTTGGTGGCCAAGTAATAGAAAGCTTCAGTCGCTTCTGGAATGTAGTAGCCGTCGCCCTTCTGCTGTGCCGATCCGTAGAGGATAGAGTGGGAGCCCGGGTGCAACTCCAGATCACGCTTCGCCGTCGTCAGGCGCTCCTTCAGAAACGTGACGACCGAGATCTCGTCCCAGAACCCGATCGGCAAATAAGCCTGCTGATACACCCACGTCGCAGCCCAGGTGCCAAGCGACCCTGGCTGTCCCAATTTTCGGACAAGGAGCTCGGTATCTCCCACGCCGTATGCGGCGGCTGGCAACTCCAGAGCGTCACGTGGGATGGGCAGGTTGGCCATAAAGCGCATCAGTTGCGCGAACTTGGGGGCCTCCAACTGTGAGACAAGATCGGCAAGAACGGACTGAGGCTGCATGGGCGTAATCTCAGGCGCTTGCATCAGGCAGCGTCGCGCTGGTCGGACGGGTCGTCGAAGAGCAGCTGAGTCTTGCCGTCCACAGGCTCGCCGTCTTCTATATGCCGCTTCACTAGCGCATAAACGTTCCTGACATACTCGACCTCGTCACGCGAAAGCGGGCCTTTTTCGACATGGGTTGTAATATTCCGTAGGCGGCTGATCCGACCGATCCAACGCGCCAGCCTCGCTTTCGCGCCTTTGCCGTAAAAGTTGTACCGATCCTTGAAGAGGTCCCAATTGGCCTCGTAGACGACGATTTGAGAGTAGTCGATCAGGTTGAGCGACTGCCAGCGGTCGCGCGAGGTGTCGCCCTCATTGTTGTACCGCACATCGCAGTCGATCCGGACCTGTTTGGGCACGCCCGTGATCCACCAAGCGTCGCGGCCCTCTCCGTAGTGCGCCTTCAGCGTCGCCAATACGTCATCGTAGAGTATTTTGTGGATCTTGAGGATCATATCGCGTGCCTGCTCAGTGCCGGCGGCATCCTGTGAATCCAGATATGCTTTGATCTCGGGCAGGTCGAAGTCGGGCCGGGCGGAAGCGACGATTGCCATCATTTGCATGGCGTTCTGGTCGACGCTCGTCAGCGAACTCCCTCGGTTGCGGAAGTAGGCGACTTCGCTGGCGCTGGCATGGGCAAAGAACTGAACCACGGGCTGAGCGTACGGCTCAAGAAGTTCAACCAGTTCCTCTGGCGACAGTGACACGGCGCGCGTGCCGTCCCGCTCCACGAAGCCGATCAGCTTGCGCAGTAGCACCAGCAGCGCACGCAGGCCCAAATTTGTGCATAGATATCCCCCTTTCGCATCGCCCAGCGTCCAGTGGTCCGGTGCGCCATCAGCGAATAGTGAGAAAAATAGCTGAAGACTCCGCTGGCACTTGCGAATGAAGTCTGCAGATTTGGTCGACAGGTGACCTAGTGGACCAGGCTGGAGAAGTAGCGCACCGTTGCGCCCGGAAGGCCGTTGGACGGTTCCAACAAGGTTGTTGCCTTCTAACCCATCGACGAGCGACGTGAGTGTCAGGCACTTCCAGTTATTCCTCTCATTCCCAATTGTGAGAATGCGATCCCTAAAGGGCGAGGCTTTGTCCGAGCCCATGCTCAGCACGACGCGCGCGCATATCGCCTCGAGTCTTTTACGCGGATCCTCGTCATCGATATTGAGATTCGAAATCAGTTCGTTGACGAGGTTCCGAGCGACCTTGACTTGTTGTGTGTTGATGTCGACGAACATTTCGATCTCGGCGCGCGCCGGAAGGTTCTCATAAGCAAGCACAGAGACAACCGAACGGTCTTCCGTCGCGTCACGCCCCGCATAGGCGTAGCCGTAAAGCCGGTGCTGGCCGTCGATCACCCAGGCACAACCATACTGGCCTGGCAGCTCAAGCATGCCTGTGGCGGTCTCACCAAACTTGTCTTTGACGTCGAATCGAAGGCCCTCGCGCTTAATGTTGACGACAATGTTTGTGGGGAATGTACCGCCTTCGTCGATAAAGGCGCCGATTGACTTCAGCCGGGTGGGCTTCACCATTCGCTGATAGGTCTCCAGGTCGTCGTTCGACGTCCGGCCCATGTGGCTGATATAGGCGATCCGCAGCAGATCGTGGGGCGATATTAGGAAGCTGTAAAAAGTCGTGTCGCCAACACGGCCCCGCGTCGCGGGCAACGAGGTCCGCAGGCCCTCGACCTTCTCGTCACGGAGGTAGCGCCCAAGAAGTTGGTAGCGTGCCGCCGTTTTGAGGATGCCTGTGAGCCTGTGGAAATATTCCAAGTCGGCTTCGGTGATGATGGGTACCTTCGCGGTTGCTGCACGCTCACGATCTGCCGCTCGAACGTCAACGTTGCGGGTAGCGATTGCCATCTTGATTTTCAGCTTGCTATCGCGGCCAAACTTGGTGCGAACAGCTGCAATTACGTCCTCTCGGATCGCCTCGATTTTGTCCAGCAAGCTCTTTATCGACTTGGCGGCACTATCTCGTGAGTGAGTGCATTCGACGATGAAGACGGTCTCGTCATCCTTGGCCAGTACATCAAGCTGACGCTTGGACGTGCCATCTTTCCCCGTCAACATTAGGTTTCGATCGGCATTCATCTCCCTGAAGCCCATTCGGTAGAAAAGACTCCACACGTCGTCCTCAAGTTGCCGGTCCTCAGGTTTTGCCCGCTGCATCCTGAGCGAGCGCTTGTTTGCCTTCGCCAGTTCCCAACCGTCATGTTCCTCGGCTTCCCGCTTCATCTGAAGCGCCTTCGCTGACGCGGCCGTGATCGTCTTTTCGTCGAAACGCTTGGCACGAAGGGCATACGCTTTTTGCAGCTCATCGCCGCTAACTAAGTCTCCTAAGGTCGCCGTCATTCGTAAATCTCCCGCCGCTCTACAGTCGCCGTTGTTTGTAGAGCGGGAACAATCACGATCACGTTGCAGCCTATGTATCAAGCCCCACCCAAATCTCTCCCACCACAACTTTGCTAAAAGGTTCCCCGCCGGGCGCCAGGTAACTAGCGGCCTGAAGCCTCCGAATAATCGCGCTTATTGAAATGCCGGCCTTGGTGCCAAGGCTCAGGAGTATTCTTCCGGAAGTTTCGAACTGCTCGTCCATCCTGGTCACCCAGATATTGCTCTAAGGGATGCAGGCCGCTGATAGGTAAGATACGGTTCGGCCCGCGAGCATTGGACATCTGAGAACTCAGATTCAGGTACCTGCGAAAACCGCGTGGCGCTCCGATGTCTGATGAGCTTCGCACTGTCGCTCGCGCGAAACACCGGCTACGTCCGCTGTCCCTTTAGCTCTCCATTCCGTTCAGCCCTAAATGCCAGCCTGCCTTTTTCGCCCCAAAGCGCGCGAATGTGTTCTCCGTCTTCGCTTCTGAGCTTTTCGGCCAACCAGAGCATTGCGCCATAGATGATGGCGCGATCGTCATTGGTCAGGTCGACGATGCCTGCCTTGAAGACGAGGCCGCCGAGTTCGATCAGATGTCGGGTGCGCTTGCGGCGCTCGACCTGCCACGAGCGCATGTCATTGCGAGCCAGAGCCGCTTGCCGGCGATTGTGTGCTGCCCTGTTGCGGTGGAGCGCTACGTCGGTTGTTTTCAGATGCCGGAGCAGTTCGGCGCGATCTGCTCTCGAAAAACATCAGCCCCCGCTTGGCCCAGGCCTCACGCTTTGCGGCATCCTTCGTTTCAGTGATTGCGACCAGTGCGCCGGCCAGTTCGTCCTTGGTGAGTTGATCGGCGCCAGTGGCGATCACCAGTTCGCCGAGTTGCTGGACCTTTCGCGCCTTGAGTTCTCGCGCTTTTTCTTCCAACGCCTTCAGCTCGGCGTCGAAATCGCGTGGTTTTCGCATGGCTGTCTCCATCGATTGTCGATGCGGTCATGATAGGGGAGCGCCTGCCGGAAGGCTTCAGGGTTGCCGAGACAGCCCGGGACGGGCTGGTCCATCCCGAGAATTTTTCGAGGGAGGGCGCGCTTATACGTCGTGCCGACGTGCGCTTTGACGTGCAAATGATCCTGTCGCGATGGCGATCTATCATCTTCACGTCAAGGTCATTGGCCGCAAGGCAGGCTCAAGCGCTGTCGCGTCCGCCGCCTACCGCTCGGCTTCGCGTTTACGCGACGTGCGGATTGAACGCACCCATGATTTTTCGGCCAAACGCGGCGTCGTTCATTCCGAGGTGATGTTGCCGGAGGATGCACCGGAGGTCTGGCGCGACCGCGAACGGCTGTGGAACGATGTCGAAACGTTCGAGGTCCGCAAGGATGCGCAGCTTGCGCGCGAGGTCGAGTTTGCGCTCCCGCGTGAACTCAGCCAGGCGCAAGGCATCGAACTGGCGCGCGACTTCGTTCATTCCGAGTTTGTCAGCAAGGGTATGGTCGCCGACCTCAATGTGCATTGGGACAGGGCAGAGGATGGCAGCCCCAAGCCGCATGCTCATGTCATGCTCACGATGCGGTCCGTGGACGAGAATGGTTTTGGGTCAAAGGTGCGCGACTGGAATGCTACCCAGCTGGTCGAGCGCTGGCGCGAGCGGTGGGCGGAGCAGGCCAATGAACGCCTGGCCGAACTCGACATCGACGCGCGCATCGATCATCGTAGTCTGGAAGCGCAGGGCATTGCCCTGGAGCCGCAAACCCAGATTGGTGCGCCAGCCCAGCGCATTGAGGGCAGTGGCCTTGCTGCTGGTGACATTGAAGCAGATCGCGCCGAACTGCACCGCGAGATCGCGCGCAACAATGGCGCGCGCATCATTGCCAATCCATCCGTGGCGCTCGATGCCATCACCCATCAGCAATCGACCTTCACCCGAAAAGACATCGCGAAGTTCTCGCATCGCCACAGTGATGGAATGGAGCAGTTCAACGCGGTCGTGGCAGCCATCAGCAACGCACCCGAGCTGGTCGAACTCGGCAAGGACGGACGCGGCGAAGACCGTTTCACCACTCGGCAGATGATCGAGACCGAGCAGCGCCTTCACCGCGCGGCAGAGCGTATCGATTTGGACGAGCGCCACGCGGTGAGTGAGGCCCATCGCGAGGTAGCTCTGGCGCGGGCTGCGCAACGCGGGCTTATTCTTTCGGGCGAGCAGACCGATGCGCTTGCGCATATCACCGATGGTCACGGTCTTGGTGTCGTTGTCGGCTTTGCCGGAACGGGCAAGAGTGCCATGCTGGGCGTTGCGCGCCAGGCATGGGCAGCGGCGGGCTACGAGGTTCGAGGCGCGGCACTCTCCGGCATTGCCGCCGAGAATCTGGAAGGCGGATCAGGCATCTCGTCACGCACCATCGCTAGTATGGAGCATAGCTGGGGACAGGGCAGGGATCTGCTCACCACGCGCGATGTCCTGGTGATCGATGAGGCTGGCATGGTCGGCACGCGCCAGTTGGAGCGCGTGCTTTCCCATGCGGCGGACGTTGGCGCAAAAGTCGTCCTCGTCGGCGATCCGCAGCAGTTGCAGGCAATCGAAGCCGGCGCAGCATTCCGCTCTATCCACGAGCGTCATGGCGGCGTCGAAATCGGTCAGGTGCGCCGGCAGCGCGAGCAGTGGCAGCGCGATGCCACGCGCGATCTGGCAACCGGCAGGATCGGCGCCGCGATCAGCGCCTATGACGCGCAAGGCATGGTGCATCAGGCAGCAACGCGCGACGAAGCGCGAGGTGAACTCGTCGAGCGCTGGGATAGAGACAGGCAGACGCATCCAGAGGCAAGCCGGATCATCCTCACCCACACAAACGACGAGGTGCGCGCGCTGAACCAGGCAGCGCGCGAGCGAATGCGCGCTGCCGGCGATCTCGGCGACGAGGTTCAGGCGAATGTCGAACGCGGCCAAAGAAGCTTCGCCAGCGGCGACCGGGTCATGTTCCTGCGCAACGAGCGCGGACTTGGCGTCAAGAACGGCACGCTTGGCATCGTGGAGGAAGTCAGCAAACAGAGCATGACGGTTCGCGTCGACGATGGGAGGTCGGTTCGCTTCGACCTGAAAGACTACGCGCACATCGACCACGGCTATGCCGCGACCATTCACAAGGCGCAGGGCATGACCGTCGACCGGACACATGTGCTGGCCACGCCGGGCATGGATGCGCATGGCAGCTACGTCGCACTGTCGCGGCATCGAGACGGGATGGACCTGCATTACGGCAGCGACGACTTCAGTACGCGGGAGCGGCTGGACCGTACGCTGTCACGGGACCGCGCAAAGGACATGGCGTCGGATCACGAGCAGGTCGACCCGGCGCAAGACTATGCCGAGCGGCGCGGCATCACGTTCCGCGAGCGCGTGGTCGAGATCGTGCGCCGAATCGTTCCGGAGAAGCTGCGCGACAGGATCGGCGGACTACTGGACGGGTTGCGCTCGCCCGGAGACGGCGAGCCCATGCAGCAACGTGGACCTGGGCCGGGAAGGGAGAGTGTTGGGGTGCGGCTCGGAGATGCAGCCCGGACGCCGGAGAGAGATTCTTCTGCCGGGGGAGTGCCGCGCGACGCGAATGTGCCGAGGAACCCCGAAGCAGAGATGCGCCGAGCACGCACCCAGTCGCTTGTGCGTCACGCGCGCGCTATCGACGCGATCCTCAGTACTGGAAATGCGGACGGGCAGGGCAGTCCTGACCAGATCCGCGAATTGAGGGATGCCCGGAGCGCGTTTGAGAAGGTGCGGCCTCATGGCTGGCGCGATGCCGAAGCGGCTTATGTGAAGAATCCCGAGTTAGTTCGTGAAGCTGGCGCCGGCCGCATCGGCCATCGTGCTGGCACTCCAGCTTGAGACGGAAATCCGCACTGGGATGGACATCGATCCCGGCCGCCGCGCCGACCGTTTCGTGGAACGCTGGCGAAAGCTCGACCGGACGGGACGGGAGCAATATCAGGCCGGCGACATGTCCGGCTACAAGTCAACGCGTTCGGCCATGTCCGATATGGCCAAGAGCCTTGAACGCGATCCGCAGCTTGAATCCCTGCTTGCCAATCATAAGAAGGCGCTTGGCATCCAAGTCGAATCCGGCCGCCGCCTGGGTGTGGAACTCGCGTTCAACCACGGCATTGGCAGCGGGCGTGGCATAGGCATCTAAACCCTCCGATTTGCCGCCGTTCCCACGCCCCAGATCGACGCGATGACAAATCTGATTGCGCGGCGACCTTGGTTGTCTGTCTGGTTCCAGCAGGTGCCAAATGCTCTCAGCGAAAGGCAAGGCAGCCATGCCTGAACTGGATCGTATCATTCGCCTTAAGACTGTCCTCGCGCGGACCGGCTTGTCCCGCTCGACGATGTACCGGAAAATCGGCGAAGGCACGTTCCCGGCCCAGGTCCAGATCAGCTTAAACGGTGCGGGATGGAGGGAGTCGGACATCAATCGGTGGGTCGCCGATCCTGCCTCATGGCACACCAGTGCATCACGAAAAAACAGCGACTAGTGGCGGTGGAGTGGCACGTTGCTGTCAACGTTGAACAGTCCTCTCTGATGTAAGTTCAACGACTGGGAATGGGGCTCGGTCAGCTTTAGGAGATCGGCGAGCGAACAGCTGCCATTCAGATTCCGGCGCTGGGCGGAAAGATGGAAGGAACGCAAAGAGCCCTGCGCCCTCATTCCTTCAGCGACGTTATTGGAGCATCTTCCATTTCGACGGCGATCTTACGTTCGCGCCAGAACGCGTTGTAGTCAGGTCCCTTTGAGTTGGGCGGCACAAGCGGCTCGTGAATCTGCACCGGCATCGGGGCGGGAAGGTGGGCCCGACGATAATAGCCTCGCCCGGCGCCAGCGTCGGAATGAACAGCGCCGCATTTTTATCGAGGTCGCCGCAAGCCCGCTCGACAGCGAGACGATCCTCGTCGTTCGTTAGCCGGTGGACGATCAAGGTGCCCAGCTGACTGAGTACGTCATGCGGAATGTCGCGCGGTCGCTGTGTTGCCATAATCGAGGTGAGACCGTACTTGCGTCCTTCTTTGGCGATGATCCCAAAAGCCTCCAAGCGTACGCTTGCGTACTCGTCGCCGATCGTCCG
The DNA here is from genome assembly GCF_000503155.1 of Mesorhizobium sp. LSJC285A00. Classification (NCBI taxonomy): domain Bacteria; kingdom Pseudomonadati; phylum Pseudomonadota; class Alphaproteobacteria; order Hyphomicrobiales; family Phyllobacteriaceae; genus Mesorhizobium; species Mesorhizobium sp. LSJC285A00. The sequence goes on from NZ_AYVK01000014.1 coordinate 78,741, forward strand.
CCCGAGGAATTGGTGCGCCTCATCGAGCGCAACGATCATAGGTCTTGAACGGAATACGCCTTTGCGGGCTTCGCCTAGCAAGTAGCGGCCGATGACGTTGAGCAGAATCTCCCGCGTGTTGTGGTCAAAATGAACCGAGCGAAACGAAATCCGGATGATGTCGTCCATGTCGTTCGCGAAGAAATCGGAGAAAACATCGACTAAGGATTTTCCGGCCGTTCCGAAAAGGCAGGAGAGTTGGTGGGTGCCGACGATCGTGCGGATGCGAGCAACGAGCGTCTCGCAATGCGCAACGGATTGATCCGGCCCGCCCCAGTTTTCCGGATTTCGGGTGTCGGATGTCCAGACGCACTCCGCCGTCACCTGCTCGGCAAGGCGCCTGATCTGGAAATTACACAGGGGCGAGTTGATCGCAGTGCGATGCTCTTCGAGCGCCTCAAAGAATGGCGTACGCGGGTTGTTCGCCTTTTCAACAATACCGCGCCGTATCGTGACGCCCTCGGGCCCAACCCCGTGAATGGCGCGCACCAGTTTTAAACTTCTCATTGCCTCCCGCAGCCTGGGACCTTGCGATTGCCCTGATGGCCTAAATAGCGCGAAGATGTCTTCTTCTGTCGCTTCGGTGTAGGGGAAGTGAACGAGCTCGGCCCCTTCTTCGGCATCGCTAAAGGCGTAGTGATTGGAAATCGATGGCAGACCTGCGAACTCGCCGGTCGGGTCGAACAGCATGCACTTGCCACCTGCCGCCTTGATCTGGTCGAGCAGCGCAGCGATCGTCCAGCTTTTGCCGCCGCCTGTGGCGCCGAAGACCCCGCAATGACGTCCAAACAGTTTTTCGGGCGGCAGCTTCAGATGCATCCCGTTGCCGGCGCTCAAAACCCCGAGATCGATGCTCAACTGGTCTGCCCGCGCGAGCGCATTGGCGGCCAGCTCGCCGAACAGTTCGGGTTGAGCGAGGTAGACCGCATCTCCGACCCTAGGGTGTGCGCGAAGGCCTCGAACCAAGGCGTTCAACTTGTGATCGACCGAAGCCAGAAGCTGTATGCGGCCTACCGGATTGGGCTCGGGCGGCACGCCCATAGCCGGCTCCACGGTCAAGCGTTCATTGTCGGGGAGCTTGACTTCGATAATACGCCCCAGCAACTTCACGCTCTCGCAGTCGATGAAGACGAAATCGCCGACGGCGCCCATGGCAAGACCACGCCGGTCTGGACGGGCCGTTGCCCTGGGCATGTTTGCCTGCGCGATAGCTGCGCCAACAACGGTGATCGTACCGACATACCGGCTTGGATCGACGAGGCTTTGACGCGTCAAGCGTTCGCCTCCGACGGTTCGTTCAGCACCCTCACCCTTTCGGCGTGTCTTTCCCGTTCGGTCTGGGCGACAAGGTCCGGCAGCGCATGCGCCAGATCATCGAACCGACCGTTCATCAACGTGACGCGCTGGTCGCCGATGTCAACGAGGCGTTTTAGTTGCCCGAAGGCAAAGCTGGCGCGGGGATTTTGAGGAGCATCTATGGGCAGCGTGTGCTCGCCTTTATCGAGCGCCGCGCCGTCAAGATAGGCGATATCGCAGACCGCAATCCGCAGCGTCATGTTGGCCTCTACTGCAGCCATGATCGGCTTCGTGATGTGGTCGTCGTTGAAGCCAAAGCCCGATACGATCAGAGCCGTGTCCGGCGCCCGCAGCGCATTCTGCAGGCCTGCCATCATATCGAGGAAGGGTGTATCGAACGCCTCCTGATATTTGCTGTCGCGCGGATAGATAAGCGCGGCTTGCCCATCCTCTTTGTCGCGCGAGCGAATGAGCTCGCTGCCCCTACGGCGCCAGTCAATGGAACCGTGCAGTTTGTGCAAATGGAATACATTCTCGATATAGTCAGGCCCGTCGTGATCGCCGTCGCGGCGCACGATGTCGTAGGCGAAATTGCCGCGGTCATAGACCTGCGGCATGCCGTGCGAGAAGCCATCAATGATCGTAAAGCGGAGCGCCTGCGCCGCACTCTCGAAGGCTAGGTCATAGTTCGTTGTGAACAGCCGCGTTCGCGGCTTTCTGATACCCCGGCGTGCGATCTTGCGGATGATGGACTTGTGCGCGTCGAGATTCGTATCCTCTCCTACGAAGTCGACGCATTCGGAGATCGTCGCTTCCGCGATGGCGATGAAGGCGGCCACGTCCTTCGCCTGTTCTTTCCCGAACAGCTCTACGTACATTTTGCAGTGGGTCAGGAATTTTTCGATGTTCTTGTCTTTGACAACTTGGGCGGCGCTCGGAATTTTCTGCGCTATGGCGTCTATCGCGGCCTGCTTGGCGGCGCTCATCACCGCATCCCACAACGCCTTCATGCTTGGCGCCTGCTTCGCGTCTTGCCCTTTGTTCCTGGCTGCAAAGGATGACCCGGCGCCGGTCAGGATCACCAGATGCGACGCGTTCAACATGCCCGTCAGCGCCTCCTCGATAGCCCGCGCGCTCCCCCGCTGTGTCACCTCCCCCTTGTCGTTCTTCTGGTCTCCGGCCGCACGCCAGCCTTCGCCTCTGACGTAGAGGCGGATGTTTGCCGGCGAGGCAACCCTATCATCCCAGAACGCCATGAACCCTCCGTACTAAGCTCCTCAAAGTAGTTCATACGCTTTCCATTAATTTTTGTAAGCCGTTGCTTCTGTGGCTTCCAAGAAAAATATATATAAATGAATTACTGTCTAGCCGGCGGGCCAGATCGAGCACTGGCCTTGTAGCTGTTGAAGCATGGATCCAGGTCTCCGCAGGAGGGCGCGATGGAGAAGGGCGATAAGTTCGCGAGTTGGGAGGCGCTTCTCGAAAACACGACCGAGGGCGTCGATTACTGTGTCACAGTGCAACGCGCTTTGGGAAGCGCGACTGCAATCATCGCTCCGCATGGCGGCGGTATCGAACCCCTGACGCTTGAGCTCGCACGTTTGATCGCCGGGAGTGACCACAATTTCTACGCCTTCGAAGGCATCAGAAAAACGAACAACTGGGATCTTCACATCACCTCGCACCGCTTCAAAGAGGAGCGTGCCATCGCATTGCTGAAAACCTGCGACCGGGTCGTCGCAATACACGGCCTGGGAGGGCCTGCGAAATCGCTCCAAGTCGGAGGCTCCGATGGCACCCTGGGAAAAGCGATTCACGACGTTCTGGTCGCCGCCAAGTTCGACAGCAAAATCGAAATCACGGGTGCTTACGCCGGAGTGGAGCCGCTCAACATCTGCAACCGCGGCCGCATGGGGCAAGGCGTGCAACTGGAGCTAAGAGCCGGGCTTCGTGATTTGCTTAAAAAGGACAACATCGCTCTCACAGCGTTTGTCGAGGCTATACGCTCAGCGCTTTGAACTTGATGAAAGCCTTTGGCGAACGCGAAGCGATTGATTGCCGGCCGAAAAGGGTGCGCCACGCTATCAACCTCGCATCATTTGGCCGTCCGCTTTTAGGCAAAGGCAAAGTTGGCCCCAACGTCCGAAACGCTGCGCATTGCTGACATTGATTGAGAAACAGATAATCCTAAAAGTCGCCTGTAGATGCCGCCTTGGTCTAAGTGTTCGCGGTACCGCGTGACAAGCGCACACCAGGGCCACCGCCATTCTCTGGAATGAATTCTATTCCGGCTGCTTCGAGCGATAGCTTCAGCGCTTGCAGGATTGATTCAGATGCTGGTTTCGAACCACGTTCGAACTGCACGATCGTCCTCAAACTTACCTTGGATAGATCCGCCAGTTCCTGTTGAGAAATGTCGAGAAGCCCACGGGCCGCGCGAATTTGGGCCGCACTTACCTTCATTGTTCAAATGCCCTGTTGCACAAAAAGTGCAAATATGCTTGTTTTAGGTAACAGCCGTTGGAAGCGTTTCCCCGCTTCCAACAGTCTAACCACGCCCACGCTTTGCGGAGCTCGGATCATGGCTGATTCCGACAATAACACGACTTTGCCTTTCGTCACCCGCAGGAAGGTGCTTGCGGGAACAGCAACCGCAATGGCGGCGACGCAGGCTACATCGTTTGCTGGCATCGACTTGGAGGGTGATGACGCCATTGATCCTGCGGTGGCGGTGTGGAAACGATGGCAGGCGGCTTGGGAAGAGGCTGAACGGCTTTGCAATCAGCAGCAGCGGCTGGAGAGGGTACTTATCGAGACCGTTGGCTTCCCTTGCACGACAGTTACCTTGTCCGACGGAGAGAGCGTGACAGTTCACTCCGTTGAAGCCCTCCAGGAATTGCTCGGTGTTCGTCCGGCTAACACAGTGGCCCGCACCCAAGCTGAAGCTGAAATCGTAGCCAATCAGGCGCGCTGGGATGCCGCCGCTAGGGAGATTGGTTATTCGACAGCCTTACTTGCTGAGCGCGAAGCTGGCGAGCGGGCGAAGGAATTACTCGAAGCCTTATCCCAAGTTCCTGCAACGTCGCTCGCCGGTATAGCCGCCAAGCTAAATGCAGCGCTTAGGGAAGGGGAGTATTCGCTACATGACAGTGAGCCCCCGTGGCCACAAATCCGCTCGGCCTTAGACGACATAGCTCGGATTAGAGAGCAGAAAGTCTCAAGCTGAACTTCGGCACTAAGTACCGGGATCGCGATCATTCGTCGGTTTGGTGATTTTCGCGGGGCTTACCGAGACAAACTCTCTACACATGGAGCGACCGATGCAGTTCCGAAAGGCATTTGCGGAGTCAGGACGTCGCAGCGTCTTCGACGCACCGGCAAACCATGGAATCGAGAGTGGCCCGCACCCTGCTGATCAACATGTCGGCAGGCAGATCGCTGCGGTTCGCGTGCAGTCGGACGTCTCGCAGGCCCAGCTTGCCCGATCCATCGGGATCAGCTTCCAGCAGCTCCAGAAATATGAGAACGCGAGAAACCGCGTGAGCGCTTCCATGCTCTACGAGATCGCTGGTTCACTAGGTGTTCCGGTGGGCCGCTTCTTCGAAGGCCTGCCGGGCAATGAGACCGATCGTGATCCTCCTCCGCTGCCGGTCGACGAACGCATCAATTTTATTGCCAGCGCGGAAGGTCGACGCCTGATTGAAGGGCTTGTGCATCTCCATCCGCGAGTGCGAGGTCGGGTGTCGTCTTTAATCGCAGCATTAGGAGAGGAACTGGCAGTCATCGACCCAAAGCAGGAGAGCGCTAGGTCCAGCGAACCCATGCCGGTCGAATGCAGGCTGGCTTGACCGGCAGTTATGGCAAAGCTCAACGAGTTCCCTTCGACGGCTGGAATGGCGAAGTTCGCGCTGTCGCCTCGATCCGCACCGCCAGGGAGGGGATGGTCGAGCGAGTGTTTCCCGAAGAGACCTCGACAACGGCTACATCGCCGCAGGCAGGGAGAAAGTGGCCCTGTCGCTGCCTATGGCGATGATGGGAGCGTTGCATGAAAAAGCTTCCGAACGCATCCCAAGTTCCTGCCATAGGCTTCCCGGCAGCACGGCTGCAGCCCGTGCGATCTAGATTCGCCAGTTCGGCGACTATCCGATTTCCGCGCCAAAGGGTCCCAAGTACACGATCGAAGGGGTGTGCCCCTTTTATCGCCGGTCGTGTTAGTGATGCTCGGCTTCGTGAAGTCGGCACGACACAGACGCGATGGTGGATTGCTGCGCGAAACCGCCCGAGCGGTAACGCCGGAGGAGCTTCGCACAGCCATGCTTAAGTTTGTCGAAGCACTCGCCATCGCCGATGCCAGAGGCGATCATCTCAAATCCGTCGGCGCTTCGGCTGGCCGAAATGCTGCCATGGATGCCGATCGCTGCGAGAAGAAGGCTTCCGACACATGAGGCGGGCCGCTATCTACGCACGCTTTTCGACCGAGCTGCAGAACGAAAAATCCACTGAAGACCAGATTGCGCTGTGCCGTGCTTACGCAGCGCACAACGGTCTGGCTATCGTTGCGGTCTACGAGGACAAGGCGCGCTCCGGCTCATCTATATTGGGTCGCGACGCGCTGATGCGCCTGATGGAAGCTGCGGGCCAGAACGCGTTCGACATCGTCGTCGTCGAGGCGCTTGATCGCCTATCGCGCGACATGGCGGATCTCGCAGGTCTTCACAAACGTCTCTCTTTTCTCGACATTGAAATCCAGGCTGTTCATGACGGTATCGCCGATGCGGTTCTCATTGGTATTCGTGGACTTGTCGGTCAGATGCAGAGGGAGGATGGCGCAAAGAAAGTCCGTAGGGGTATGGCTGGAGTCGTCCGTGATGGACGTCATGCCGGAGGCCGGGCCTATGGCTATCGACCGGTCTTGGGCCATCCTGGCGAACTCGAGATCGTCCAAGAGGAGGCAGACGTTATCCGGCGTATTTTTGCCGCTTATTCGGCCGGTCGCGCTCCACGTGACCTAGCCGGTGACCTCAACCGGGATGGGATAGCGCCACCGCGGGGGATACGGTGGAACGGTTCCACCATCAACGGAAATGCACAGCGCGGCGTAGGTCTGCTCTTCAACGAGCTCTATGTCGGTCGGATCGTCTGGAACAAGGTCCGAATGGTGAAGAACCCCGATACTGGCAAGCGTGTTTCTAGGCCAAATCCAAAGGACCAATGGCAGACGAAAGAAGTTGCGCATTTGCGCATCATCGAAGACGAAACTTGGCACAAGGCGCAGGCTCGCAAGGCAGTGAGGGTGAACGCAACCACTCATGTCAAGCGTCGGGCAGCTCACCTGTTGTCCGGTCTGCTCCGCTGCGGCGTTTGCGGTTCAGGTCTGTCGGTTCACGATCGTGACAAGACAGGCAAGACGCGTATTCGGTGCTCGGCAGTGCGAGAAAGCGGGAGCTGCTCCAATCGGCGCATCATCTATCTGCCCGAGATCGAAAAGGCGGTCCTTGATGGCATGCGCGACCAACTGAAAGCCCCCGACCTCATCGAGGCATACATCCGCAGATACAACCAAGAGCGCCGAGAATTGTCCGCACAGGCGAATGCGATGCGCACAGCGCTGCAAGGCAAGCGCGATCGGATAGAAGGCGAACGGCAGCGCACGATCGATCTTGTGATCAGGAGCGTCATTGCTGAAGAGGATGCCAAGCAGCGTATTGCAGAACTCAAGACGCAGCTTTCCGGGGTAGAGGCACAGCTCTCCGGTCTCGATGAGCCGCTGTCACCCGTAGCTCTCCACCCTGCGACCTTGCAGCGTTACATCGAAACCGTCGACGGCCTTTCAAAGGCGTTGGCCGACCACGCAACTGCTGCTGACGACCGTGGCCCGCTGATCCAAAACCTTCGAGGACTTGTTCATAGCGTCACCGTGCACCCCAAGCGGCCACGTGAGGGCTTCGAAATCGAGGTCAAGGGCAAGCTTGCCGCCCTTATAGGCGGGGCCGCATTTCCCAATGCACGGTATACTGACAAGCCCACCGGACTAGGCAGCCGCTTCAACGCTGCCGTTACGTACGATAGTGGGTTGGAAGTGGTAGCGGGAGAGGGACTTGAACCCCCGACCCCAGGATTATGATTCCCGTGCTCTAACCAACTGAGCTACCCCGCCAGGGCGGCGAAAGGCCCGAAATCCGCCTTAAATCGAAAGGCATTTCGAGGCGTTCGCCAAGGTCGCGCGGATATAAGGTTGGGAGGGCGAGCCTGTCAAGCATCGATGCGCGAGGGGCGCCGGCATATTGTCGCCGGTAAAAGCTTTGCCGGGCTGGCATCTCCGGTAAGCCACCGGGGTTGAGTTCGACGGGGCACGCCGCTATGTCTCGGCCAAGAAATTAGAGTTTGAAGCTGATGAAGCCGCGCATTGCAGTCCTCGGTTGCGGATACTGGGGCAGCAACCACATCCGCACCCTCAAGGCGCTCGGCGCACTGCATGCGGTTTCCGATGCCAATCGGGCGCGGGCCGAAGGCTTTGCCAGCGAGCAGGACTGCCTGGCGATCGAGCCCGACCAGCTGTTCGTGCGTGATGATATCGACGCCATCGTCATGGCGCTGCCGCCGCAGTTCCATGCCGATCTTGCCGTGCGCGCCGCTGAGGCCGGCAAGGACGTGCTGGTGGAAAAGCCGATTGCGTTGACCGTGCCCGACGCCGAGCGCGCCGTGCAGGCGGCCAGGGACAATGGCCGCGTGTTCATGGTCGGCCATGTCTTGCGCTTCCATCCCGCCTTCGAGACGCTGAAGGCGCTGATCGACAATGGCGAGCTCGGCGAGGTCCGCTACATCCACTCGCACCGGCTCGGCCTCGGCAAATTCCACACCGAGAACGACGCACTGTGGGATCTGGCGCCGCACGATCTGTCGATGATCCTGGCCATCACCGGCACCGAGCCGATCGAGGTCAGGGGCGAGGGGGCGGCACTCCTCGACAATCTCAGCGATTTCGCGCATCTGCACATGCGTTTTCCCAACGGGCTGCGCAGCCATCTCTTCACCTCGCGGCTCAATCCCTATCGCGAGCGGCGGCTGACCGTGGTCGGCACCAAGGCAATGGCGGTGTTCGACGATGTCGAGCCCTGGGAGCGCAAGCTGGCCGTCTACCGCCACGCGGTGTGGCAGGACAGCGGCCAGTGGGCCTTCACCACCAACGAGCCGTCCTATGTCGCGGTCGGCCAGGGGATGCCGCTGACGCGCGAGCTCGAGCACTTCATCCAGTGTATCGAGACGCGGGCCGAGCCGCGCACCAGCGGCGAGGAAGCCATCAGGGTGCTGCGCATCCTGACGGCGGGTACAGTCACGCACACAAAGTCCTGAGACCGTTTCGAAACCCTGCTCTTAAGGCAGATCGAAACCAAACTGCCTCCGAGAGGGTAGTGTTTACTCTGCGGGAATCTGCGCCGGCCTGGCTGCGAGCCGGCTGAGCATGGCTTCGGCCTCGGCGCCGCGCTCGGAGCGCTCGATGAAGCCGCCGCCGAAGACGCGGGCTTCGTTGCCGTCGTCGGAATAGAGCACGCAGGCCTGTCCGGGCGCGATGCCGGACTCGCCGTCGACCAGTTCGACAAAGGTGCTGCCGGCGCGGTGATGCAGCACGGCCGGGCGCGGCGGCCGCGTCGAGCGGACCTTGGCGAACAGCTCCATGCCGGCGGCCGGAATGTCGGACAGCGCGCGATCGCCCAGCCAGTTCATGTTGCGCAGATAGATCTTGTGGGTCTCCAGCGCCTCGCGCGGGCCGACGATGACACGGGCCCGGTCGGCGTCGAGATGGACGACGTAAAGCGGCTCGCCCGAGGCGATGCCGATGCCGCGGCGCTGGCCGATCGTATAGCGCAGGATGCCGTCATGGCGACCGAGCACGCGGCCGTCGATATGGACGATGTCGCCTGGGTTGGCGGCAGCTGGCTTCAGCTTGGCGATGATGTCGGAATATTTGCCCTGGGGCACGAAGCAGATGTCCTGACTGTCCTGCTTGGCGGCAACGGTCAGCCGCATTTCTTCGGCGATGGCCCGCACCGCAGGCTTGGACAGCCCACCCAGCGGAAAGCGCAGATAGTCGATCTGCGCCTGCGTGGTGGCAAACAGGAAATAGCTCTGGTCGCGGTCGGCATCGACGGGCCGGAATAGCGCGCGGTGGGCGCCATTGGCCCCGGAGCGGATATAGTGGCCGGTGGCGAGCGCATCGGCGCCAAGGTCCTTGGCGGTGGCCAAAAGGTCGGCGAACTTCACCGTCTGATTGCAAGAGACGCACGGAATGGGCGTTTCGCCGGCGACGTAGCTTTCGGCAAACGGGTCGATGACCGCCTTACGGAAGCGCTCCTCATAGTCGAGCACGTAATGCGGAATGCCCAGTGTCTCGGAAACGCGGCGGGCATCGTCAATGTCCTGGCCGGCGCAGCACGACCCGGCCCGGTGCGTTGCGGCGCCATGGTCGTAGAGCTGCAGCGTGACGCCGACGACATCATAGCCTTCGCGCTTCAAAAGGCCGGCAACGACAGACGAATCCACACCGCCCGACATGGCGACGACGATGCGGGTGTTTTGCGGGCTGGCGGGAAGGTCGAGGCTGTTCATGGTTCTTTCGTTCTGCGCGGCGCTTCAATGGCAGTGGCGCGAATATAGGTCAACCACACCAGCGGCGCTAGCTTTGCGGCGGTGCCGATTTTGCGGGAAAATTGCGCGCCTGCCCGCCGTTGCCTCAAATGCCGATAAAAAGACTAACGCGGCGTTCATGATCCTTACCTACTCATTAGGGTTCGCTTAGGCAATTTTTAAAGCTGTGGCGGTAATGTGGTGGGGATTGGGTCTTTGAGTTTTTAGTAGAGAGTACGATGACCGATCTTGTTAGACCGCGAGTCAAATATGTTATTGGGCCTGACGGCAGCCCTCTTACGATTGCCGATCTTCCGCCGACGAATACACGTCGCTGGGTTATCCGGCGCAAGGCGGAAGTGGTTGCTGCGGTGCGCGGCGGGCTTTTGAGCCTCGACGAGGCATGCCAGCGCTACAAGCTGACCACCGAGGAATTCCTGTCCTGGCAAGCGTCGATCGACGAATACGGCCTTGCCGGGCTGCGCACGACGCGCATCCAGCAATACCGGCACTAGAGCCAGGACCACAACAGAAAAGGGCGCGGTAACCGCGCCCTTTTGCCTGTCGGTAATGCCTGCTTCAGACCGTCAGCACCACCTTGCCGATCGGCCTAGTGGCGAGAAAAGCGTGCGCGGCGCCCGCCTGTTCGAGCGGAAACGCCTTTGCCACATGGACCGCAAGCTTTCCCGCATCGACCAGTTTGCCAAGTTCGACGAGGCCTTCACGGTCGGGCACGACGGACATGCGCTCGACGCGGATCCCACGCGCAGCAGCCTTGGCTCGGGTGGTGTCGTGGACATTGAGCAGCGACACCAGGGCGCCACCGTCCTTCAGGACTGTCAGCGATTGGTCGGCATGGTCGCCGCCCATCGGCTCCAGCACCAGGTCGACGTCGCTGACCTCGGCGGTGAAATCTCGCTTGGTGTAGTCGACCACTTCATCGGCGCCGAGCGAGCGGACGAAATCGAGTTTCTTCGGGCTGGCGGTGGCGATGACATAAGCGCCGTGCGCCTTGGCGATCTGCACCGCCAGATGCCCGACGCCGCCGGCCGCGGCATGGATCAGCACGCGCTGGCCGCGCTTCAGGCCGCCATGGCGGACAAGGCCTTGCCAGGCGGTCAGGCCGGCCAGCGGCAGCGCGCCTGCATGAAAGTGATCGATGCCTTGCGGCTTCGGTGCGATTTCATCAGCCGGGGTGACAGCGAGTTCCGCATAGGCTGCGGCCTGCTTGGGAAAATGCGGCATGCCGAACACGGCGTCACCGACCTTGAGGCCTCCATCGACGCCTGGGCCTACCGCCTCGACCGTGCCTGAAATATCCCAGCCCAAAGTGAAGGGCGGTTCGCCCAGCAAAGGATAGTAACCGGCGCGCACCGAGCCATCGACCGGATTGATGCCGGCGGCATGCACGCGCACGAGCACTTCGCCTGACTTGGGCAAGGGCGCAGGGCGATCGGCGATGACGAGGACGTCGGGTCCGCCGACGGAATTCTGGACAACGGCACGCATGGGTGAGGCTCCTGCTGGGGTTTCTGTGCCACTATCATTTGGATAGTAATATTCCCTTGTCCAGTATGTACCTTTTTCATATATAGGCACTTTATGGATAGTGATAATGATTGCGGCTCCGGCTATGACGCCTTCCAGCGGACGTGTCCTTCGCACGCCGTGCTCGAGATGCTGGCCAGCAAATGGGTCTATCTGACGGTTTGTGCGCTGCGCCGTGGCCGGATGCGCAACGGCGAACTGGCGCGCAAGCTCGAAGGCATCACGCCTAAAATGCTGACGCAGACGCTGCGCGTCCTCGAGCGCGACGGGCTTGTGCGGCGCGAAATCTTTCCGGTGATCCCGCCGCGGGTCGAATATGAATTGACCGAACTTGGCCAGAACCTGGCGGGGCTGCTCACCCAGATACGGTCCTGGTCGGAAGAGCATGTGCCTGACATCAAGCAAGCGCGGGCGAGGGCGGCGGCGAACCAGGACGGGGATTTGACACGGGCCTGAAGCTGCGGCCGCCTTGCGGCCAGGTCAGCAGCGCCGGAGCCTTTTGGCGCGCTACACGCAAAGCAAAGCGCGGCGTCAGGGGGCGCCGGTCGGGTTAAAACCCTGCCGTCAGCCGATCATGGCGCTGCGACCGCCGAGTTCCGCGTCGCGGATCTTGGTGTCGCGCGATTCCAGCATCTCGGCCTTGGAAAGCTCCGCTTCAGCTTCGCCGAGTAATGATTCGGCAGCGCTTCGCTGCTGGGCGAGGTCGCTTTGAGAGTTTCTGAGGTTATCACGGCGCAGACGCGCCGCCTTGGCGAAGGTCGGATAGGCAAAATGATTGATGTCGGTGATCCCGGCCTTCTTCTCCTCGGCGGTGATCTGAAGCTCCAGTTCAACGGCCATGCGCTCGAACTCGGCGATCATCATGTCGAGCTGCAGCAGCTGCCGCCGCTTCTCATTCACCTGAAATTGCTTCAGCCGAACGAGGTTTTCACGTGACTTCATGATTCGGTACTCCCGGAAACGCACACCTGCACATATCGTCCAATCCGCCCGCCAGGGCCTGGCGCCGCCCGTATCCACCGGCATTCCCCGAACTATGGGAAACAAATCCCTAAAGTTTTTTGCCGGCGGTAACCATTCGTTTACGCGCATTGTTAATCATAAGGGCGAGGACTTAAGGCCGGGTAAAAATTCCGGCTCCCGATGCGGAAGCCGGCCAGCGAGTCCGTTGAGTCACTTAGTCCGACTTATTAATGTGTAGCATTAGCGATTTGGTTCTGTGATTCATCATTAGATTCAAGAGGGTGTAGAAAGCGGTTAAAAAATCTGGTACCGTCCTTGGTGCGGAATTAGGTTTTGTTAACCATTCGATGGCAGCCTCTGTTCAGGCAATCACTGCTCCGGTCCCGGATGGGTCGTGACATGGTCCGGCGGCAGAAAAGGGGAATGAAATGCGCGTTCTGCTGATAGAAGACGACAGTGCAACCGCTCAGAGCATCGAGCTGATGCTCAAATCTGAAAGTTTTAATGTTTACACGACCGACCTCGGCGAAGAAGGTGTCGATCTCGGTAAACTTTATGATTACGATATCATTCTTCTCGACCTCAACCTTCCCGATATGTCCGGCTACGAAGTCTTGCGGACACTTCGCCTGTCCAAGGTGAAGACGCCGATCCTGATCCTGTCCGGCATGGCCGGTATAGAGGACAAGGTGCGCGGCCTGGGCTTCGGCGCCGACGACTATATGACCAAGCCGTTCCACAAGGACGAGCTGGTCGCCCGCATTCATGCCATCGTGCGCCGTTCCAAGGGCCATGCCCAGTCGGTCATCACCACCGGCGACCTAGTGGTCAATCTCGACGCCAAGACCGTCGAAGTCGGCGGCCAGCGCGTGCATCTGACCGGCAAGGAATACCAGATGCTGGAGTTGCTCTCGCTGCGCAAGGGCACCACGCTGACGAAGGAAATGTTCCTCAACCACCTTTATGGCGGCATGGACGAACCGGAACTGAAGATCATCGACGTCTTCATTTGCAAGCTGCGCAAGAAGCTCGACGCAGCATCCGGTGGCCAGAACTACATCGAGACGGTCTGGGGTCGCGGCTATGTGCTGCGCGAGCCGGAAGACATCCGCGTCAGCGCCTGAGCGAACACCATCCGATTGAACCAATGCAAAAAACCCGGCTCAGGCCGGGTTTTTTGCTGTCCTTTTTGGCCGAAAACGAGCCGAATCAGGCGGCAACCTTCAAGGTACGAAAACGTTCGAGCAGTTGCGGCCGGTTGAACGGCTTCAACAGATAACCCTGGGCGCCGGCGCGCTTTGCCTTCATGATCGAGGCAACGTCGACCTCGACCAGTGAGATCAGAATCTGTGGTTTGATCGTGCTCTCCATGGCGCGAACCTGGCGAATGACGTCGACCGCTTGCATGTCCGGCAGGGCGCCGTCGACGACAATCACATCAGGCATCTCGGCAGCGCACATCTCGACAGCATCAAGTCCAGTTGCCGCTTCGATCACCACCATGTCGGAGCCGCCAAGAATCCGTTTTGCAACTTTTCTGATGACGCTCGAATCGTCGACAAACATGCAGCGCTTCATTTCCGGGTCCTCTTTGCCATGGGGCGAACCGGCGGCATCCGGGTATCGGGATGCACACTAGGCCGATCTGGTAAAGAAGCAGAAAAGCCGTTAGGTAAAGTTTTTACAAACATGTCGTTTGCAGCCCCATTCTGCAGGGGCGTTGCCGGCAATGAAACTTGCCTGTTCTGAATTGCCGCAAATATCAGCGGGAAAAGATACTTGATTGTTCTTGATGCTCGGCGTCCTGCCGAACGGCTTCGCTCAAGCCGCGGACAGCACGATCTCTTCGGCGGTCGCGTGAATCGAGATCGTCATGTTGGCCTCACGCGCCAGCAGCAGCGTGTAGTAGGGCTGGACGGTATGGGCGTCGATAGGCTCCTCGGGCTTGTTGCCGGAATGGAGCTCGAGGAATTTCGGCGGCACGCGCAGCATCGGGCCGCTTGCGGCAAGCGCAAAGCGCGGCTCGGTGTCGAGGTTTTCCAGCGTGACCACCAATCTGCCACCGCGCGGGATGGCGGCATTGGCGACGAGCAGCAAATTGAGCAGCAGCTTGACCTTGTTCTTGGGCAGCAGGGCGCGAACCCCGTTCCAGATCAATTCCGGCTTCTCGTTCTTCAGGAAGGCGATGGCGACGGACTCGGCATCGCCGGTGTCGATCATCATGCCCGCCGAACCGGCGGCGCCGAAGGCGATGCGGGCGAATTGCAGGCGGGCCGAAGCGTTTCTGGCGCTCTGCCGGATCAGTTTCATGGCGTCTTCGTCGGCGCCGCCCTCGTCCAGGAGTTCAAGGCCGTTGTTGATGGCGCCGACCGGCGAAATGATGTCGTGGCAGACTCGGCTGCACAACAACGCTGCGAGATCGGGTGCGGAGAGAGAGAAAAGCTCAGCCATCGGCGAAAAATCCCTGCTAAAATTCACATCCTGGTGGCCGCGCGGCCGACAGCCACGCTCACCACCCGAATCACGCTCTCTCCCCCCCAGGCATTCTGAATACACAGCGCCCGAGCGTGCAGCAACAATCCACAATTCTTGTGAGAAAAACGGCATCTTTGCACAGGATCGGAGCCCGCGCAGACCGTCAGAAACAGCCTTCGAACCGCCATGTTCATGTGGGAGGTTAATGGTTGAAAAAGGATTACGGCATAGTTTGCCCGTAACAGTCATCCTTAACGGCCGCCTAAAGAGCCGGACGGGTGCGAGGCGTCGGCGAAAGTGCTCCCTGACGGAGATTGGAAGCATGGTTTCCCGATTCTACGACCGGACGTTTGTCCGCGTCTTCTTCATGGCGATTGCCCTCATGGGCGCTCTCGCTTTCTCAACCTCTGCGTCGCGGGCACAGGAATACACCGCTCAGGAGATCGTCGATTCCGGTCACAAGTTCTTCGGCGCGACGTCGGGCGGTCTCGCAACCGTCGTCGAGAAGATTTTTGCCTCCTACGGCCTGCCCAATGGCTATCTGCTCGGCGAAGAGGGATCCGGCGCGCTGATTGGCGGCCTGACCTATGGCGAAGGTACGCTCTACACCAAGAATGCCGGCGACCATAAGGTGTTCTGGCAAGGGCCTTCGCTCGGTTGGGATTTCGGCGGCGAGGGATCGCGGGTGATGATGCTCGTCTATAACCTCGACGACGTCAGCAATCTCTACAATCGGTTCGGCGGCGTTGCCGGTTCGGCCTATGTCGTGGCCGGCGTCGGCTTCAACGTGCTGCAGAACAACAGGGTGCTGCTGGTGCCGATCCGCACCGGCGTCGGCGCGCGGCTTGGCGTCAATCTCGGCTATCTGAAGCTGACGCAGAGGCCGACCTGGAATCCTTTCTGAGCGATTCCGACCACACTTCGACCCGATCAACAGATTCTGACCCGGTGCAGCTGCGGCAAACCCTTGCCGCAGCGCTGGATTTGCGTCATGCGAACATGGCAAAGTCCAGACTTGGCGGTTGCCGGATAGCGGCCCGCCCGTAACGGGTAGTCACCTTGGTTCAGTCGATCCTGTTCTTCGCCCTCGGCTTTCTGTGCGCAGGCTTTCTGGCGCTGCTGGTCGCGCCGGCCATCTGGCGGCGGGCGGTCGCGCTGACACGCAAGCGTGTCGAGGCGTCGGTGCCGCGAACGCTGGCCGAGATCCAGGCCGACAAGGACAGCTTGCGGGCCGAGTTCGCCATGACGACGCGCCGGCTCGAAATCAGCATCAAGACGCTGCGTGAGCAGGCGAATGAGCAACTCGTCGAAATCAATCGCGGCCGCGAGGCGCTGAAGGGCCTGGCGGTCGAGCGCAAGGACAAGAAGCAGGCGCTTTCGGAGCTCGGGGAAAAAAACGAATTGCTGCTGCATCGCGAGCAGCAGATACAACAGCTGTCGGACAGGCTTGCACAAACAGAGCGCATGATGGAAAAGCGCGCGCTCGAGCTGGAAAAGCTCGAACATATGTACGACGACGCGTCCTTCTCCTCCAGCAATCGTCAGATCGAACTGGTGGCTCGCGAATCCGAGCTGGAAAAACTTGCCAACGACATTTCAGTGCTGCGCGGCCAGCGGAAGGAGGCCGACAAGCGCCATCAGGAAGTCGTCGCCGAAGGCAAGGCCACGCGCGATGCCTTGAAGGCCGAAAAGAAAAGAACCGCCGACCTCGACAGAAAGCTCGAGCGCCTGCTCGCCACGCTTGCCGATCGCGAGGACAAGCTCGATCGCCGCGAAAAGGAACTGGCCCGGCTTCGCGAGCGGGTGAAGGGCGAGGCTACAGGAGGCGCCGTGGCTGCTGGCCTGGTTGGTGCGCAAGACAGTGCCCGCGCCAGGAACGAGGACATCGACAAGACGCTCGCCAAGCTCGAAGGCGACCGAGAGCGGCTCGAAGCCAGGCTGACGACGCTGGCCCGCGAAAACAAGCGGATGAAGGCGGAGCTTGGCGGTTCTGGATCCGCGAAGCCCGGGAATGGCCCCGGCAATGGCAATGATGCCGGTTCTGCCTTGCGCGAACAGATGAACAATCTGGCGGCTGAGGTCGTCCATTTGACGGCCAAGCTCGAAGGACCCGATTCACCGATCGCCAAGGCGCTGGCGGCGCCGCAGGAAACGCGGTCAGGAACCACCAGCCTGGCCGATCGCGTGCGGGCGTTGCAGAAGGCAGATTTGCCGAGCTGAGTTTCAAGCCCCGGCTTGGAATTGCCTGACTACGCCTATCAGGGCGAAAAATGGTGCAGCGCAATGGCTGACGCGGCAGCAACATTCAGGCTGTCGAACCCTTCCGACATCGCGATCCGCACCGTCCGCAGGCGGGCAAGCAGGCTCTCCGGGAGGCCCTCGCCTTCGGTGCCGAGATAGAGCGCCAGTCGTTTCGGTCGCGCGGCATCACGAATGTCAGCCTCACCACGCGGCGACAAAGCGACCTGGCCGAAGCCCAACTCGCCGAGCTTCGCGATGAAAGCTTCAGTGTCGCCGAAGGACGCAAAGGGCACCTTCAACGCGGCGCCGACGGAGACGCGGATCGCCTTGCGATACAGTGGGTCGCAACAGGTGGCGTCGACGAAGACGGCATCGGCGCCGAAGGCGGCGGCATTGCGGAAGATCGATCCGATATTGTCATGGTTGGCGATGCCGATGAGAACGACGATCAACGCTTCGGCAGGCAAGGTGTCGAGCAAGGCCTCGGCGGGCTGTGGCGTGCCCTTGCTGCCGATCGCCAATATACCGCGATGCACGTGGAAGCCGGCGATCCTGTCCATGACGGCGCTTGCCGCAACGTAGACCGGCAGGTCGGCAGGGGCCTTGCGCAGGATGTCGTCGAGCCCGGCCAGCCGGTTTTCGAGGACCAGGACCGACTCCGCAGCAAAGCGTCCGGCTGACAGCAGGACGTCCAGCACCACCTTGCCTTCGGCAACGAACCGGCCATGGCGGCCGGTGAGATCGCGCTCGCGGATGTCGAGATAGGCGGCGACCCGCGGATCGCGCGCGTCGTCGATCTGGATCGGATCCATCAATACCTCGGCCGGCGAAAAATCGTCAGCGAGGTAAGGAGCGATCGGAGTCGCCAGTCAAGCCCTGCAGGTCAAGTCCCGGCGCGGCGCAGACGCGTTGCCATCTGGGACAAGTCGCCTATCCCGAAAATGCCGTCCAGCATGCGCAACAGTTCGCGCACCGCTTCGGACTTGCAGGAATAGTAGATCATCTGCCGGTCGCGGCGGGTCTCGACAAGATCGAGCGCCCTGAGCTTGGCCAGATGTTGCGACAAAGCGGACTGGCTGAGCATCACCTTTTCGGCGATGGCGCCGACCGACATTTCACCGTCGGCCAGATAGCTCATGATCAAGAGCCGCTTTTCGTTGCCCATAAGGGTCAGAAATGTCGCCGCCGATTCGGCATTGGCGATTAGTTTGGTCGAGACCATCGATGCCCCATGTTTTCCTGCTCATCCAAACGCTATGGGGGCAAATAGCGTTGGCTGCTATAATTCAGCTATGGATCACGCTGCTGATTCAGCGTCGCCTGAATCGTAGATCATTTCGCCCAAATCTCAAGACGTGCTTTTGATTCATGACGATTATCCTTGCGTAGCTGGCGCACGACCGGCTTTGGCCATGTCGACCAGAACCGGCCGCAGGTCGCGCGCGGTCTTCAATGGCTGCGGAAAATAGACCCTGCAAACGGTGTCGCCCGATGCCAGGTCCATGCCATCGGCATCGAAGCCGGTCATGGTCCAACCATCACCTTCAACCCTGGCGAAATGATGGGCATAGACGGCGATGGCGTCGAGATGGTCGGCATTCATGTGGTCGAGAGCGGATTGTTCGCTGGCGGCCAGCTCGTCGACGATCAACCCCTCGGTGATGAGATCGGCACGGTCGAGCAGGTAGGCCTTACCGTAGCCGCCATTCAGGCTGGCGCGCTCCGGCTCGAGGCGAAAGATCGAGAAATCGCCGAGCCCGGCATAGAGCTTTGCCTTGGGATTGCGGTTGAGATAGCGCCGCTCGGCGCGGGCATGCGCGCTCGACCCGCGTTCCAGCGGCTGCGCCCGGCAGACCAGTGTTATCCTGGGATGCGCCAGCGGATCGCCCTTGCCGGGTTCGCCGACAAGCAGCGAGCAGCGCGGCTCGGCAAGGATGGCGCCGGTATGGGCTGACAGCGCCGAGACAAGGATCAGAGGCGTGCCATCGATGTCGGTGGCGACTCCGACCCTGGAGGCCAGCGGTGCGCCGGTCGAAGGCTCGATCACCGCGAGGGCGCCGAAACGGGCGCTGCGGATCAGCGTTGCGGCCAGCCTGATCGCCTCGGCGTCCGTCGCGCGAATGACGTCCTTCTTCGGCTGGTCCAAAATGCCCACCAGGTAAGTTGATTTTCTAAATCCAGTTATTGGCCAATCATGCCGGCTTTGACAAGCGCTTTGATCTCGGCTGTCGAAAAGCCGAAGCGCGCCAGCACAGTCTGGGGCAGCTGATCGTCATCTTCAGACATGCCGGCAAGCGCCGGCTGCGAGGCCGAGAAGCGTGGCGCGGGCGCGGGGCGCTCGAGCGCACCGGCCTTCACAAATGCGTGACGCGCCCGGTTGTGCGGATGATCCCTGGCTTCGGCCAGCGACAGAACCGGCGCCACGCAGGCATCGCTTGCGGCAAACAGCGCGTCCCAGTCGTCGCGTGTCTTCTGCCGGAACCGGTCGGCAATGGCCGCGCGCATGTCCGGCCACAACGCCTTGTCGTATTGGCCGCGGACAAAATCCTCGCCGAGCGGCAGCAGCTTTGCGAATGCGGCGAAGAAGCGCGGCTCAAGGCAGCCGACCGCAACGTGGCGTGCGTCCGCCGTCTCATAGGTGTCGTAGAAGGGCGCACCGGAATCGAGCAGGTTGGCGCCGCGCCGGTCGCTCCACAGACCTGCCGACATGAAGGCGTGTATGGGGGCCACCAGCATCGAAGCGCCCTCGACCATCGCCGCGTCGATCACCTGGCCTTTGCCGGAGCGCGAGCGCTCGAACAGCGCTGCAAGCACCCCGGCGATCAGCATCATGGCGCCGCCGCCATTGTCGGCGATCAGATTCAGCGGCGGCACCGGCCGGCCTTCCTCCCGGCCTATGGCATGCAACACACCGGAATAGGCGAGGTAGGTGATGTCGTGGCCGGCGCGACCTGCGAGCGGCCCGTCCTGGCCGAAGCCGGTCATGCGGCCGTAAATCAGCGCCGGATTGCGCGCCAATGCAGCATCCGGGCCGAGACCAAGCCGCTCCATCACACCGGGGCGAAAGCCTTCGACAAACAGATCGGCCTTTTCGGCAAGGCGCAGCAGCAGTTCCGTTCCTTTGGCCTGCTTGAGGTCGACGCGCAGGATGGAGCGGCCGTGACGGTCGAGATTGTACGCATCGGAGAGCGGCAGCAGGGGTTGGTCCGAACCGGTGCGCTCGATGCGCAGCACCTCGGCGCCCATGTCCGACAGCATCAGCCCGGCCAGCGGCACCGGGCCGAGCCCGGCCATCTCGATGACTTTCAGGCCGGCCAGCGGACCGGTCTTCACTGCGCCGGCCGCCATGGCCGTCTATTTCGGCGCCATGCGGATTGCCCCATCGAGGCGGATGGTTTCGCCGTTGAGCATCTGGTTTTCGACGATATGCAGGGCGAGCGCGGCATATTCGGACGGCTCGCCGAGGCGGGACGGGAAGGGCACGGCCGCGCCGAGCGAATCCTGCACCTCCTGCGGCATGCCGGCCATCATTGGCGTCTTGAAGATGCCGGGCGCGATGGTGCAGACGCGAATGCCGGAGCGCGCCAGGTCGCGGGCAACCGGCAGCGTCATGCCGACGACGCCGCCCTTGGATGCGGCATAGGCGGCCTGGCCGATCTGGCCATCATAAGCGGCCACCGACGCGGTGTTGACGATGACGCCGCGCTCGCCGCCCTGCAGCGGTTCGAGTTTGGCGGCACGGTCGGCGACGAGTCGGATCATGTTGAAGGTGCCGATCAAATTGATCTCGATCACCTTGCGGTACTGGTCGAGCGGATGCGGACCATCCTTGCCGATCGTCTTCACGCCGATGGCAATGCCCGCGCAATTGACCAGGATGCGCGCTGGCCCAAGTCTCTTTTCCACCTCGGCGACCGCGACCGCACCGCTGTCGGCGCTGCTCACATCGCACTGGATGGCGGCGCCGCCAATGTCGCCCGCCACCTTCGATGCCCGGTCGATGCCGATATCGAAAATGGCGACGCGCGCGCCCTTGTCGGCCAGCGCGCGGGCGGTTGCCTCGCCGAGGCCGGAGCCGCCGCCGGTTACGATCGCAATCTGGCGGTTAGGGTTCATGCGGCGTGCTCCGTGCTGTCCGGGTCATGCTACGGAGGTCGCCGCCATGGTGCAACCTGACCAATGGGGATCCATCGCGACCGGTGCCGCGACCGATCCTGGAGCTCAGGCCATCACTGGTGCCTGCTCCGCGATCCTGGCAAGGCTGGCATGGCCGACCTCGCCGGAGAGCCGCGCCACGGCACCGGGCACGATCTCGTGCGACAGCAGCCGGTCGAGGTCGACCGGGCGCGGCATGGAGATCTGGCCGCGGGGGATCTTTCTGAAGCCGAGCGGGCCGTAATAAGGCTCGTCGCCGACAAGGATCACCGCCGGCGCGCCGGCCTTGGCGGCCGCCTCCAGCGCGATCGCCACGAGCCGGCGGCCGATACCGAGATTCTTGAAGGCGGGCCGCACGGCGAGCGGCCCCAGCATCAGCGCGCGTCCGGCGCCGGCGGCGATGCGGG
The DNA here is from genome assembly GCF_000503155.1 of Mesorhizobium sp. LSJC285A00. Taxonomy (NCBI): domain Bacteria; kingdom Pseudomonadati; phylum Pseudomonadota; class Alphaproteobacteria; order Hyphomicrobiales; family Phyllobacteriaceae; genus Mesorhizobium; species Mesorhizobium sp. LSJC285A00. The sequence goes on from NZ_AYVK01000014.1 coordinate 100,490, forward strand.
TCATGCGCACCGAAGCAATGACAATGTCGCCATCCATGGCGACAAAGGATAGCGAGCGCTCGTGGCCGCCGGTCTCGCGGATCTTGTAGGCGGCCAGCACGAAACGGCCCGGACCAAAGGCTTCGTCGTTGATGGCTTCGATTTCGGGATCATGCGCCGGAGTTTCCGGCAGGTATTTCACGTCGGCAAGGCTCATGGTCTTCGCGGTCCGATAAAGAGGAAAGGTTGCTGCAAGCGGCAGCGTTCGCCAGTCAGCGCTTTCTAAGCGCGGGCGCCCTTTCGTCGTCGGTCAAACCGGATCAAGCCAAGATCGAACATGCGGAGTGTCCGCTAGCATCAATTTCCGGCGGCTGCAATCGGCTGTTTTCATCCGGCGTTTCATACGAGTGACGCTCTGTTCAGCAGATGACGGCTTCGACATTGCCGCCTTGCGACTACATTGGCCAAGGCACGCAAGGAGATTTCGTATGGGATTGCTGGTCGAAGGCAAATGGCAGGACCGTCCGGCCAATGTCGATAGCAGCGGCAGGTTCATCCGCGCCGAGACGCAGTGGCGTGACTGGATCACGCGCGACGGCGCGCCGGCGCAAGGTCGTACGCGCGGCTTCAAGGCCGAGCCCGGACGCTACCATCTTTATGTCTCGCTCGCCTGTCCGTGGGCGCACCGCACGCTGATCTTTCGCGCGCTGAAGAAGCTAGAAGACATCATCCCGGTTTCAGTCGTGCATCATTTCCTCGGTGCTGAGGGCTGGACGTTTTTGGCCGAGGATGGCGCCACCGGCGACACGCTCTACGGCCTCGACTTCCTGCACCAAATCTACACCAAGGCCGATCCAGCCTATTCGGGCCGGGTTTCGGTGCCGGTGCTGTGGGACAAGAAGGAAGAGACCATCGTCTCCAACGAATCCGCCGAAATCATCCGCATGCTCAATTCGGCCTTCGACGAGTGGGGCGATGCCGCTCTCGATTCCTATCCGCCAGGCCTGCGCGGCGAGATCGACAAGGTCAATGCGCTGGTCTTTCCAGCCGTCAACAACGGCGTCTACCGCGCCGGCTTTGCCACCACGCAAGCGGCCTATGAAGAGGCGTTCGGCGAGCTGTTCGCGGCGCTCGACACGCTGGAGGGCCGACTGTCAAAACAGCGCTATCTCACTGGCGAGCGTATCACCGAGGCCGACTGGCGGCTGTTCACCACGCTGGTGCGTTTCGACCCGGTCTATGTCGGCCATTTCAAATGCAATCTGCGCCGCATCGCCGACTATCCGAACCTTTCGAACTATCTGCGCGACCTCTACCAGGTGCCCGGTATCGCCGGCACGGTGAACCTGCACCACATCAAAATGCACTATTACGGCAGCCACGAGAGCATCAACCCGACGCGCATCGTGCCGGTCGGGCCTGGGCTCGACTATGGCGCGCCGCACGACCGGGCGCGGTTCAGGCAGGCGGCGTGAGCATCGGGTTGACAGCCTACCAGTACGGCGATACCGGCTCGCCTTCAAAAACCTCGGCAAGCCGCCGCAGCGTCGCCGGCGTCGTGCCATGCGGCAAGCGGTCGAGCGGAAAGAAGCCTGCTTCGGCGATCTCGTGGTCCGGCAGTTTCGGCGCGGTCTGGTTGAAGGTTTCGATGAGATAGAGGCCGACATGGTCGCGGCGGCTGGAGCGGCGGTTGAAATGCATCGATTTCAGCACCGGCTGGGCTGTCAGCGCGATGTTGCCTTCCTCGGCCAGTTCGCGCACCAGCGCCTCACCGAGCGTCTCGCCGACTTCGACGCCCCCGCCCGGCAATTGCCAGCCGGGAACGTAGGTGTGGCGGATGAGGAAGACAGTGTTCGAGGCGCGATCGTGGATCAGGCCGCGCACGCCCAGCGTCATCGGCCGCCGCAGCAGGAAATAGAGATGGAACAGCCTTGCCCTGAGGCCTGCCCAGCCGGTCTGGCGAAACGCCTGCTCCGGGTCCGATATAGCCATGACTAGCGAAACCGTGGATGGGCAGGAAACAGTGAGTGGAAAGCGGGGAGCGCGTCGCCTATGAAGGAAGGATGTTCAGGCTCGCGCATATTTCCGATGTCCATCTGGGGCCGCTTCCCGGTGTAACCTATCGCGAACTCGCGTCCAAGCGCGTCGTCGGCTACGTCAACTGGCAGCGCAACCGCCGCCGCCATATGCACGATGCCGTCATCGACACCATCGTCGCCGACATGAAGGCGAGCACACCCGACCACCTCACCGTTACCGGCGATCTGGTCAATCTGGCGCTCGACGGCGAGATCGAGATGGCCAAGCACTGGCTTGAGACGCTGGGTTCGCCGGAGGATGTCTCGGTGGTGCCGGGCAACCACGACNTCGAGATGGCCAAGCACTGGCTTGAGACGCTGGGTTCGCCGGAGGATGTCTCGGTGGTGCCGGGCAACCACGACGCCTATGTGCCGGGCGCCTTCGACAAGGTCTGCCGCTCCTGGGCGGCGTGGATGAGCGGCGACGGCGTGACTGCGCCGATCGACCGCAACGCTTTTCCCTATCTGCGCGTACGCGGCAATGTCGCGCTGATCGGCGTTTCGACGGCGCGCGCCACGGCGCCGTTCATGGCCAACGGCTTCTTCCTCGAAGGTCAGGCGCAAAGGCTGGCGACAGTGCTCGACGCAACGAACAAACGCGGCCTGTTGCGGGTGATCATGATCCATCATCCGCCGGTGCGCGGCGCCGTCGCCCAGCAAAAGCGCCTGTTCGGCATCTCCCGCTTCCACAAGACCGTTCATAGGCATGGCGCCGAACTCGTGCTGCACGGCCATTCGCATCTGCCGTCGCTGTTCTTCATCGGCGGGCGCGGCGCCAGGATTCCGGTCGTCGGCGTCGCCGCCGCCGGGCAGTCGCCAGGCAGCAAGAACCCGGCGGCACAGTACAATCTGCTCGATATTGACGGGGAGAAGGGCAATTGGCTGATTCGCCTGACGCGGCGCGGCCTGACCGGGCCGGCCTTGCCGCCATCGGACCTGCAGGTCATTGAACTCGGCGCGCAGACACCGAGGCCTCCAGATCGTTGATCAGAAGCTGATCTTCATCGCCATCAGGCGATCCCAAAACAGCGCGGCCGCCACCGCCAGGCCAACAAGCGCGCCGGCGGCGACCAAGCCGAGACCGGAAAGGAACGTCGACCAGCCCCTGCGGGGCACGGCTGCTTGCAAGGGCGGCTCAGCTTCCGGCACGGCGGCGCGTTTCAGGTCGGCGACGGCCGGCTCGACACCGCCCTCCATCATGCGCTGACGCTCGACGATACGCTCCGCCACATAGCGCGTGACCTGATCGGCGACCGGTTTCATATCGGTCGATTCGGCGAGCACGACGCGGCCGATGCGGGTATCCCTGAGAAAGCGGTAGGTGCGGCGGTCGCGCCCCATGGCGACATGGCTGATGGCGTCGATCCACAGGCGGGGCTGCAGGCCGGAGGAGACGACGAAGTCGAAATTGTCCATGTCGGCGGGCACGTCGGCAAAGACCGGGGCGAGCTCGGCGGCGAGCAGATCAAGCCGCATCCGGTGCGCCTCGCGCATGTCGACCACGACATCGTCGCGATCGGCGAAGGCATTTTTCACATCGCGAACGGCGTCGGACAGTTTGCGGGAGGTGTCGATGGGGGTGATGTTTTCGCCAGTGTCCTTCATCGGCGTCGCCTCGCTGATATGGTTAATTTCGAGTTAACACAGGCGGCGGCAAAATGCACTGGCGAGATGCGGGGCGCAAGTAAGTTAGCTCGCCGCGGCCTCGAATGTCGGACGCAGGCGCCTGCCGCGGCGTGCCATGTTTCGGCGCACGGCCTGGGCGACCACATCAGGCACTTCCTCGACCAGCATATGGCCGGCATCGAGCACGTGATGAATATGAAAATGCGCCGGCAGACAATCAGCCTGGGTAAAGGGCAGCACCGGATCGTCCGTTCCCCAAACCACCATCACCGGCATGTCGAGGGTGTCCAGCTGTTCGCGGGGTATGACCCCCTGCCGCTCGTTCCTGGTCATGACGGCCGATATCTCAATCAGCTTGCGCAACTGGCCGGGGCGACGGCGTAGGTCCGCCAGGACGCCAACGATGCGTTCGGGCGGCGGGCTTCGCGGTCCCGACATGGCGGCAAGGCAGGCGCGGATTTCCCGTCTGTCGGCGGCCGCGGCGTAGCGGCGCAACAGCGGTCCGTTGATCTCGGGGCCAACACCGCCCGGCGCCAGAAGCGTCAGCGAGCCTATCCTTTCAGGCTCGGCAAGCGCCATCAGGGAGGCGACCGCGCCGCCCATCGAATGACCGGCGACATGCACCCTTGCTATCCCGCGTGCGGCGATATCGACGAGAACCGCTCGCGCCGCTGTTTTGGCCGGGCCGCTGCCAGGAAATTCGAGAGACAGTCCGTGTCCCGGAAGATCGTAGGCCAAGGTCCTGACATCGGGCCCTAGCGACGCGGTCACCTCGCGCCAGATATCATGGCAACCACCGAAGCCATGCAGCAGGACGACCGTCTTCGGCCCGGCGCCCCGCTCGGCAACATAGAGGGATGAGACCATGAAAATGTGGGATTATTGCAAGACTGGAGAGGAAATTCGAATCGAGGCTGGATTGCTCCCAGTCCAGACCGATGGCCAGTAAAGTTTTCGCGATCCGGAAAGACTAGCTGGCGTTGCCGAGGCCCGCGGCGCGCAGCGCCTCAACCAGCCGGTCGGTCAGATCGGCGGGATATTTGCGCTCAGCGAAGGCCGCGCGCGGATCGGCGGCGAATTTCGGGAATTTGGTGGTCAGCTCATCCAGAAGCTTGGCTGCCAGCTGTTCGCGGCCGGCAGCCTTGGCGCCGATCAGCCGCGCCGCCAGATAATGCGATTTCATCGCCGTCGTGCGCAGCGACTCGCTGGCTATCGCGGCCTTGTTCATGTCGCCCAGCATGAATTGCCCGGCGAAAAGCCCAAAATCCCACCATGTCGGATGGCCGCTGAACGTCTCGACGGCATGGGTCAGGATGGGTGTTCCCTCGGCATATTTGCCGGCAAAGATCAGGCCATAGCCGTAAGCGGCAGCCATGCCGAGGTCGTAGGGGTTGAGCTCATAGGCCTTGCGCATCCAGCGGATCGATTCCTCGGTGTTGCCGAGGCGCGAATTGAGGTAGCCATAGGCGCGGTGCGCATAGGGGCTGGTCGGTCCCATCTGGATGGCGCGATGGGCGAAGGACATTGCTTGTTCGACCGTCGCGCCAGGCGGATAGGCGTAATGATCGGTGGCGGCCTCAAGGGTCAGGGAGGCCAGTTCCGAATAGACCAACGACGATTTCGCACCCTGGCCGGCGAGGTTGTCCAGGCAGCGATAGGCGGCCTCGTGCGTCCTGGTGCTCTGGTCGAGATAGTATCTGTCGTTGAGGATCAGGCAGCTCGTCAGCCCGGTCTGAATGCCGTTCTGTTCGATGTAGCTGTAGAGCGGGCCGGAGGCGGGAACGGTCGAGCTGAGGATGGCGGCGATACGATCCTCGACGGTGCCAGGTGCGCTGTCGGCGGCCGTCAGACTGCGGGACAAAAGCACGCGGCCGGTCGCCACGCTCTGCAGTTCGAGCGTCACGTCACCTGCCATTGGTCCCGGCAGGACATCGAAAACGAAGCTGGTCGGGTCGGTGCTCGGATCGCGCTTGCTGTCGGCGTCGCGGCCGATGAAGTCGATCGTGTCGAAACCGGCAAGGCCGGCGCGCAGCGAAGCGGCGACGCGGCCGGCCTCGGGGCCGGTGGCCTTCACCGCGATGTAGACGAGGGGCAGGGCCTCCATCGACGGCGATGCGATGCTGCTCGTTACGCCCGCGGTCTCGACCACCGCGGTAGGATCGCTGCTGGCAAGCAATGCGCCGCTGCCCTGGCGCAGGATGAGCACGCCCAGCATGAGAATGACCAGCGTCATGGCGACCCAGAAGAACTGGAGATGGCGCGCCAGCGAAGGCCCAGGTTCTGTAACCCCCGAAGCTGTCGCGGCAGCGGGAACGGCGTCAAGAGCCGCCTGGTCGGGCGATCCGGGCAAGGCGGCTACCGCCGCCGCAAGCGGCTCCTGCCCAACCGGCAGGCGTATGGCGTTGAGCTCATAGGACGGCACGTAGCCGCCGCGCGGAATGGCAATGCGAACCGGTTCGGCTATGCCTTCATTGGCGAAATAATGCTGGAGAAGTTCGCGCAGCCGGCCTGCCTGCACCCGGACAACGGCGTCGGTCGACGAATCGAAATCGCCGTCCTTGCCGAAGACGTCCATGGCGATGGAGAAACCCTTGAGCCTGTCGGCTTCGCCGGCCTGCTCGCGCTCAACAAGATAGCGCAGCAACTTGCGCGCGCGCTCGGAACGTCCGAACGTTTCGCTGGCGAGCAGTCGCTCCAGTGTCTCGCGCACTGCGGGGGCGGCAGGCGTGGCATGCTGCAAGTGTCGATCCTCTCGAAGTCGGCACAGGTTGAGGCGCAATCATATAGAGCCTGCACTTCCATACAAGCATGCTTATGTTATGCGATCGCGTAACACACCGGATAGTTGCCGGTGGTTGACACAAAAGACCGGACATTCGGCGCCCGGGAAAATATCAGCCGGCCTTGCGGCCGATTATCCGGTTGGCGGCCGAAACAACGGCTTCCAGCGAGGCGGCGACGATGTTGGTGTTGATGCCGGCGCCGAACAGCTTGCCGCCGGGATATTCCATCTCGACATAGGAAATCGCCGAGGCGTTCGAGCCGCGCTGGAGCGAATGTTCGGAATAATCAAGCACCGACATGTCGACGCCAACATGACGCGACAGCGCATCGACGAAGCCGTCGATCGGGCCGGTGCCGGAGCCGGCGATGGTCGTCTCCTTGCCGTTGTCGAGGATCACCGCCTCGACCACGCGCCGGCCCTTTTTCTCGGTATCGGGATAGGTGTGATGGTCGAGGAACTTCAGTCGTGCGCCGGGCTGGTCGACATAGGTTTCGATAAAGCGGTCATGGATGCGTTTTGCCGGCACTTCCTTGCCTTCGGCGTCGGTGATCGCCTGGATCTCCTGGCTGAACTCGATCTGCAGGTTGCGCGGCAGATTGAGGCCGTAATCGGCCTGCAGTACATAGGCGATGCCGCCTTTGCCTGACTGTGAGTTGATGCGGATGATCGCCTCGTAGCTGCGCCCGACATCGGCCGGATCGATCGGCAGATAGGGCACTTCCCAGACCGGCGTGTTGGCCTTCTTCAAGGCCTTCATGCCCTTGTTGATGGCGTCCTGGTGCGAGCCGGAAAAGGCGGTGTAGACCAGTTCACCGACATAAGGATGGCGTTCGGATATCTTCAGCTGGTTGGAATATTCGTAGACGTCCTTCATCCGGTTGATGTCCGAGCAATCCAGATGGGGATCGACGCCTTGCGTGTACATGTTGAGCGCCAGCGTCACGATGTCGACATTGCCGGTGCGCTCGCCATTGCCGAACAGCGTGCCTTCGACGCGGTCCGCACCCGCCATCAGGCCGAGCTCGGTGGTGGCGATGCCGGTGCCGCGGTCATTGTGGGGATGCAGCGAGATCAACAAGTTTTCACGGTTGTCGAGGTTACGGCACATCCACTCGATACGGTCGGCGTAGATGTTGGGCGTCGACATCTCGACCGTCGAGGGCAGGTTGATGATCAGCTTGTTGTCGGGCGTCGGCCTGACGATCTCGGTGACGGCGTTGCAGATCTCCAGCGCCACGTCGAGTTCGGTGCCGGTAAAGCTCTCCGGCGAATATTCGAAGCGATAACCGCCGCCGGCCTTGGCCGCCATGTCGGTGATCATCTTGGCCGCGTCGGTGGCGATGCGCTTGATACCGCCGACATCCTTCTCGAAGACGACGCGACGCTGCAACTCGCTGGTCGAATTGTAGAAATGCACGATCGGGTTGGTGGCGCCCTTCAGAGATTCGAAGGTGCGGGTGATGAGTTCGGGACGGCACTGCACCAGCACCTGTAGCGAAACATCAGCCGGCACATTGCCTTCCTCGATGCACCAGCGGGCGAAATCGAAATCGGTCTGCGAGGCCGAGGGGAAACCTATCTCAATCTCCTTGAAACCCATGTCGAGCAGCAGGGCGAACATGCGCGCCTTGCGCTCATGACCCATCGGATCGATCAGCGCCTGGTTGCCGTCGCGCAAATCGACCGAGCACCAGACCGGTGCCTTGTCGATGACCTTGTTGGGCCAGGTGCGGTCGGTGAGACCGACCGTCGGGTAGGGCTGGTATTTTCGGGCCGCGCCCGGCATGTGGCCGGCCGCGCGTTTTACGCTTTCGGCTTCGCCGGCGCGGATGTCTTCTCGTGCGTTCATCGTCTTGTTCTCCCGGCGGCTCGCGGATCGGTCTTCGGACGGATTCCAGGGCGAGCAGCGCCTTATCAGATTTTCGTTCGCTTGATGTGAATTGCCAATTTCTGAACTGGCCAAGGAGCGTGCGCGTAAGCGGCGGTTCGACCGCCGGGCGCTCCTTCAGCGAACCCGGCGATCGCCGATAAGGCCGAGAAGAAGCAGGGTCGATGCCAGCGCGCGCACGGTCTCGCCGGCAAAGCCGGTCGGACGGGAAGCGACGGAGGAGACGCGCGTGTTCATGGCGGGGTTCATACAGGAGCCGCCATGGACAGGCAAGTGGGCTGCCATTCCACCACTCGCGAGCACTCTTCCCCATGCGCGGCAAATGCGCCAGACTTGCGTGTAGCCGGGGCCGCAATGCTTCGCCGTCGGAGGGGTCATCCGTGAATTTTGTTTTCTTCTCGCCGCATTTTCCCGCCAACGGCGCCGATTTCTGCGACCGGCTGAAAAAGGCCGGCGCTACGGTGCTGGGCATTGGCGATGCGCCTTATGAGGCGCTGGACGGCAAGCTGAAGGCGGCCCTGTCGGAATATTACCGCATCGCCGACATGGAGGACTACGATCCGGTGTTCCGGGCGATGGGTCATTTCATCCACAAATGGGGCCGGATCGAGCGCTTCGAGTCACTCAACGAACATTGGCTGGAGCTGGAGGCCAATATCCGCACGGACTTCAACATCTACGGCACCAAGCTCGATTTCGTGAAGAATTTGAAGCGCAAGAGCCGCATGCGTGCATTCTTTCGCAAGAGCGGCGTCGACACCATCGCCCAGCGCAAATGCTCCGACCGGGCCGGCGCCATGACCTTCATCCGCCGCGTCGGCTATCCCGTGGTGGTGAAGCCCGATTCCGGTTCCGGCGCCTCGAACACCTTCAAGATTTCCAACGCCAGGGAACTTGACCAGTTTTTCAGAGACAAGCCCGAGGACGTGACCTTCGTCATGGAGCAGTTCATCGAGGGGCTGGTTGTGACCTTCGATGGGCTGGTCAACCGTGACGGCGAGGTGGTGCTGGCGGCCAGCCACCGCTACGACCAGAGCATCATGGAAGTGGTCAACAAGGATCGCCACATGAGCTACACCTGCTTTCCCAAGGTCCGACCGGCGATCGAAGAGGCCGGCCGCAAGATCCTCAAAGCGTTCGACGTGCGCGAACGCTTCTTCCACATCGAGCTGTTCGAAACCAAGGACGACCGCGTCATCGCGCTTGAGGTCAACATGCGGCCGCCCGGCGCCTGGATGACCGATGCGATCAACTACACGTTCGACATCGACGTCTACGCGGCCTGGGCCGACATGGTGGTGAAGGATGCCGCCGGTGGTCCTTATGAGGGCAAGTATTTCACCGCTTATGCCAGCCGCAAGCGGCGCCTCGACTATTTGCACAGCCATGAGGACGTGATAGCCGCGCATCGCGACAAGATCGTCCATCATCAGCCAATTGAAGAGGTTTTCAGCCGCGCCATGGGAAATTACGCCTACCAGATGCGCTCGAAAGACGAAGCAGCACTGCGCGCGGCCGTCGCCTACATCCACGCGGAAAAGGCTTGAACGCGATGGACATCTCCTATCACAAGCATTTCGCCCGCAATCTCGGCCGCGACATGGAATACAAGCGCTACGGCCATGCCGGCCGGCCGGTGGTGGTGTTCCCGACCTCGCAGGGGCGGTTCTACCAGTTCGAGGATTCCGGCGGGGTTGGGACGCTTTCCGAATTTATCGATACCGGCCGCATCCAGCTGTTTGCGGTCGACGGCGTCGATTCGGAATCGTTCTTCAACAAGCATGCCGGCGCCACCCACCGCATCGGTCGCCACGAGGCTTATTTCCGATATGTGCGCGAGGAGGCGCTGCCGGAGTTTCTGGCGACCGCCGAGCAAGCCAATGGCGGGCGCAAGCTGAAGCCGCTGTTCACCGGCTGCTCGATGGGCGGTTACCATTCCTCGAATTTCGTCTTTCGCTTTCCCGAACTCGCCAGCGGCGTCATCGCGCTGTCGGGCGTCTATTCGGCGGGCGACTTCTTCGGCAAGGCGCTGGAAGGTGATATCTTCTACAATTCGCCGCTCGACTATCTGCCCGGCATCGTAGACCCAAAACTGCTTGCCCGGCTGAAGTCGCTGAGGATGATCTTCTGCTGCGGGCAGGGCGCCTGGGAAGAGCGGATGCTGGTCGAGACCCGCAGGCTGGAACAGATCCTGCGCGACAAATCCATTCCCGCCTGGGTCGACTATTGGGGCGGCGATGTCAGTCATGACTGGCCATGGTGGCACAAGCAACTGGTCTATTTCTTCGGCCGCTGGCTGGATGACGATCTGATGCACCGGCTCGATTGATGACCACGCCCGAGCCCATCCGCCGCTTTATCGAGGCCACAAATGCGGGTGATAGCGAAGCCTTTCTCGACACGTTCACAGCCGACGCGTCCCTGGACCGACTGGGGGCGGTCCTTCCAAGGCCGCCAGCAGATCGCGCGCTGGAACCAGTCGGACAATATCGGCGTGATCTTCGCATTGTCCGCATCGCCGAGGTCGAGGGCAGCTACCGCGTCCACATTGCGGTGAAAGGCAATGGCTTCAACGGCGAGGGTGACATGACCTTCGTGCTGGACGGCCACCGCATAGCGAGCCTCGTCATCTCCTGACGCGGCTCAGCTACCCTTCCTGGCAAACCGGCAGAGCAATGGTCTCGTGTTCCACCGCCGATCCACGGCGCAAGCCGAGAAAGACGACAAGGGCGGTGACGATGGTGATTGCCGCCAGCACGATCAGCAGCCTGTCGAACGCGATCTCATAGGCTTGGACCAGGACCGTGGCTCCGGCACCCGGCAAGCGGGCTGCCGCTTCGCCGATGTTGCCGGTCACCAGCAGCTGCGCGGCGGCGGTTGCATCCAGGGAAGATGCCGTTCCCTGAGCCTCCAGTTGGGCTGCCGTGAAACCCGACAGGACTGCCATGACGATCGCCAGCGCCACGCCTTCGCAAGCGACGCGGGTGGTGTTGAAGATGCCGACCGCCATGCCGGCACGCTCTTTCGGCACGACGCCGACGGCAAGTCCGTCCATCAGCCCCCAGGGCAGGGCGATGCCGATGCCGATGAGGATCAGCGGCGCCACCAGCGCTGCGACGACAGGCGGTGTCAGGCTCAGCCAGACAAGGCCGCCGGCGGCCACAAGCAGGCCGACACCGCAGATCGTTGCCGGAGCGATCCAGCGCGCTACCTGGCCGGCGAGCAGTGGCAGGATCAACAGCGGTCCCGACAGGCAGATCATCAACTGCCCCGCCTTGATCTCGCTCATCCCCTCGATGCCGATGAAGCGGATCGGCAACAGCACCAGCAGGACGACGAAGCCATAGGCGGGAGCGGCCGCCAGGAACTGGACGCCGACGAAGCGGGGAAAGCGGAACAGCGAGAGATCGAGCATCGGCCGGCGCACGCGCCGCTCGACGACGACGAAAGCGGCAAAGCAAAGGGCGGCCGCCACGAGAAGCGCGATCACCAGCGGATCGGTCCAGCCGCTCTGCGGCGCTTGCAGCACGCCGTAGGTCAGCGATGCCAGCGCGATCGTAAAGGTGCCGGCTCCCGCCCAGTCGAGGCCGGTCGCATCCGGATCGCGCGATTCCCTGATGGTGCGCAGGCCGAGCAAAGCGGCTGCAATCGCGAGCACTGCCACCAAGACGAAGATCGATCGCCAGCCGAAAGCATCTATGAGCAGGCCCGACGCGATCGGCCCAAAAGCGAGGCCGATGCCGAAACTGGTGCCGAGGAAGGAGAAGGCGCGCAGCCGCAATGACCCATCGAATTCCTGGGCAAGAGCGGAGGCGCCGCCGGCAAAGGCGGCGGCACTGCCGAGCCCTTGCGCAGCCCTGAGCACATCGAACCAGACGATATCAGGGGCAAACATCGATCCCAGCGATGCCAGCACATAGGTGGCGAGGCCAACAAGGAAGAGCCGCTTGCGGCCATGATTGTCGGCCAGCGCGCCTGATGCCATCAAGGTGGCGGCGAAGGTCAGCATGAAGGCGTTGGTCACCCAGTTGAGCGCGATCGGGCTGCCGCCGAGGTCGGCCGCAATGCGGGAAAGCGCGACGGCCGGGCCGGTGAAGGTCAAGGGCATTGTCATGGCGGCAAGGCATACCGACAACAGAACAAGCCATGGCGCGACCGCGCCGTTTGTGGTCTTCGAGGTCATGGATTTCCTATCTGAACCAGGATCCGCCGGCCTGCCGCAAGCTTGCTGCGCCGGTCGTAACGGGAAGGTAGGCTCGCGACACTTCGAGAAAAATAGTGTTAAATCTCCAGATATACCGGACTGAAACGCTCGAATGGAGAGATGCGATGGAACGCCTCAATGGGCTCCTGGCCTTTGCCCGCACGGCTGAGTTCGGCAGCTTCATCGCTGCGGGCCGCACGCTCGGCATCTCGGCATCGGCCGTCGGCAAGAGCGTCGCCAGGCTCGAGCAGGATCTCGGCGTAAGGTTGCTTCAGCGCAGCACGCGCCGCATCGGCCTGACCGAAGAGGGCAAGCTGTTCAACGAGCGGGTGCGGCGCATCCTCGACGACATCGACGATGCCGAGGCGATGCTGTCGCGGAGCCGCGAAACACCGCATGGGCGGCTGCGCGTTTCGACGCCGATCGTGACCTATCATTTGCTGTTCCCGGTGCTGTCCGAGTTCATGGCGCGCTATCCCGAAATCGAACTCGACATCGACTTTAACGACCGCATCGTCGACCTCATCGACGAAGGCGTCGACATCGCGATCCGCAGCGGCGACCTGCCGGATTCGCGCCTGGTGGCGCGGCCGCTTGCACCCTTCCGGCTGCTGTTGTGTGCGGCACCCTCCTATATCGAGCAGCACGGCAACCCGAGCCGCCCGGACGATCTCGTGAACCATTACGGCATCCGCTTCCGCTTTCCCAACAGCGGCAAGCTGCAAGGCTGGCCGTTCATCGGCGGCAGCGCCGAGCCGCAGGTCCGCTCGATGCTGACCTGCAACAACACGGAGGCGCTGAAGGGCGCCACGATGGCCGGGCTCGGCATCAGCTCGATGCCCGATTTCCTGGTCCGCGAGGCGCTGCGTGACGGCCTGCTGCGCACGGTGCTGGACGACCATGTCGACGGCCGCGGCCAGTTCCGGTTGCTTTGGCCGTCCAATCGCCATTTGTCGCCAAAGGTTCGCGCCTTCGTCGACTTTCTTCCCGACCGGCTTGCCGCGACGCTGAGCGGCTCTTGAATTAGTCCTTCGCGGCCGACAGCGACGGCGACAGCAAGGAACAGCGGCGCTTCTCAGTAGGTGGCGCGGCCGCCGGAGAGATCGAACGTTGCGCCGGTGGTGAAGGAATTTTCGTCCGATAGCATGAAGGCGATCATCGCAGCCGCCTCTTCGACTTCGACGAACCGGCCTCGCGGCACCTTGCCCAGCATGTAGGCGACCTGGGCCTCAGTGAGCTGTTCGAGGATGCGGGTGCGGGCGGGCGATGGGGTCAGCGCATTGACGGCGATGTCGTGGCCAGCCAACTCCTTACCGAGCGATTTTGTCAGCGCGAGCACGCCGGCCTTGGCGGCGGAATAGGCGGCGGCATTCGGATTGCCTTCCTTGCCTGCGACCGAGGCGATGTTGACGATGCGGCCGTAGCTGCGCGCGATCATGCCGGGCACCAGGCGCTTGCAGCAGTAGAAGACGCCGTTGAGGTCGATGTCAATTATCTGGCGCCAGGCGGCAGGATCATAATCCGCCACCGTCGCTGCCGGTCCGGCGATGCCGGCATTGTTTACCAGCAGATCGACCGGACCAAGCGAGCGCTCGGTTTCGGTCGCGGCGCTGTCGACGGCCTCCATCAGCGATTGATCGCACAGCAAACCCTCGACCCGGCCGAGCGGGGCGAGTTCGGAAACGGCCTTCGCCATGGCGGTCTCGTCCACATCCCAGATGGCGACGCTGGCGCCCGATGACAGCAGTCGCCGGGCGACAGCAAGGCCGATGCCTTGCGCGCCGCCGGTCACCACGGCGACCCGGCCTGAGAGATCGACGGCATTCACACGACGTTTCATGGGCACTTTTCCTCTTCCCTGGATATTTGAATCTCAGTCCCTGACGGCTCTCGCCACCAGCCGCGCTATGCTCGGCCCGGCGATGAGCACGACCAGGAAGCGGGTCGACTGCAAGGCCATGACGAAGGATATGTCGACGTTCTGCGCGGCGGCGGCAATGATGGCGACGCTGTCCATGCCGCCGGGGCTGGTCGCGAGATAGGCGGTCAGCGGATCGATACCAAGGACGTGGCTGATCAGCCAGGCTAGCCCGCCGCAAAAGGCGATCAGCACGACGATAGAGCCGACGATCTGCGGCAGCGCCCGTGTCGCATGACGCAGGATCGCCCGGGTAAAATTCAGCCCTATCGACCAGCCGACCATCGCATAGGAGAGCGCCAGCAGCCATGGCGGCAATTGCATCGCCACGCCGAAGCCGAGATGGACGATGGTGCCGATGATGAAGGTGCCGAGGAAGAAGGGTGACGGCAGCCGGCACAACCGGCCGAGCAGGCCGCCGACCAGCGCCACGCCGAGCGTGGCGGCAAAGGCTGCCGGTTCGATCGGCGGGAACCAGACGATGGCTGGTACCTCGATGCCCGAAGTGTCGACCCACATCTTGGCGACGAGTGCTGCCGTCATCGAGACGAAGATGACGCGCAGATACTGCATGAAGGCGACGAGGCGCTGATCGGCGCCGAAGGCACCGGCCATCAGCACCATGGCAGTGGCAGCACCCGGCGACGAGCCCCAGACCGCGGTGGTGCCGGGCAGGATGCGCCAGCGGCTGATCAACCAGCCAAGCAGGCTGGACGCCGCAAGGGTCGCCAGCACCACGACAAGGACCAGCGGCCATTCCTTGTAGAACACCGAAAAAATGTCGGTGGAGATCGACGCCGCGACCAGACAGCCGACCAAGGCCTGGGCGGCGGCGAACAGCGGCCGCGGCACGCGCACCGTGGCGCCATTGGTGCCGGCAAGGATCGCCGCCAGCATCGGGCCGATCAGCAGCGCCGCCGGCAGTGCGGCGTATTCCAGCGCGCCGGCGAACAGCAGCGAGACGATCAGCAGCACCAGCCATTGTCGGACCGGACGCATGCCCGCCATGCGTTCGACGGCCGGTTGGTCTGGCGAAGAGTCCATGTTTGGGTCTTAGACCTGGAAGAGAAAAATGCGAACGCTGTCTCGGAAGAAATTCACGACCCCGACCCCGCGTTGGGATGTCACTCGTTTTTGGTGGCGGGCAGGCCGAAACCGCCGGCCGGATGGGTCTCGACCTGGAATTCGAAGCCGGCGATGATCGGCCGGGCCTTGGCGATCGCTGCCTGGACCTCCGGCAGCTGCAGCGAAGCCTTGTGGCTTGCGGCGTCGGTCCACACTTCGGTCACCCAGATCGCGTCGGCATCGGCCGGGTCGCGGGCGATGACATAACTCAGGCAACCCGGCATGGCGCCGGTCGAGGCGAGCAGCACATCCATGATCGCGTCCCGCTGGCCGCGCGCCGCCCGCATCTTTCCGATCAATCCGTACATTGCCTCTCCCCTTTCTTCCAACCTCAGCAAACGTGCGCACGACATGCATGGTTGCGAGACGCAGTATGCAATTGCCGGCTCACGGCATCAACTGGCCACCGTTCACCTCGATGACCTGACCGGTGATGTAGCCGCTCAAAAGATCGGAGGACAAGAACAGATAGGCGCCGACGCAGTCTTCGGCCGTGCCGGCACGCCCTTGAGGAATGGTGGCGACCATGCCCTTCATCTGCTCGTCGGTGGAATAGCGCTCATGGAAGGGTGTCGCGATGGTGCCCGGCGCCACCGCATTGACGCGGATGCCGAAGCCGATCAGTTCCTTGGCCATGCCGCGCGTCACATTGGAGACAAAGGCCTTGGCCGAACCGTACAGCCCGGCGCCGCCGCCAGCGCCATTGCGCGCCGCGATCGACGAGGTGTTGACGATGAAGCCGCCCTGCTTCTTCAGCCATGGCATCGCCTTGCGCGAGGCCGTCAGCACCGAGCGGGCGTTGAGGTCCATCACCGCGTCGTAGTGCGCCTCGGTCTGCTCCGCATAGGGCACGCGGCCGAGCATGCCGCCGGCATTGTTGACCAGCCCGTCGAGCCGGCCGAATTTTTCGGCGCTCTCCTCGACTACCCGCTCGACATCGGCTGCCTGTGAGAAGTCGCCCTGTGTCAGGAACACCTCACCGCCGCTGTCGCGGATGGTTTTGGCCAGCGTTTCTGCGGCCTTCCGGCTCGAATTGTAGTGCAGCGCGACCCGGCATTTCTGGGCGGCGTAGGCCAGTGCAAGGGCGGCACCGATGCCGGTCGAAGCGCCGGTGACCAGCACCGCCTTGCCGGCAAGATCGGGGATGACGAGGGTGGTCGCGGTCATGAGCACTTTCCTTCGGGCTGTTTGGCCACCCTTCGTAGGCTCTCATGGCCTTCACGTTCAAGCCCGTGGCGGCTCAGGGCCGGAGATAGGCGTAGCCCTGGCGCTGCAGTTCGGCGAGCTTGACGACGCCGCCCTTGTCGGCGGCGTGGAAGCCCTCGAGCAGGTCGGCAAGCGTGATCTCCATGCCTTGCATGGTGTTGCCGCAGGCATGCGGCTCAAGGCCCTGCTGGACGAGGCCGGCAAAGCGTCCCGAGATCGCCGCCGATATGCCTTTCGACTTGAAGCCGGCAAGGGCCGGACCATGCACGACCAGCACGATGTCGACATTGCCGCCGGTGCCTTCATAGTGGTTGTTGATGTTGCCGAGCACGAAGTTGACCTTATCGAGGTCGCTGAGGTGATAGGCGACCTTCGGTCTGTCTTCAGCGGCGGCCGCCCGGCTCAGCCCGAACAGGCCGGCGGCGCCGGCAAGGCTGGCCCGGAACATGTCGCGTCGACGCATGGCATCCTCTCGGCTTGCGCTCACCGCAAATTGCGTGGCTGCGGCCATGATACTAGCATAAATTGACGTTACGTCCTGTCGATGCGAGGAGGGGTCACATGGCGTTCAGGAAGTGGAAGGTTGTTGCCAGCGCTGGATTTGGCTGCGTGCTGCTCGGCGCGCTTGCAAGTTCGGCCCTTGCCGGCGATGCGCTTAAATTACCCGAACTCAGCCCGAATGGCGCTGATGCGTGTTTCGGCCGCGTCTATGATGCGGCGCACCTCAAGGCGCATCCAAAGCAGAAGGTGGCGCGGATCTTCTTCCTCTATGGCCATGATCCGGTGAGCCATCCGAACGAAGAGCCGATGGCAAACGCCGACACCTCCTACAACGGTTTTCTCACCACCACGGTGCGCGGCGCCAAGGCGCCGCAATGGGCCGGCGGCTGGTGCAATCACGAGTCCGAGGACGGCAAGTCAGGTCCGATCCGCTGCGGCATGGACTGCGACCGCACCATGGCGTCGCTGAAGCTCGATGACAAAGGCCGCCTGATCCTCACCGACGTCTCGTCCGATCTCTATCTCGACGCCGGATCGGAAGACGAACTGGGCGAAGCCGAATATGACCGGCAGGCTCTGGGCTCGGCGGACGATAATTTCCGCCTCGAGCCGATGCCGGCCGCAACCTGCCAGGCTGAATTCGCCAAGATCGATCCGATCGATCCGGCGCTGGGTGCGCCGTTGCGCGAGCGGCTGAAGCCGGACCAGCCTTTCTGCTTCGGACGCAATTACGATGCCGCGCATCTCTCCTCGCATCCCGACCAGATGACGCAGTCGATCCGGGTCTTCCGCGGGCCGGTCGAACTCGCCTCCTTTGCCTCAGGCGATGTCGCCAACTGGCCCGACGGCTCCGATGTCGCCGTTTCGGTGACCACCAGGAAGAACGGGACGAAGGTCACGCAGACCTATTCCTGCCAGGGTGAAGCGGATCAATGGCGCTGCGCGGCCAGTTCGAAGATGAGCAACTTTTCCTGCGATATCGCGCAAAAGGAAATCTTCCTCAAGCGCGGCGCCAACGGCACCCTGATGCTGGCCAACCCCAATAGCAGCCTGGCGATTGTCGATCTGTGCTCGGCGGATGGCAAGACCAAGTCCGATGACAAGGTCTACCGGTTGGAGGCTATGCCGCAGTCGGCCTGCACTCGTTGAGTTCGATCTTGTCTATGACGCTACCATGGTATATATCTTTGCTATATCTCATTTGAGGATAGCACATGGACAAGGCAAAGGTGTTCTGGTCAGGCCGGTCACAAGCTGTGCGCTTGCCTAAGGAGTTTCGGTTCGAGGCAGACGAGGTTTCGATCCGTCGTCATGGGCGAACTGTCATCTTGGAGCCGCTTGCGCAGGATTGGGCATGGCTCGACCAGGTCATCGCACCGGTTGACGACGATTTCGTCCAGGGAGCGCTGGAGCGTCAGGATGGTCAGGATCGACCTGCTTTGGATGACCTCTTTAAGTGACCTACCTGCTCGACACCAATGCCGTCATAGCGATCATCTCGGGCGACGAGGGTCTGCTGGCTTTGCTTAAACGGCATGCACCACAAGACTTTGCTCTCTCGGCGGTCGTTTTGCATGAGCTGTACTACGGCGCTGAAAAGAGCCAGCGAAAGGTCCAAAATCTGGCGCGCATCGAAGCTTTGCAGTTCCCGGTACTTGAATTCGACCGAGACGACGCGAGACATGCCGGTGAGATTCGTGCTGGGCTTGCGGCACTGGGAACCCCGATTGGTCCCTACGATGCGCTGATTGGCGGGCAGGCACGTGCTCGGGACCTCGCGCTGATAACCCGCAATATCCGCGAATTCGAGCGGATCAAAGATCTCACTATCGAAACGTGGTAACTCGCCTCACGCGAACGGCACCGCCGTCGTGCCTTTCGGCAGCTTCGCCTCGTCGTCCGGTTCGACATGGATGGTGACGCGCACCGAGGGGATTTCGGCCTTCAGCGCGTCCTCGATGCGGTCGCAAATGACGTGGCTGGCGCCGACCGTCATGTCGGCGTCGACGACCAGGTGGAACTCGATGAAGGTGGCGCGGCCGGCGATGCGGGTCTTGAGGTCATGAACCTCCAGCGCGCCCTTGCAATTGGCCGAGATGATGTCGCGAATGTGCATGTGTTCGGTCGTGTCCACTGCGCGGTCCATCAGCCCGTTCATCGACGAGCCGATGACGTGCCAGCCCTGCCACAGGATGTTGAGCGCGACGATGACGGCAAGCGCCGGATCAAGGATCTGCCAACCGGTCAGGATAGCGCCGACGAGGCCGCCGAAGACGCCGACCGAGGTCACGACGTCGGTCATGATGTGCCGGCCGTCGGCGACCAGCGCCGGTGATTTTGCGCTGCGCCCGGCGCGGATCAGCGTCCAGGCCCAGAAGGCGTTGATGACGGTGGCGACGCCGTTGATCGCCAAGCCCTCCCAGGGTTGTTCGAGCGGGGTCGGCGTCTGCCAGGAGCGCCAGACCTCGTTGAGGATCAAAAGCGCGGCGAGCACGATCAGCACGCCTTCCAGCACCGCCGAAAAATACTCGGCCTTGTGGTGGCCGAACGGATGGTCCTGGTCGGCCGGCTTGTAGCTGACCAGGACCGCCCAATAGGCGGCGGCCGAGGCTATGACGTTGACGATCGACTCCAGCGCATCCGAATAGAGCGCAACGGAGCCGGTGACGTACCATGCGGCAACCTTGAGCGCGAGCACCACGCAGGCGATGACAATCGACCAGAAGGCAAGGCTGGCGATCCTTTGCCTGGCCGCTGCCTTCGCTGCGATCGCCGCCGTGTTGTCCGTTGCCGCCATCGTTTCTAAGCGGCCTTTTCCTTGGCCTTGCGCGGCAGATGCGCAACGATGTTTTCGATGATGCGCATGCCGGCATTGTGGCCGAGCGTCATGATCGATTCCGGATGGAACTGGACGGCGGCGATCGGCTCCTTGCGGTGTTCGAAGGCCATGATGATGCCATCCTCGGTCTCGGCGGTGACGATGAAATCGTCGGGCAGCCGCACCGGATCGGCGAAGATCGAGTGGTAGCGGCCGACGGTCACTTCCTTGGGCAGGCCGGAGAAGATGATTCCAGGCTTGGAGACGCGGATGCGCGACGGCTTGCCGTGCATCGGCACGTGCAACTGCCTGAGTTCGCCGCCATAGGCCTCCGCCAGCGCCTGCAGGCCAAGGCAGACACCGAAGATCGGCAGGTCGCGGGCGCGGGCGTTCTTGATGGTCGCGGCGCAGTCGAAATCCTTCGGCGTGCCCGGTCCGGGCGACAGCACGACGAGATCGGGCTTCAGCCGTTCGAAGACTTCTTCCGGCACCGGCGAACGCACGGTCGAGACATTGGCACCGGTCTGGCGGAAATAGTTGGCCAGTGTGTGGACAAAGGAGTCCTCGTGGTCGACGAGCAGGATGTTGACGCCGTCGCCGACGCGCGCGGTGGTGCGTTCGGCGCCTGCGGCATTGCCCAATTTGGCGTCGCGAATGGCGGAGAGCATGGCGGATGCCTTCAGTTCGGTTTCGGCTTCTTCTTCCTCGGGGATGCTGTCGAAGAGCAATGTGGCGCCGGCTCGCACCTCGGCAATGCCGTCCTTGATGCGGATGGTGCGGAGCGTCAGGCCGGTGTTCATGTCGCCGTTGAAATTGACCATGCCGATGGCGCCGCCATACCAGGCACGCGGGCTCTTTTCGTTCTGCTCGATGAAGCGCATCGCCCACAGTTTCGGCGCGCCGGTGACGGTGACCGCCCAGGCATGCGACAGGAAGGCGTCGAAGGCATCCATGCCTTCGCGCAGGCGCCCTTCGATGTGATCGACGGTGTGGATCAGGCGCGAATACATTTCGATCTGGCGGCGGCCGATGACGCGCACCGAGCCCGGATCGCAGACCCTGGACTTGTCGTTGCGGTCGACGTCCGAGCACATTGTCAGCTCGGATTCATCCTTCTTGGAGTTGAGCAGCTTCAGGATCTGCTCGCTATCGGAAATGGCGTCGTCGCCGCGCTTGATGGTGCCGGATATCGGGCAGGTCTCGACGCGGCGGCCATTGACGCGCACGAACATTTCGGGCGAGGCGCCGATCAGATACTCGTTTTCGCCGAGATTGATGAAGAAGGAATAGGGCGACGGGTTGATCGACTTCAGCTTGCGCGAGATTTCGGAAGGCTGCGTCTCGCAGCGTTCGTAGAACATCTGCCCGGGCACGACCTCGAACAGGTCGCCGCGCTTGAAACTGTCCATCGCCTTGCGCACCAGATTGGCATATTCGCCCGGCTCATGGTCGCCGCGCGGCGGGATGCGGTCGGCGGTCTTGAACGGTTCGGCAATTTCGTCGCGCGGCAGCCCCTCGGTTGAAAAACCGTCGCCGGAATAGTCGTAGCGGTCGGTCCAGGCCTTGGTCGAATAATGGTCGACGACCAGGATCTCGTCAGGCAGGAACAGCACGAGATCGCGCTGGCTCTGTTTGCGCTCAAGCTTGTAGTCGACTGGATCGAACTGGAAGGCGAGGTCGTAACCGAAGGCGCCGTAAAGGCCGAGATTGGCGTCTTCATCGGTCTTGAACAGAGCGGTGATGGCGCGCAGCACAGTAAACACAGAGGGGACGCGGCTGCGCTCTTCCTCTGTGAAGACGCGGCCGGGCTTGGCGACATCGAGGCGGATCAGCTTTTTCGAGGTTTCAGCAATCGTCACCTCGGCAACGCCGGCCAGCGTCTTGCCGATCACCGGCAGCAGCACTTCGCCACGGCCATTCAGCGCCTCGATGCGCATGGCGCGGCCACGCGCGGAAATCACCAGCGGCGGATCGATGATGGCCGTATCCCAGCGTGTGTAGCGGCCCGGATATTCGTAATTCGAGGAAAACACCGCACCACGGCGCGAGTTCAAGCCATCGACATAGGCATCGATCGCACCGGCGTAAGGCTTGTCGTGGCGTTCGCGGGTGATGGTGACACCACCTGCGGTCACGAAGCTTTCCGCGCCGTTTTCAAGAGCCTTCATCGTCATTGCCGTCTCCATATGGCTTGTTGGGGCAACGGACCCGGGAATGGCTTTGAAAAAACAAATGGCCGCCCGGACATTCCGTTGCGGCCACCCTCTATTTTCACGCGCACGCGTTCGAACAGGCCGCTGTCAGCGAGCCCACCACCAAATGGTCTTGATCGAGCGCATGTTCATGGGCGAAATCCATAGCGGCGAAAAGCCGGATGCGCAACAGGTTTGAAAGGCCTGTTTGTGGCCGCCGCTTCCGCAGCCCATGGCACATCGCCAAGGCTTGGGGTCCTGCCTAGACTGTTCGTCCAACATCGGAAAGACGGGAAGACAGCAATGACCGAGCAGATCGAGCGCGCACGCAGGTTCCATGCGCTCCACGTCAGGGGCAACCCGATCGTTCTCTACAATGCCTGGGATCCGGGCTCGGCCAAGATCGTCGAGAGGGCGGGCGCCAAGGCGATCGCCACCGGCAGCTGGCCGGTCGCGGCTGCTTTTGGTTATGCCGATGGCGAGAAAATCCCGCTGGAGCTGGCGCTGGACAACATCAGGCGCATCGTCGCGGCAGTCGACCTGCCGGTGACCATGGACCTCGAAGGCGGCTACGGCGTCGAGCCGGAGACTGTCGCCCAGACGGTGACACGTGCCCTGCAGGCCGGCGCCATCGGTTTCAATTTCGAGGACCAGATCGTCGGCGGCGCCGGCCTGCACGACATCGCCATACAGGTGAAGCGGATCGAGGCGGCAGCGGCGGCGGTGAAGGCTTCCGGCATTCCCGCCTACATCAACGCCCGTACCGACATTTTCCTCAAGGCCAAGCCGGATGTGCATGACAGCGTGCTGCTCGACCAGGCCATCGAGCGGGCGCACGCTTATGAAAAGGCAGGAGCGAGCGGCTTCTTTGCGCCGGGGCTCGGCGACGAGGCTCTGATCGAGGCGCTGTGCAAGGCCACCGTGCTGCCGGTCAACATCATCGCGCTGGCGCATGTGCCGCCGCGCCAGCGCCTGGCCGAGCTTGGTGTCGCCCGTGTCAGCCACGGCCCGGTGCCGTACCGGCAAATGGCCGAATGGCTGGAGGCCAAGGCGCGGCTGGCGATTTCGGGTTAGCTCAGTCCTCCAGCGTGCCTGACCTCGCGTCGGCGCTCTTCTTGTTGCCGACCAGCTTCAAGAGATCCTCGCCGGCGCGGATGATGCGGCGTGAGCGGCGGGTCAGGATGACGCCGTCCTGCGGCGCCAGCACTTCGGTGCGGCCACCGGCCTCGCCCGGTGTGTGGACGATGGTGGCGAGGCGCGCGCCCTCGGCGACGCGGTCGCCGGGCTTGACGTCGTAGAGGATGGCGCCGGCTCGGGGCGCCGGCATCATGTCGATGTTCTCCAGCGGCGCGACGAGGCCCTTGAACGCGCCGGGTGCGGGAAGGGCGGTATCGGCGATGACGCCGCGCGCCGCCAGCAGCCGGTAGAGGCCTTCGGCATCGGAACTTGCCAGCGCGNCGTGTGCTCTTCCGATCTATCGGCGATGACGCCGCGCGCCGCCAGCAGCCGGTAGAGGCCTTCGGCATCGGAACTTGCCAGCGCGCCGTCGACATCCAGCATGCCACGGTATTCTACCGTGGTGGCAACGCGGCGGTCGAGCTTCGCCACGTTGGCGGGGACGTTCTGGTAGGGCATGATCGTGGCGCCCTCGAAGGTGCCGTCGGTGTCCTCGCTCCACAACACCACGGCGTCGATACCCATGGCGGCGGCGCAATCGGCCATCGCCGGCCACAGGCTGGCGTGGACGTAGAGATAGGCAAGGCCCTCGTCGTCGCAATGCAGGTCGAGCACGATGTCGTGGCCGAGCGACAGCTGCACCAGACGGGTCTTCAATCGCTGGTCGGGGGTGCCAAGCGTGGTGTCGGGCAAAAGCTTGGCGTCCGGTGCTGCGAGCAACGGAAAGCCGCGGTTGAAATTGTTGCGGGTGCCGAGATGAAAGCGGCCCTGGTGCTCGCCGAAATGATATTGGGCGCGGCCGATCGGATTGGCCCAGGGCACGACCGTGATGCTGCCCTTGATGCGGCCTTCGGCTTCGGCCTTGTTCAGCGCCGGCATCAGCGCGTCGATGGCGACGACACCAGGCAGTTCACCGGCGTGGAGTGCTGCCTGGAGATAGGCCGAAGGTGCTGCCTTGTCGGCGCCGGCGAAGCGGAACACCGGGAATTCGTAGGAAACGCCTTCGGTATCGCCGGCGATGCGTTCGATCGATTTCTGCATGGGATGCCTCCAGGATAAGAGGCAGAACACATGCACTTTTGCCGAAGGGCTGTCGATTGGTCCAGTTCGCGCCGCCATGGGCGCAATGGAATTATTCGGCGGCGGCCGGAACCGTCGTTATCGGCGCCGATCCTTCGAGCGCCTGCGAGACAACGGCTACGCTGACCGCCAGCAGGGCCAGCACCGCGCCGACCAGCGGCAAATGAGCATAGGAAACGCCGGCCGACAGAGCCACGCCGCCGATCCAGGCGCCGCTGGCATTGCCGATATTGAATGCGCCCTGGTTGAGCGTGGCGGCGAGGTTCGGCCCTTCCGAAGCTGCTTCGACGACGCGGATCTGCAGCGGCGGCACGACGACGAAGATCAGCAGTCCCCACAAGAAGACGACGCCGATGGCGACGCTGGCGATAGCGCCGAACTGCGTGAAGCCGACAAACAGAACTGCCATCAAAAGCAGCGTGCCGATGACCGTCGGCATCAATTTCCAGTCGGCCAGCCGGCCGCCGATGATGTTGCCTATGGTCATGCCGGCGCCGAACAGCAGCAGGACCCAGGTGACCGCGGAGGTCGACAGGCCGGAGACATCGGTAAGGTAGGGCTTGATGTAGGTGAAGACGGCAAACAGGCTGGCCGAGGCCAGCGAGGCGATCAGCATGGCGAGCCAGACCTGCAGCTTGCCCAGCACGCGCAGTTCGCTGCGCAGGCCGCCGCCGCTCGGTTCGACGACATTGGATGGCACCAGCCAGGCGATGGCGGCAACAGAGATCAGGCCGATGCCGACGACGGCAAAGAAGGTGGAGCGCCAGCCGAAGGCTTCGCCAAGCGCGGTGCCGGCAGGAACGCCGAGAATGTTGGAGAGCGTCAATCCCGCGAACATCATCGCCATGGCGCTGGCGCGCTTGTTGCGCGGCACCAGGCTGGCGGCAACGACGGAACCAATGCCGAAAAAGGCGCCATGACCAAACGCGGTGAAGACGCGCGCGGCCATCAGGAGCCAGTAATTGGGCGCGATGGCGCAGAGCAGATTGCCGACGACGAACATCGCCGTCAGCGCGACCAGGACCGGCTTGCGCGGCAAATGCGCGGTGGCCATGGCGACGATGGGTGCGCCGAAGACGACGCCCAGCGCATAGCCGGTGACCAGCAGGCCGGCCGAGGGGATCGACACGCCGAGATCGGCCGCAACCTCCGGCAACAGGCCCATGATGACGAATTCGGTGGTGCCGATGCAGAAGGACGCAATGGCAAGCGCAAGGATCGGCAAAGGCATGGAAAATCCAGACTGAATCGGTTCAATTCAGACTGAACGAGAAGCCTTGCCGCGCGCAATGCACATTGCTGCAACGCACCAATGCAGAAAGCGCTGAGCTTGACGCGGGGCTATGTCAGGCGAGCGGCTTCAGCTCCTGGGCGATGGTTGGCAACAGCTCCGAGACGTTGGGGTGGATATGCACGGCGCGCGCCAGCGTATCGGCCGGCGCCTTGGCGTACATCAGGTCGAGCACGCAGTGCACCGCCTCGTCGCCGCCGGGGCCGAGCACGGAGCAGCCGAGGATTTGCCTGGTGTCGGCATCGACCAGGATTTTCATGAAACCTTGCGTCTCGCCCTTTTCGATGGCGCGGCCGACGCGGGTCATTGGCCGCTGGCCGACCAGCGCCTTGCGCCCGGATTTCTTCACCGCCGCCTCGGTCATGCCGCAGCGGCCGAGCGGCGGATCGATGTAGAGCGCATAGGCCTCGATGCGGTCGCTGACCTTGCGCGGATCGTCGTCGAGCAGATTGGCGGCGACGATCTCATAGTCGTTGTAGGAGGTGTGGGTGAAGGCGCCCTTGCCGTTGCAGTCGCCCATCGCCCAGATGCCGGGCACGCTGGTGCGCAACTGGTCGTCGACGGTGACGAAGCCGCGCAGATCGACCGCGATGCCGGCCTTGTCGAGGCCGAGGTCGTCGGTGTTTGGGGTGCGGCCGAGTGCCAGAAGCACATGCGAGCCGACCGCCGGCGGCTTGCCGGATGAGAAGGTCACGGCGATGTCCTTGCCCTGTCTGGCAAAGCGGATGTCGTCGGCGCCGACATGGACTTCTATGGCTTCGTTTTCGAGGATCGACAGGATGGCCGCCGACACGTCCTCGTCCTCGCGGCCGGTCAGGCGCGAACTCTTCTCGATGACGGTGACTTCAGAGCCGAAGCGGCGAAACATCTGCGCGAATTCAAGAGAGATGTAGCTGCCGCCGACGACGATAAGATGGCGCGGCAAAACATCGAGATCCATCATCGAGGAGTTGGTGAGGTAGTCGACGTCGTTGACGCCCGGCAGGTCGGGCACCGAGGCGCGGCCGCCGGTGTTGAGGAAGATCTTTTCGGCGGTCAGAAGGTCGCCGCCGACACGCACGGTGTTGGCGGATTCGAAGCGGGCGTGGCCGCGATAAAGCGTGCAGCCCTTCATGCCGGCGATCCACGTCTCCAGATTGCTGCGGGAGTCGTTTGTGACCTTGTCCTTGCGCGCCTTGATCCTCTTGTAGTCCACGCCGACAGGGCCTGAGAACGTCACGCCGTAGTCCGCGGCACGCCGCGCCAGATGCGCGGCATAGGCGCTGGCGACCATGGTCTTGGTCGGCATGCAGCCGGTGTTGACGCAGGTGCCGCCGACCAGCTTGCGCTCGATCAGCGCCACGCTCATGCCGGCTGACGTCAGCCGGCCGGCGAGAGGAGGGCCGGCCTGTCCGGCGCCGATGATGATGGCGTCGTATGTCTTGGCGTCTGAGGCTTGGGCAGTCATACCACCGCCGCCACGATCAGCAGGCCGCCGATGATCGCCACCGCGTCCTCGATGAGGGCGGCAGGCAAATCCTTGCCGAAGGCGGCGGCCAACCGGCCGCGCGCTTCGGCGCCGCCATAGGTGCCGATGACAGCACCGATGGCGCCGGCAATCAGGCCGCCAATGGTGGAACCGGCAGTGGCGCCGATCACCGCGCCGCTGAAGGCGCCAAGCAGGATGCGGGCGCCGAATTGCTGCGGCACCTTGCGGCTCGGCGTCGAGGGCAGCTGGTCGGTGACCAGTTCGACGATGGCGAGGATGGTGAAGATACCGACGGCGGCCCAATGGCCCATGAAACTTGCCCAGGTGCCGGCCACCGGCAGCCAGCCGAGATAGGCGCCCCAGGCGATCGCGCCCGGCGCGGTCATGGCGCGAAGACCGGCAATGACGCCGATCAGAAGTGCAAGCAAATAGAGCATGTCGATCCCCTCGAAAGCAGGCCCGGGACTGGCCCACGAGGGCAAGCTAGCATAGGTCCTGCGTTTGACGAGAGTAGGCGATGGTGCTTCTTCCATCAGTGAGCATTGTACTTTGGTAACCAGTCGAACATGACGAAGGGACGGAGTCGCTGTGATGGCCGGAAGCGAACGCACAAGGATGATTGCAGGCGAATGGTACATCTGCATCGACGACGAACTGGAGGCGCTGCGGGCGATCGCGCGCGATGCGGTGTTCGAGCATAATACGCTACGGCCCCAGCAACGCGGCAATATCGGCCCGGCGCTATTGGCGCTGCTCGGCAGCGCGGGCGCAGGCTCCCGCATCGAGGCGCCGTTCCACTGCGCCTACGGTTTCAACATCCATCTCGGCGACGGCGCCTTCCTCAATGCCGGCTGCACCATCCTCGACACCGCGCCGGTGCGTATCGGCAGGCGGACGCTTCTCGGCCCCAATGTGCAGATCTACTGCGCCGAGCACCACAAGGAGGCCGCTGGCCGTCAGTCGGGACTGGAGATTGCCAGGCCGGTCACCATCGGCGATGACGCCTGGATCGGCGGCAGCGCCATCATCCTCGGCGGCATCAGCATCGGCGATGGCGCCATAGTCGGCGCCGGCGCGGTGGTGACGCGCGACGTCCCTGACAACACCACGGTGGTCGGCAATCCGGCGCGGGCGGTCAAGCGGGGCTGAACTCGTCGTGGGCGGTCAGTATGAAGCCGTGCGTGCCATGCGCTCGTCCGGACCGGCTCGCCGCGAGAATTCACGCCGGTATTGGGCCGGTGACGTCTTGAGCCGTGCGGCGAAATGCTGGCGCAGCGAGGTGGCGCTGCCGAAGCCGGCTTCGAAGGCCACCATGTCCATCGATTTTTCCGTCGCCTCCAGCAGCCGTTGCGCCAGTTCGATGCGTTGGCCGGCCAACCATTCGCCAAAGCTGGTGCCGATCGATTTCTGGAAACGGCGGGTGAAAGTGCGCCGGGTCAGGCCCGCGGCCTCCGCGACGCGGTCGAGGTTGTGCGTTTGTCCGAGCGTTGCCCGCACCGTGTCGAGCGCCAGGGTGAAGCGGTCGGTGGCCGGGGTTTTCGCCAGCGGGCGCTCGATGAACTGCGCTTGCCCACCCTGCCGGTGCGGCGACAGCACGATGTGCCTGGCCAGCCGCAGCGCTACCTCTGCGCCATAGCGGGCGCGCACAATGTGCAGGCAGCAATCGAGCCCGGCGGCGACGCCGGCCGAGGTGACGATGTCGCCGTCGTCGACATAGAGCACGTCGGCGTCGACTTCGATGTCCGGGTATAATGTTTGCAGCCGGTCGGTGGAGGCCCAATGTGTCGTCGCACGCCGGCCCGCAAGCAGCCCGGCGGCGGCAATGGCGAAGGTGCCGAGACAGAGGCCGACGATCACCGCACCGCGCCGGTGCGCGTGGGTGAGCGCTGCCAGGAGCGGCGGCGGAAGTGGGGCCTCGAGATCCTTCCAGCTCGGAATGATGACGATGTCGGCATCGTCGAATGCGGAAAGGCCATACGGCACCGCGATGGTCAGCCCGGCATCGGTGTGGATCGCTCCATCGTCGAGCGCGCAGACGCGAAAGTCGAAACGCGGCAAGCCAAGCTTGGTGCGGTCGGTGCCGAACACCACGCACGGCACGGAGAGGTGGAACGGGCTGATGCCGTCAAAGGCGAGAACGGCAATGATCGGGTCGGCCATGCGTGTTTCCAGCAAGCGAAAAGCGAATTGTCCCAATTCTTTCGAATGATGTAAATCGGGCCACTTTTGGCAGTCGGGCGATCCGTCTATTTTCGACCTGTCCCATTCAAGCCCGAAGGAGAACACCATGTCCGCCAATATCACGCCGCGCCGCGCACTCATCGTTATCGATGTCCAGAATGATTATGATGGCGGCAACCTCGCCATCCAGTATCCACCGTTCCGCGACAGCGTCGTCAATGTCGCGCGCGCTATGGATGCCGCCGCTGCGGCCGGCGTGAAGGTGGTGGTCGTCAAGCAGATGGCGCCCGAGACCTCGCCAGTCTTCGCCAAGGGCAGCCATGGCGGCGACCTGCATCCCGAGATCGCCCGGCGAAGCCGCGACCACTATGTCGAGAAGTCACTGCCTAGCGCCTTTGCCGGCACCGACCTCGAGGCGTGGCTGCGCGCCAATACCATCGATACGGTAACGGTGATCGGCTACATGACGCATAATTGCGACCTGTCGACCATCATCCACGCCGCGCATGTCGGCTTTGCGGTCGAGTTCCTGTCCGACGCCACCGGTTCGCTGCCTTACGCCAACGGCGCCGGCTACGCCTCGGCCGAGGAGATCCACCGCGTGGTGTCCATCATCCTGCAGTCGCGCTTTGCGGCCGTGCTCAAGACCGCCGAATGGATCGATTGCCTGAAGACCGGTGCTTTGCCCGAACGCGACACGCCCTATGCGTCCAACCAGCGCGCGCTGGCGCGCAACGCTGCATAGGCAAATCTGTCCCCGAAAACCAAAAGGGCGGCCAGCGGCCGCCCTTCTTGGATCTCGCAACGATCTCGAAATTTTCAAAACAGGCCTTCGATCTGGCCGATCTCGTTGAGGAAGATTTTTTCCGAGGACGGCGCCTTGGGCAGGCCGGGCATGGTCATGACCTCACCGCAGATGACGACGACGAACCCGGCGCCCGCCGAAAGCCTGACCTCGCGCACCGGCACGGTGTGCCCGGTCGGCGCGCCGCGCAGGTTCGGGTCGGTTGAGAAGGAATATTGGGTCTTGGCCATGCAGACCGGCAGGTGCCCGTAGCCGGCCTGCTCCCAGGCATGCAGCTGGTCGCGCACCGACTTGTCGGCGATCGCCTCGTCGCCGCGATAGATGCGCTGGACGATGGTGTTGATCTTCTCGAACAGCGGCATTGCGTCGGGATAGAGCGGCGCGAACTGCGAGGCGCCGGATTCGGCGATCTCGACGACCTTGCGCGCCAACTCCTCAATGCCGGCAGAGCCATTGGCCCAATGCTTGCACAGGATCGCCTCGGCGCCGAGCGAGGCGACGAAATCCTTCATCGCCTGGATTTCCACCTCGGTATCGGTGGTGAAATGATTGATCGCCACGATCGCAGGCACGCCGAACTGTTTCACATTCTCGATGTGGCGGCCCAGATTGAGGCAGCCCTTCTTGACTGCCTCGATGTTTTCCTTGCCGAGGTCTTCCTTCTTGACGCCGCCATTCATCTTCATGGCGCGCACGGTGGCGACGATGACGGCAGCCGCCGGCTTCAAACCCGCCTTGCGGCACTTGATGTCGAAGAATTTTTCGGCTCCGAGGTCGGCGCCGAAGCCGGCTTCGGTGACGACGTAGTCGGCGAGCTTCAGCGCCGTGGTGGTGGCGACCACCGAGTTGCAGCCATGCGCGATGTTGGCGAACGGGCCGCCATGCACGAAGGCAGGGTTGTTCTCCAGCGTCTGCACCAGGTTTGGCTGCATGGCGTCCTTCAGCAGCACCGCCATGGCGCCGTCGGCCTTCAAGTCGCGGGCATAGACCGGGCTCTTGTCGCGGCGGTAGGCGACGATGATGTCGCCGAGGCGCTTTTCCAGATCCTTGAGGTCGGTGGAAAGGCACAGGATCGCCATCACTTCAGAGGCGACGGTGATGTCGAAGCCTGCCTCGCGCGGATAACCGTTGGCGACGCCGCCGAGCGAGCAGATGATTTCGCGCAGCGCCCGGTCGTTCATGTCCATGACGCGGCGCCAGGCGACGCGGCGGGTGTCGATGCCGAGCTCATTGCCCCAGTAGATGTGGTTGTCGATCAGCGCCGACAGAAGATTGTGCGCCGTGGTGATGGCGTGGAAGTCGCCGGTGAAGTGGAGGTTCATGTCCTCCATCGGCACGACCTGCGCGTAGCCGCCGCCGGCGGCACCGCCCTTGACGCCGAAATTCGGGCCGAGCGAAGCCTCGCGGATGCAGACGATCGCCTTCTTGCCGATGCGGTTGAGGCCATCACCGAGGCCGACGGTGGTGGTCGTCTTGCCTTCGCCGGCCGGCGTCGGGTTGATGGCGGTGACGAGGATCAGCTTGCCGTCCTTGTTGCCCTTCACCGATTTGATGAATTCGGCCGAAATCTTCGCCTTGTCGTGGCCGTAGGGCAAAAGGTGCTCGGTCGGGATGCCGATCTTGGCGCCGATCTCCTGGATTTGCTTTTTCTTGGCGCCGCGCGCGATCTCGATGTCGGACTTCACTTCGGCCATGACGGCTTTCCTTCGGATTGGACGGTGGAGGGGACGGGTTTGATCTCACTCGCAGGCATGTTGAACCCGGGCGCGGGCATGTTCTAACCCTGTCGCTCCCGCGGCGTCAACTTGCATGCAACTATGTTTCCTATGAAGAAAGTGTCTCCGCGGCCGGCCGACCTGTCGCCGGTTCTTCCTGGCTCCGTTGCCGCGCCGTATAGAAGCCAGAGGACGCGACGTTCCGCCGTCTCAAAACAGCCGCCCAATGCACGGAATGCGACAGAGGCGACGGCGCAAATTCGCCATCGCTCGCCGGGAAAGCTGTGGACGCTACTGAGTCAGGACGTTGCTGATCTCGACCATGTTGGAGCGCACGCGAAGCACGTAGAAACCCATCGTCGTCAGGTGCGTCGGCATGATCCAGCCATCCTCGCGGCCATTGGCGATGATGAAGGGCTGGATGCGTAGGGCCGAGACGAATTGCGCATCCATCGTGTCCCACAGATTGCCGAGATGCTTTTCCTTGATGACGTCCTCGAAGTCGGCCTGGGCGCCCTTCATCAGGCCGTAATAGGCATAGAGCTGGCCATAGGCGAACCAGAAGCGGTCGTCGGCGCGGAAGTCGAACCAGCCATTGTTATGGTTTTCGGCGCGCTCCTTGAGGATCGCCGAGGTCGAACCGATGTCGGAGGAGATGCGGTCGATATACTGCTTCAGATTGTCGGCGCGGGCATCGAACGTCGCCTGGCAGCTGCCGAGGCGGGCGTTGAAGGAGCGCAGCTTGGTAACGGCATCGCGATAATAACTCGGCGTCGGCGTCTTGGGGCCGAACGGGTTGAGGCCGAAATACCAGGTCTCCTCGTCGAACTGCAGATTGCCGCGCGCATCCTGCAGGTCGCCGTCGATCTGCGATGTGGTGCGAACACGGCCGAGATTGTCGGCAAGCTCGGTGGCGGTACGCCGCACCGCCTGGTTGATGCCGCGCTGGAACGAGGCCTTGTTGTCCATGAACGGCGTGTTGTCCCAGTCGATGCCGAACAGGCCGAGTTTGTAGAGGATCATCGACGAGATCCAGGCATTCTGGTTGACGTTGAAGTCCGTNGTCGATGCCGAACAGGCCGAGTTTGTAGAGGATCATCGACGAGATCCAGGCATTCTGGTTGACGTTGAAGTCCGTCAGGTCGGCCGCCACCTGGGCGATGCCCGAATTGCCGCAGGTCTTGGCGGTGTCGGTGCCGGCGCCGGCGGCGACCTGTTCGCCGGCGGAAATGTTGCGGTTCTCGAAGGTGTATTTGTCGACGTAGTTGGGATCGAACTTGTTCCACCACTGGGTGGCGTAGAAGAAATTGGCGTAGAGGCCGATCAACACCAGAAGCGCGAGGCCGACCACAGCCTTCAGGATCCAGCCGCGCTGCGTATACCAGCGCCCAGCCCAGAGGAACGGCCACAGGATCGCGCCGATGACGAGGCCGATGCCGCGGCCTATCAATTGGAAGATGCGGGTGAAGAAATTCACGATCGGATCAAGCATGGCTCTCGTTCACCCCTCAGTCAGTCAGGCCGTAAAGGCGCGTGCGAAACGCCACTTTGTCTTTCAAATATGTGGTTTTCAGAACGTCCACAACATGCGACCGCCAGGCGTCGCTGTAGCCGTCATAGTCCTTGTAGAAGCCCGGCTTGTTGAAGACGTAACGCGAGACGAAGTCCTGCGGCACGAAATCCGAGATCAGCTGGTTGGTCAGCCAGGCGTCGGGATGGTCGGGCTTGCCGCGCACGACCAGGAAGCGCTGTTGCGGAAACACATCCTCGATCTTGAGATGGCCGAGCTGGGCGATCTCACGCTTGGCGGCGTTGAGAAAGGGGAAATTGCCGTCCTTGGTGATCAGATCGGCATGGCCATGGATCCAGGTCTGCAGCCAGATCTTGTCGACCTCGGTCAAATTGCGGTTCGGCTCTGTGTCGCGGATGAGAGAGCGCACCACCATCTCGGCGCGATGCTCGAGATAGCCCGAGCTTTCGACCCATGACGCGCGGGGCAGTTCGATGCGGCCGGTGCTGGCCAGGAACTTGAACACCTTGTCGGCATCGTTGATCGAGAGATAGCTGACCTGCCAGGGCCGCGAACGGCGAAAGCCGGGGGCGGCCGGGTCGCCGATGACGGTGGTCATATCAGGATCGACGAAGACGTAGACGCCGCCGAAATGGCTGGTCCAGTAGGCGTTGTGGCGGAAGATCACCTGGTCGGGCACCAGCGCATTCTCACGGATATCGCCGCAGACCTTCGCCAGCTCCACCATACGGCTCAGCATGGTGTTGTCGCGCCAGGCATCGGGCTCCTGCTTCAGCCGGTCGACCAGCTTGCCGAGTTCGGCGGCCTTGCCCAGCACGTCCTCGGCCGAAAGCACCCTGAACTCGACCTGGCTGATCGACAGCAGATCCTCGATGTCGTTGACCAGGGGAACGGAATCCTCGATCTCCCCGTAGATGACATCCTTGATGGTCAGCGCATCGATGGCGCGCTGGTTCTTGGACATGAACTCGAACATCAGCTGCGAGGTGTTGGAAAAGGCGGTGTGCACCACCGGCAGATCGATCTGCGAAGGCGTCAGGATGATGAAGCGGCGGTTGACCTCATTGGGGTCGAGATAATCGTAATCGCCGCATTCCTCGGCCACTTCGGGCGAGAAGCCGGTGCGGTCGATCTGGAAGCTCTTCAGCTTGGTGGGCTTGAGGCCGAAGGCAACAAGCGCCTTGTTGTAGCGCTGGATGAGGTGCGACTCGTCGACGGTGAGCAAGCGGCCGTAGATCAGCTCATTGTCGCGGAGAAGGTCGGGTTTTTTGGCGTGGCTCATGCAGAACGTTCCGAGCGGCGTTGCCTGTTGTGGCGAAGCGCCAACGCTGACGCCTCCCTCTCCCCGTTCTTCACGGGGAGAGGGGGGCGTCAGCGTTAGCGCCAAGCCTTTCAGCACCTGCGGGCAGCGAAGGAAGTTCACGCATTNAGAGGGTAAGGGTGAGGGGCAGCGCTAGCATTCAAGGACATGTCTCCCCATGGCCTTTGGCGTCAATAAATCGAAGATCATTGGTCCGGATGTGCCGATCGAGGCGCTGTTCGATAGCTGCCAGTATGGTCGTAGCGATCTCTGGTCCCCGCATGCGCCGCCCCTCACCCTTACCCTCTCCCCGTGAGGGACGGGGAGAGGGGGGCGTCAGCGTTAGCGCCAAGCCTTTCAGCACCTGCGGGCAGCGAAGGAAGTTCACGCATTNACGGGGAGAGGGGGGCGTCAGCGTTAGCGCCAAGCCTTTCAGCACCTGCGGGCAGCGAAGGAAGTTCACGCATTCCAGAGCCCCTTCTTCTTCATCTCCTCCATCTCGCGCCCCGCCCGTTCGCGCAGGCGTGCGTCGCGCAGCAGCTTCTCCACCGCGGCGTCGTCGGATTTGTCGGAATAGCGGAACTCTGAGTCGGCGTAGCGGTTGATCTCCTGCATGACCATGTCCATCGAGAACGGCCCCCGCAGTTCCTCGATCATGGCTTTCTTTTCGTCGTAGCCCTTGTGCATGAAGGCTTCCGGCTCCTCGAACCAGTCGTCGGGCAGCTCGATGTCCATGGCGCGCATCTTGATGGCGTCGGTGACGTTCTTGATGGCTCGGCCGGTGAAGCGCGGCTCGGCATCCTTGATCAGGTGCAGATAGGTGCCGATGTCGGCCATCGATTTCGGCGCGCCATTCTCCTTCATGTAGCGCTCATAGACCTTCATCAGCCCATCTTCCTGAGGCTTCTCGTGCTCCTCATAGGCTTCGGTCACCGCGCGCTGGATCTCCTGCGCGGCGTAGAGCTTGTGGTCGCCGAGTGGGATCTTGTGGTTCTTGCCGGCAAGCAGGACGAAGATGTCGATATAGTCGTCGCGGCTCTGTGGGCCGTCGACCAGCCAGCGGGCCCCGGCGCGCTGGCGCAGCGCATCGTCGACATTTTCGGGATAGTTGGAAAACATGCCGAACGAGCAATTGCCGCGCACCACCGTGCCGGCGCCGGCAAAGGCGTCCATCAAGACGCCGGTGATTTCCTGTTGGCCGGCCGAGGCGCGGTCGTCGGAGCGGCGGGCCGCCACCTGGTCGATGTCGTCGACGGTGCCGAAACCGATGACACGTGGGTTCAAGACATTGTTGATGAACTGGCGGCAATTCTGGCCGGATTTGCCTTGGTAGGACGAGATCTGGTCGACGCCGAAATTCTCATAGGCGAAGGGATAGCCGGCAACCTGGCAATAATTGTTGACGAGGCCGGCGATCATCTGGATCAGCGTCGTCTTGCCGGTGCCCGGCGCGCCATCGCCGATGAAGGTGAAGAGGAAGCCGCCGAGCTCGACGAACGGGTTCAGCTCGCGCTCGAAATCGTAGGCCATCAGCATCTTGGCGAGCTTGACCGACTGGTATTTGGCGATGTGATTGCCGACGACCTCTTCGGGCTTCTTGAAGGTCATCACCAGCGGTTTCGAGCGCTTGCCGGGCGCGACGTCGAAGCCGTCGAGGGTGAAATCGTCGGCGTCGATGCGGATGTGGGCGTTCTCGAACGGACCGATGCCGTCGAAGCGGCCTTTGCGGGCCAGCAGCCCATCAATGGCGACCCGTGCAAAAGCTCGCGCGCGCGTCGTCAGGTCGCCATCGTCCTTGGAGTCCGCAATCGCCTTGTCGAGACCGGCGACGATCGACTTCACCGCGTCCTGCGGCGTGTCGAACAGGAAGTCGGGTTCGGGGATATCGTTGGGCGCCTCGCCATCGCTGTCGATCAGCTGGAACAGATAGGAGGCAAGGCTGAAGGCCGAAACGTAAGCAGAGGCTGACAGAAGCTTCTTGAAGGTCGCCGCCTCATCGCCCTCAAGAGGCGCACGGGTGTTCTTGGCCTGGAGGCTTTCGAGGTCGGAGCCCTCGGCGAAGACGTCGGAGATGGCGAGCGCTATCGCCAGGCCGCGGCGGGCGCGGAACAGCAGCGTGTGCTGCGGGATGCTCATCAACTGGTCGTCGGGATGGATCGCGGCGACGGTCTTGGTAAGCTCGACCTCGCGGGTACGGCGCACCGAGCCGACCGAGACTGTCGAGACAAAGCGGCGATTGGTGCCGGCAAGTGCTGTGCCGGATTCGCGCGCAGGGTCTTCCAGAACCACGACGCGGGTGATGAAGCTCTGCGCCGTGGCGCGGTGCTTTTCGATTGCGGCTTCCGGGATGGTGGTCAGGCCGGTGTCCATCGTATCAATCCTCCTCGCGACTCACTCTTGTGCCTGCCCTCGCGTGAGCAAAATTGAAAACATCCCGTCAAAGGGTTCGTGATCGGGAAAGCGTTCGGCTTGAAAGATGGCCTCTCCCGGCCCTCCAAGCTTGAAACGGCAACGCTCAGTCCGTGCAAGACAATAAGCGACAGCCTGGTACTCAGTTAGGTCCGCTAACATCGCGCTAACGCAAATCTGATTCGGTTTTCCGTTGTTAGATGGCGGTCCGAATTCAACACGGTCTTCTGGCTCAAATGCATATCTTTTCATCAATCTTGGCCAGTGATATTCGACAAGCTTTTGTCTATTGTCGCAAAAGAACTGAATCACGATTTTTACA
This sequence comes from Mesorhizobium sp. LSJC285A00, assembly GCF_000503155.1. Taxonomy (NCBI): domain Bacteria; kingdom Pseudomonadati; phylum Pseudomonadota; class Alphaproteobacteria; order Hyphomicrobiales; family Phyllobacteriaceae; genus Mesorhizobium; species Mesorhizobium sp. LSJC285A00. Next base: position 138,088 of record NZ_AYVK01000014.1, read on the forward strand.
TTGTAGCTATATCTTGGTTGCCGACTCTGTCTTATTCCAACGATCGGACGGGATGAACTACGTGTTCGGACAGGTAATTTTTCGACCAGAACGAGCATGACGCCTCCGGATCGAATGTGACGGTATGCTTCATATTGATCCAATTCGTACCAATAGAAAGTACAGATCGTGTCACCGTCTGTATTTTCATCTTCAGACCGCGAAGTAACCGGTCTGTAGCCGAACCCGGAAAACCATTCGGATAAGCCGGAAATTTGTTGAAGAACAAAAAACGCGGCAAGCGCCGGGTCTGCAACATCGATATAATTGAAAGCTTCAAGCTTCCGCACCCCATCCGGTAATCCTCGATGACGCCACCGACTTTCAACGTGAACCCGGTGTCCGAGAATGCGCTCAAGGTTACGCAATGGTCGGGCGGTCAGTTTGTGCTTCTTGTAAGCACCGATATGCATATCGACATCCCACCAAGCGAGAACCCTGTAGGGCGATTCATTACTGCGGGAAGCAAGGTTATCCGTTTCGATCACAATCGCCTTCTGCCCCTGACCGCGCCCCGGAGATTGTCAGGCCCACCAAAAATGCCACCTCACACATCGCTGATCACCTGTCCGTTGGACAGAATATGGACCTTGTAGCCGGAAAAGATCTTTTGAGCTTCGCCGGCGGCGTAGAGTGCTTGATAGGCTTCGTGCGGGATCAGGGCGTGGTTCTCGTAGCTCGACACACCCTGGCGCGCGGCTTCGAGATCGTCGGTGTTGATAAAGAATTCCTGCGTCGTCTTCTCGCTCGAAAACAGCCCCTTGCGGCCGGGTTTCTCGCCCTTGGAGTAGACCTCCTGGATGGTCCAGGTGAGCAGCCAGGCATTTTCCGGTTTGCGCACCTTGGCCAGCACCTCGGTCACGGTCGAATTGTTGTCCGTAATGCCTGCGGAATAAAAGGGGCCGAGCACGACGCGGCGCAGCTGCTTAGGGTGCAGCGGCTCGAAATCCTTGTCGAGATTGACCGCAATCGTTGCGGGCGAAAGCGTGTAGGCGGAATTCTTCTCGGTGAAATCGTCGAAGCGATGGGCGAGTTCGGGGTTGAGCAGGCCGTCCACCGGCAGCGGGATGTCGACCCGTTCATTGAGCTTGCCGCTGCTGTCAACGAGCTGCCGGATCATGCTTTCGGAGGAATCCTCCACCGTCACCATGTAGACCAGCGGCAGGTTGGCGCTGCCGTCGAAGCTTGCCCAGTGCACGAGGTAATAGGGACGCCCGGTCTTTGGATTGACCGAGACCTTGGCCGTCTGCGCCAGCGAGAACGGGCCAAAAGTCTGTTCGCTCTTGACGTCCTCGAGATAGAGCCGCTCGGCCATCGACTTCTGCAGCGCTTCGGGGAATTCCTTGTGGCGCAGGATGAAGTCGGCCATTTCCTCGCGCAATTCGCCGGCCAGCGGAATGTTGGCCAGCCGCGCCTCGGCCTGGCGGCGGTCGTTTTCCAGTTCGAGCAGGTTCTGGAAGACGGGATAGCCGCTGTCGGCGCGCGAAATGCGGAACGTGTCCATGAAGCCGAGCCGGTTGCGCCAGCAGGAAAACGATTTGTCCAGCCGGGCAATGTATTCGGCGACAATCTTGGCGACGATGCCGTGCCGGTAAAGCGGCGAGCGGTCGTCGCGCATGAACACTTCGAGGCCGCTGAGTGCCGCCGTGATGGCGGAAAAATAGCGCGCCGCCGCTTCGTTTTCGGGAGTCATGCCGGTGTGCCCGCGTGCAGCCGCTCCTTACGACTGCACGTAGTTGGCCGAATTGTGCTTCTTCATCACGTCGTCGAAACGGCGGGCGAAGGCGTCGTCGGCGAGCTTCTTGCGGCGCTGGATGTCGGAGCTGGCGACCATGTTCTTCTCGTGCATTTCGAGGAGATCGCCGATGTGCTTTTGCGAGGCGGCGCCAATGCCGGCCATGGTCTCTTCGGCGGTGTTGTCAACCTGGCTGCCCAGCGTGTTGATCTTGTGGGCGACATCCTGCTGGGCGGCGGTCTTCAAGGAATCTTCCAGTGCCTTGTAGAGCACGATGCGCTGCTCGGTATCGATGGTCAGCTTGTTGATCAGCGTCGACTGCGCTGCGATCTGATTGTTGAGCGAATCGACGAAGGTCTGGAACATCGAGGTGTAGCGTTCCAGCGTCTGGCTTTCGGCCAGAAGCTCCTGCTCCTTGGCCTGCTTTTCATTGTATTCGGTCGCCAGTTTCGAGCGCTCGCCCTCAAGCTGCGTGCGCTCCTTCTGACTGGTAGAAGCGGCGATCTTGTTTTCGATGTCGAGCAGCAGCGGATTGACCTCCTCGATGCGCTTCTGCACCGCCTCGAGGTTGGTCATGGTGACCTTGCGGCGCTCGATCACCTGCGACAGGCTGTTTTCCGAGGTCTTGTAGCGCTGGTCGAGGACCTCTTTCTGCGCTTTCAGGATGCCGACGATGGTGTCGGACTTGACCAGAAGCTCCTGCAGATTGCCGGCCAGCGACATGTTGCGGACGCGGTCGGTGCGCATGCGCTGCTTGCGTTGCGCCGAGAAGACACCGACGAAGCTTTCCCAGCCGGTGTAGTTCTTCATGCTCTCGAATTCAGTGCCGAAGACGTTGGTGGCGTCTTCCAGCCCGATGATCAGGTCGGCAATGTTGCCTTCCATCACCTTCTGCTGCTTCAGCACGTCCTCGATGCGGGCATTCTCGATGTCGAAATTGGCGTCGCCGATCTTCTTGTCGGCGGTGGCCAGCGTATCAAGCACCGTGCCCGACTGCTCGATCTTGGAGCGCATGTCCTGCACGACCTGCCTGGTCTTGGCAATTTCGGCATCGAAATTCTGCAATGTCGCCATAGGGGCCTCCCGCTTCGGCTTCCGGTCGCTGGCTGCGAACAGCGGCGAATATATGTGGGGTATCAGGGGATTGAAAGACGCAAGACAAGACCCGCCCCGAAAACAAAAAAATACGCGGTCGTCTTGAAAGGCAATGAAGGCGGGTCATGGCGTGATTAACCAGCCGGCCAAGTATTGTTCAACCGTCATTGAACTTTGGCGTCTGCGAAGCAGTCGATCTCGGACAGTGTAGGTGTCCCGAATTCGATAGAGGGCCCAATGAGTTGCAAGCGCGAGATCACGCTACGCATTGCGCCGTTCAAGGCTTCGGATCCGCCTTCAGATAGGCGATGACGTTGGCGATGTCCTCGTCGCTGCTCAGGCCGGAGAAGCCCATCCTGTTGCCGGGTACTTTCAGCTTGGGAGCGCCAAGATAGGCTTTGAGGTTGGCTTCGTCCCAGACCAGGCCGGCCGCGCCGGCGTCCTTCATGGCCTGCGAATAGTTGAAGTTCTGGGCGGTGCCGGCGGTGCGGCCGACGATACCGAGGAGATGCGGGCCGACCTTGTCGCGGTCGCTTGCCGCCTCGTGACAGGCCATGCAGCGGTAGAACACTTTCTTGCCAAGTGCTGCATCGCCGTCGGCCAGCGCGGCGAGGATACCGGCCAAGTAAATGACAAGGCCTGATGAAATGGCTCGAAGCATGGCGGTTCCCGGCTGGCTCTGGCTGAGGGCAAAATAGGCTGCAGGCCTTAACAAACGCCGTATGCCGCTGGATAGCAGCCGGGCTCAATCCGTGCGCGGGATCGCCGCGACCGCCTGCTTGACCTGCTTTTCAATCGCCGCCGACGAATGATTATCGCGCACGAAAGCGCGGCCGATCTCCGCCATCTCGGCGGCCGCTTGCGGGCGTGTCGCGAGATCGATGATTTTCGATGCCAACTTGCCGGCATCGTCGCTGGACAGGAAATGCCTGCCCGCCTGCAGGCCAAGCCCTTCGACGGCCTTTTCGGTGGCGGCGACGACAAGGCCCGCCGCCATCGCCTCCAGCACCTTGATGCGGGTTCCGCCGCCGAAGCGCAGCGGGATCGGCGCATAGCCGGCACGCCCAAGCAATTCCGGCAGATGCGGTGGGTTCTCGATCAACCGCAGACCATGCCTGGTGCATAGACCGCGCACGACATCGCGCGGGTTTCTGCCGGCGACGGTGATCGACCAGGGCCGGCCGGAGGCGGCGAGGCGCGGCGCCATCGCGCGGCCGATCTGCTTGACGGCGTCGATGTTTGGGAAGTAGCCGAGATGCCCGATGAAGCACAGGCTGAGCTCACTGAAGCGCTCGGCAGCAATCGGCAGGGAAAGCACGCTCTCGTCTGGAATGGGGTTGGCGACGAACCTGACGTCGTTGACGGGGCCGAGAGCGGACAGAAGCGCTTCGTCGGCCCGCGAACAAACCCAGACCTGGTCGGCCATGGCAACTGCACACCTGTCGGCCTCGCGCGCCTCTGCCTTCCTTCGCCTGTTTTGGCGCCAGTCTCGAATTTGCTGCCACAGCGTCAGGCCGGCGATCCGGTCGGACACCGTCCGGGAATCAATGTTGTGCTGGTCAAGGACGGTGCGCGCGCGATGCTTCGGCGCCAGCGTCAGCAGCTGCGAAAGCACGATCTCCTCGATTACCACGAGATCGGGCGCGAATTCCCTCCAGATGGCGTCGGCCTCGGCCAGCTCGTCGTCCGGCATCATATGCACGGTCGGGTGCGGGCCGCGCCTGCCCCAGGGCGCCCTGCCGCGCGCTGCCTCGATGATCCGGTGACGGATGTTCGGCGGTGTGGAGGCCGCCGGGGCGCCAGTCAGGCTTACCGTAAGGACTTCGCCCATCGTTGCCAAAGCGCGTGCATTGACGGCGTTCCGGATCTCGCCGCCGGAGATCGGCGGAAACGGGCAATCGACTGTGAACTGCAGAATTTTCATGTTGCCCCGGCGTTCAGCCTCTGGTGAAGCCAATGAAATCGTCAGGCGCGGCACGGCCCATTTCCTCTTCCCAGTGGCGGCGGCAGAGCGAGACATAGACGTCCTTGCCGATTGCCACCTGTTCGCCTTGTCTGGCCACCTTGCCGTCAGCGCCGAGACGCACGACCATCGTCGCCTTGCGGCCGCAGCGGCAGATGGTGCGCACTTCGCGCAGATCGTCGGCGATGGCCAGAAGCGCTCGCGAACCGGAAAACAGATTGCCCTGGAAATCGGTGCGCAGGCCGTAGCACATCACCGGGATGTTCAGCCGGTCGGCGATACGGGCGAGCTGCCAGACCTGCTCTTCCTCGAGAAATTGCGCCTCGTCGACAAAGATGCAATGCACCGTCGTATGTTCGTGATGCTCGGCGACGCGAGCGTAGAGATCGTCGCCGTCGCGGAACATCTCGGCCTCCGTCTCCAGGCCGATGCGCGACGAGATCAGCCCGGTATCGCCCTTTCTGTAGTGGCCGGCGACGAACAGCATCGTCGTCATACCGCGTTCGCGATAATTGTAGGACGCCTGCAGCAGCATTGTCGTTTTGCCGGCATTCATCGTCGCATAGTGGAAGTAGAGCTTGGCCATGCCGTCCTTTTAAGCCGAGTTGGCGCTGTGCGGGGAGAGGGCACCGCTGCATTTCATGGGAAAAGCCGTCTGCCATCGAAAAAGCAGCAGGCGTGTCGCTGTTTGGCCAGTCCGCGCCGTTGATCGTGATTGTCTTAGCGCTTGAAACCACACCAGAATGGTGTTTGGCTGACGAAACAAAGATCGGAAGAGCACACGTCTGAACTCNATCCGGAGAGCTGCAAGGCGGTGCGCCTTTCCGATGTCGGCTGGACCGACATCCAGGCAACCACCGGCGTCGCTTCGGTGCTGCTCACCGCGCTCGGCTACGAGCCGCAGACGATCCAGCTGTCGGTGCCGGTGACCATGGCGTCGCTGAAAAACAAGGATCTCGACGTCTTCCTCGGCAACTGGATGCCGTCGATGACCAACGACATCAAGGACTACACCGCCGATGGTTCGGTCGAGACGATCGGCACCAACCTGACCGGCGCCGGCTACGGCATCGTCGTACCGACCTATGTCGCGGAGGCCGGCGTCAAGTCGCTGACCGACATCGGCAAGTTCAAGGACAAGTTCAACGGCAAGATCTATGGCATCGAGGCGGGCAATGACGGCAACCGCATCATCCTCGACATGATCAAGAATCCGAAGGACAATCTCGAAGGCTTCGAGCTGGTCGAGTCCTCGGAAGCCGGCATGCTGACGCAGGCCGAGCAGTCGATCAAGAACAATGAGTGGATCGCGTTTCTCGGCTGGACGCCGCACCCGGTGATGGGCGCCATGAAGCTCACCTATCTCGACGGCATGGGCGACAGCGGCTTCGGCGCCGCCACCGTCTACACCAATGTGCGCAAGGGCTACACCACCGAATGCCCGAATGCCGGCAAGTTCATCGCCAACCTGAAGTTCAACCTGGACATGGAAGGCGAGATGATGGACGCGATCCTGAAGGGCGGCGACGCCAACACGGTCGCAGCCGACTGGCTGAAGAAGCACCCTGACGCGGTTGCGCCGTGGATTGCCGGCGTCACCACCTTCGATGGCGGCGATGCGGCAGCGGCGGTCAAGACCGCGCTCGGAAGCTGAGCCGACTAATTCGGCCAAGCCGAACCAGGAAGGGCAGCCAATCTAGAAAAGGCTGCCCTTTTTCATATCCTGTGAGAAGATGACCTAATGAGAGCGGAGGCCGGAAGCAGGCGGTCTCTCGCATGAGAGGGGCGATATGGATCCGATTTCGAAATTCATGGTCGATCACAAGATACCGATCGGCGCCTGGGGAAAGGCGTTCTTCGGTTTCCTCACCGACAATTTCGACACCGTGTTCAGGGCCTTCTCGAATGGCCTCAATTTCCTGCTCGACGGGCTGGTTGGCATCCTTTTGATGGTGCCGCCGGTGCTGCTGGCGCTGATCATCGCCATCATCGCCTGGCTGCTGCAGCGCTCGCGCCCGCTGGCCATAGGCGTCTTTCTCGGCCTGATCTTCATCATCAACCAGAACCTCTGGAAGCAGACGGTGCAGACGCTGGTGCTGGTCGTGGCCGCCGCCGCCATGGCGATGGCCATCGGCGTGCCGCTCGGCATCTGGGCCGCGCACAAGCCGAAGGTCTACCGCATCATGCTGCCGGTGCTCGACCTGATGCAAACGCTGCCGACCTTCGTCTACCTGATCCCGGTTCTGACCCTGTTCGGTCTCGGCAACGCGCCCGGCCTCATCGTCACCATCATCTTTGTCATCCCGACCGCGGTCCGGCTCACCCATCTCGGCGTCGTCTCGGTGCCGAAGTCGATCATCGAGGCCGGCGAGGCGTTCGGCGCCACCAAGCAGCAGCTGCTGTGGAAGGTCGAGCTGCCCTCGGCCTTGCCGACCATCATGGCCGGGCTGACGCAATCGATCATGCTGTCGCTGTCGATGGTGGTGTTTGCAGCACTGATCGGCGCCGGCGGCCTCGGCACTGAAATCAACCGCGCGCTCGGCTCGCGCCGCATCGATCTCGGGCTCGAGGCGGGCCTGGCGATTGTCGTACTCGCCATCGTGCTCGACCGGATGACGCGTATCGGCGTTGGAGGCAAGAAATGACCGTCGCCGTCGATTTCAAAAATGTCGATATCGTCTTCGGCTCCGACCAGGCCGGTTCGCTGGCTCTGATCGACGGCGGCGCCACGCGCGCCGAAATCCTTGAAAAGACCGGCAATGTGCTGGGTTGCGCCGGCGCCAGCCTGACCGTGCATGAGGGCGAAATCTCGGTGCTGATGGGCCTGTCCGGCTCCGGCAAGTCGACGCTGCTGCGGGCGGTCAACCGGCTCAACGTGGTGTCGCGCGGCCAGGTGCTGGTCAAGGACGGCGACAATATCGTCGATGTCGTGACCTGCGATCAGGCGACGCTGCGGCGGCTGCGGCAGAAGCAGGTGGCGATGGTGTTCCAGCAGTTCGGCCTGCTGCCTTGGCGTACGGTGGAAGAGAATGTCGGCCTCGGCCTCGAACTCGCCGGCGTGCCGGAGCAAGAGCGCAAGGAGCGCGTGCAACGCCAGCTGAAACTGGTCAATCTCGACCAGTGGTCGAAGAAATACGCGCATGAGCTGTCCGGCGGCATGCAGCAGCGCGTCGGCCTGGCCCGTGCCTTCGCCACCGAGGCGCCGATCCTGCTGATGGACGAGCCGTTCTCGGCGCTCGATCCGCTGATCCGCACCAAGCTGCAGGACGAATTGCTGCAGCTGCAGGCGGAGCTGAAGAAGACCATCATCTTCGTCAGCCATGATCTGGAAGAGGCGCTGAAGATCGGCACCCACATCACCATCATGGAGGGCGGTCGCATCGTGCAGACCGGGGCGCCGGAAGACATCGTGCTCAAGCCCGCCAATGACTATGTCCGCGACTTCATCGCCAATGTGAATCCGTTGTCGGTGCTGACCGCCTGGAACGTCATGCGCGACAGCCGCGACCTCGAGCACGGCGATAATGGCTGGGTGTGGCTCGACCGGCGCAAGACGACGCGTTTCAAGATCGACGAGCACGGGCTGGTGGCGGCGGCGGAACGCGACGGCAAACCGGCGGTATGGGTGTCGTGCGCCGATGTCGAGGCGCAGCCGGAGGAGACGGCGCAAGTGTTCTGGGCCAACCCCGGGACCTCGCTGAAGACGGTGATGCTGGCCATGCACCGCTCGCAGACGGCACCCGTGGCGCTGTTCGACGACCAGTCGCGCTTTGTCGGCGCGATCGGGATACGCGATGTGCTGAGCGCGGTGTTGCGGCGCTAGATCATGATGAGATTTGGTTGAAATCTCATCATGATCTAACCCTTTGTTGGAGCATGATCTTTTCCAAAAACCGGTACCCACTTTTTGGGATCATGCTCTAAGCCAGCCCGATGCGCGTGGCGCCGAGCTTGAACAGGGCTGTGGCATCCCGGTCGAAGCGGAAGGTGTCGATGAAGTCGTCGGCTCGGTAATCCGGAAGCGTCTTGCGGATGGCGGCGGCGAAGTTTTTCGCCTCGTCCAGCCGCCCAGCCAACGCCAGGCAGTGGGCGGCGATCGACAGGATGATGACATGTGCGTTGGGGCGGGCGGCCGCCTTCAGCGCCCATTCGGCCGCCTCGTCGAACTGGCCGAGGCGGACATGCGCCATGGCGCGTGCGCCCAGCATGCCGAACAGCATCGGGTCGAACGGCGACAGATGGCGCGAATGATCCGACGATCCGATCGCCGCGTGCGGGTCGCCCGACTGCGAATGCACGAAGGACAGCGCATAGTGGCCAAGCGCGAAGTTCGGGCTGAGGTCGACGGCTCTTTGCAGTTCTAGCACGGACGCATCACCCTCGCCGCGCAGCCACAGCGCCCGGCCCATCGCCCAGTGCGCGGCGGGATTATGATCGTCGACCAAAACGCTCTGGCCGGCCGCCTCAAAGGCAAGCGCGCTGTCCTGGTCGCGGTCGCCCCAGCGCTGGAAGGCGCTCTGCCAATGGGTGAAGGACAGGCCGGCATAGGCGCGGGTAAAGGTCGGATCCTGCTGCAGTGCGATGCCGAAGAAATGCCTGGCCTGCTCGTTTTCGCTGCGGGTGAAGCGATACATATGCCAGAGTCCTCGATGGTAGGCCTCCCAGGCATTGAGCGAATTGGGCGCCTTCAGCATGGCGCGGTTGCGCTCGACCATCTCTATCTCGGATGAGATGAAGGCCACGATGCTGTTGCCGATATCGTCGAGGACAATGAAGATGTCCTCGGGCTTGCGCTCGAAGGTCTCGGCCCAGACGATCCTGGCCGTGCGCACCTCGACAAGCTCGACGGTGACGATCAGGCGGCCGGTCAGGCTGCGCACCGTGCCGGTGGCGACATAGTCGACATCCAGCCTGCGGCCGGCATCTTCCGGCGCGATGTTCTTTTCTGCCAGCGCAAAGACCGAGCCCCGGGCGATTACAAAGAAGTCCCTGAGCTTGGCGAGGCGGGTAATGATGTCGTGGGTCAAGCCGTCGGCCAGCCCACCACAAACGCCGCCGGCATCTTCGGCAAATGGCATCACGGCAAGCGAAGCTTTGTGGGGCGCCGCGGCTTCGGTGGGGGCACGCGCGATCGGGCTGTGGCCCGCCACCGGCGCTACCGCAGGCTGTGCCGGCAAAGTCGCGCAGTGACGTTCCGCGCGAATGGCAAGCCACGCCTGGCGCACAGGGCCAAAATCCAGCTCTTCCGATTGGAAGAGCGATGCTGCTGCGGCAAGATGGTCCTCGCAGGCACCGAACTGGCCGCGCCGCGCCAGCCTCACCAGGAGTGCGACATGGGCGCTGCTGTCGAACGGGGTCAATTCCAGCCATTTTTCGAGATGGGCGGAGACGTCTTCGGAATCGGCCGGCAGCGTCTTGACCAGATGTTCCAGTATAGCAGCTTGGCAGGAACCGAAACGGCGGCGCTGCGCGGTCAGCCAGCTGTTGAAGAGAGGGCTGCGGTCGATCTCCAGCCCTTCGAGGAAGTCGCCGACGAACAGGTCGGAGAGCAACTGCAGTCGCGTCGGCTCGAGCGTTTCGATGCCTGCGGCAGCCGCCGCCGCGACATCCAGAACGTCGACTGAGATGCCGTCGAGATCGAGCGCGATCGTATCGCCCGATGTTTCGATCCTGCGGCGGCCCGGTTCGTCGAGCGCGGCCCGCAGCTTGCTCAGGCACCAGCGCAGCTCACCCCTGGGATCATTTGGAACATCCCACAGCAACTCGCAGAGCTTGCCACGTCCGACCGGATGGGGCGCCAGCGCCAGATAGGCCAGCAGCGCGCGCAGCTTGCGCGATGCCGGCAAGACCACCGGGACGCCGTCGCGCGCAATTGTCGGCGGCCCAAACAGGCGCACGACAACACCTTGATGGCTGCTCGCCAGGCTCGATTCCACGCCAGATACCACGCCTGCTCCCACGCTGACCTGCCGGCCCCTGCTTTACCACCGAGCACGACAAAGTGCACCCGGCTCGCAAAATTTGTGCGCCGAATGTGGTGTTTACCACACTGCCGCACGTCAAGGACCTGTAGTGCGGCAAGGTGTCGAAATCTCGCCGCCCAAACCGCCGGTGTGTAACCGGCCCGTGAGCAAGAACCAGGAGTCTACCATGTTGCATCAGCAGAAAATCAGAACCACGGCCGGCCGCGGCCGCCTGTTCGACAGCATTCTCGACACCATCGGCGACACGCCGGTCATCCGCGTCAATAATCTCGGACCGGCGCACGCCACCATCTACGTCAAGGCCGAGTTCTTCAATCCGGCGGCGTCGGTGAAGGACCGGCTGGCGCTCAACATCATCGAGGAAGGTGAACGCACCGGCGCGCTCAAGCCTGGACAGACCATTGTCGAGGCGACCAGCGGCAACACCGGCATCGGTCTTGCCATGGTCTGTGCGCAGAAGGGCTACAAGCTGGTGGTGACGATGGCCGACAGTTTCTCGGTCGAGCGCCGCAAGCTGATGCGGATGCTGGGCGCCAAGGTGGTGCTGACGCCGCGCGCCGAGAAAGGCTTCGGCATGTACAAGAAGGCGGTGGAACTGGCCGAAGCCAATGGCTGGTTCCTGGCCCGCCAGTTCGAGACCAAGGCCAACGCCGACATCCATGAAGCAACCACGGGACGCGAGATCGTCAACGATTTCGCCGGCTCGCGGCTCGACTATTTCGTCACTGGCTACGGCACCGGCGGCACCGTCGCCGGCGTGGCGCGGGTGCTGCGCCGCGAGCGGCCTGAGACTCGGATCGTGCTCACCGAACCGGTTAATGCGCAGCTTGTCGGCAGCGGCAAGCCGCAGATGCGTGGCGCCGGCGGAGCGCCGGCCGCCAGCCATCCGGCTTTCGAACCGCACCCGATCCAGGGCTGGACGCCGGATTTCATCCCGCACGTCCTGCAGGAGGCCATCGATGGCAACTTCTATGACGAGGTGATGCCGATCGCCGGGCCGGAGGGCATGAAATGGGCCAAGGCGCTGGCGCAGCAGGAAGGCATCTTCACCGGCATTTCCGGCGGTTCGGCTTTTGCCGTGGCGCGCCAGATCGCCGGCACGGCACCGGCCGGATCGGTGATCCTGTGCATGCTTCCCGATACCGGTGAACGCTACATGACCACGCCTTTGTTCGACGGCATCGAGGCCGAGATGAATGCGGAAGAGCTTGCTCTCTCGCGCTCGACGCCCGGTTGCCAGTTCCCGGCATGATGACGCGGGAGCAAATTGCATGGACGCGATGCCTGGACACTCGGCTACCAGTACCGAGGAAACGCTTGACCCCTCGGACTGGGCCGATGTGCAAAGCCTGTCGCATCGGATCGTTGACGATGCCGTCGCTTACCTGCGCGATGTCAGGCAACGGCCGGTGTGGCAGGAGATGCCTGGAGATGTGAGGGATTTCTTCACCGCCTCGCTGCCGCAATTGCCGACCCCGCTTGCCGACATCTATGGCGATGTCGTGGACAAGGTGATGCCCTATCCGATGGGCAACATCCATCCGCGCTTCTGGTCCTGGTATATGGGGTCGAGCAATTTTACCGGCGCGATCGGCGATTTCCTGGCGGCAATCCAGGGCTCCAATCTCGGCGGCGGCAACCATGCCGCCGCCCTGATGGACGGCCAGGTGGTCGACTGGTGCAAGCAGATGACCGGCATGCCGGCTTCGGCCAGCGGCACGCTGGTCAGCGGCGGTTCGATGGCCAACATCATCGGGCTGACCGTGGCGCGCAACACCAAGGCCGGCATCGACGTGCGCGAGCACGGCGTTGCCGCCATCGAAAAGCCGTTGCGTTTCTATGGCTCGGACCAGGTCCATTCCTGTCACCGCAAGGGGATGGAAGCGCTCGGCCTCGGCAACAAGGCGCTGCGGCGCATTGCCAGCGACGCCGGACTTCGCATCGACATCGAAGCTTTGCGGGCGGCGATATCGGAAGATCGCGCGGCCGGGTTCAAGCCGGCCTGCATCATCGGCAATGCCGGCACTGTCAACACCGGCGCCATCGACGATCTGCAGGCGCTGGCCAAGCTGGCGCGTGAGGAGGACCTCTGGTTCCATGTCGATGGCTGCATCGGCGCGCTGATCGCGATCGCGCCCGAGAATGCGTATCGTGTCGCCGGCATCGAATGGGCCGATTCCATCGCGCTCGATCCGCACAAATGGCTGCATGCGCCTTTCGAGGCAGGCTGCGCGCTGGTTCGGGATAACTCGGCACATCGCAAGACCTTCGCGGTGACGCCGGAATATCTGGAATCGACACCGCGCGGGTTGGCCTCCGGCCAATGGCTGCACGACTATGGCCTGCAGACGACACGCGGCTTCAAGGCACTCAAAGTGTGGATGGCGTTGCGAGAACACGGCGTCGAAAAATTCGGCCGCCTGATCGACCAGAACATTGCGCAGGGGCAGTATCTCTCAGGGCTGATCGCGGCCGAACCAGCGCTCGAACTGACGGCGCCGACCAGCATCAACATCGTCTGCTTCCGCTATCGCGCGGATGGTCTCGATGGCGAGCGCGCGAAATCGCTCAACACCGAGATCATGCTGAGGCTGCAGGAAGACGGAACCGCCGCCATTTCCGATACCACGGTGCAAGGCCGGCATTGCCTCAGGGTGGCGATCAACAACCACCGGACCCGGCGCGAGGACCTCGACCTTCTGGTCGCCGAAACGGTTCGCCTGGGTAACGAGATCGCTTCTGCCTGACCGGCCATGGGGTAGTTCTCAGCCGCTGGCGGCCTCCTTTAAATCGCCCTCCGTGGCGGGAAACGTCACGCCGGGAAGGTAGAATGTAATCGGCCGGATCTCGTACACTGCCGAGGGGTTCACGCGGCGCAAGTCGCGCGCGGCTGCAATCGCCGCCTCCTGCGTGGCGCAGTCGAGGACATAAAGACCCAGCAATTGTTCCTTGGTCTCGGCAAACGGCCCGTCGATGACGATGCCGTCGCCCGGACCACGCAGCGTGACGGCCTCGGCGGTGGCGGCCAGTCTTGCCGCCGGCCCAAGCTTGCCTTCGCGGGTCAGCCTGGCGTTGACTTCGAGCAGGTCGTGCATCAGCGCCGCATCCTGCTGCGGCGTCAGGGACTCGATGGTCTGTTCGACGTGATAGGCCAGGATGGCGTAAAACATGCGGCGATCTCCTCCTGTTCGAGCGGCCGCACTATTGCAAGGGCGGGTTGGTTGATCCACCCCCGGTGCCCAGCGAGACGCTAGTCTGCTGCCTTATGCCGCCAGCGGCAGGCTGAGCTCCGTCAGCAGGCCGCCGCGAGGATGGTTGGACAGGTTGACATCGCCGCCGGCGGCACGCGCAATGTTGCGGGCAATGGTCAGGCCTAGCCCGAGACCGCCGGTCTGGCGGTTGCGCGATTGCTCCAGCCGCACGAAGGAACCGAACACCTGGTCGAGCTGCGCCTGCGGTATGCCCGGCCCCTCGTCGCGGATAACCAGCGTGACCGTGCCGTCCGACTGCCGCAGGCTGACATGGGCTTTCTTGCCGTAGGTCACGGCATTCTGGACCAGATTGTTGACGCAGCGCTTGAGCGCCACCGGCCGCGCCATGCAGATCATGCCACGCGGCCTGGCGCCGTCATGGTCGAACGTGACGTCCTCGAAACTGTCGGCGATCGATTCCACTAGCGACCAGAAATCGATCCGCTCGCTCTTCTCCTCGGTGACTTCGAAGGTGGCGAAGTCGATGACGGAGCTGGCGATGCTCTCGATGTCGGCGAGGTCGTGGGCCAGCGCCTCGCGCGCCGTCGATCTGCGCAACAGTTCGAGGCGCAGCCGCATGCGGGTCAGCGGCGTGCGCAGATCGTGGGCGAGCGCGGCGGCCAGATGTTCGCGGTCCTCGACATAGTCGCGCAGCCGGACCTGCATGGCGTTCACGGCTTTGGCCGCGGCGCGGATTTCGCGGCTGCCGGTCTCGGCGATCGGCGGGCTCTTCAGGTCCGTGCCGATCCGGTTGACCGCCGTTTCCATCATCCGATAGGGCGCCGTCAGCCGGCGCAGCGACCAGATCGACATGATCACCACCAGGGCCGCGATCAGCGAATAGAGCGGCAGGCTGTCGAAGCTCAATATCGGTCCGACCGGCGTGTTGGGCTCGGTGAAATTCAGCCATTGGCCGTCGGCGAAGCGGACAGATGCCGTCAGCTTGTCGCTCTGGGCGAAGCTGGCCGCCAGCGATAACAGGTCACGCTCCACCGCGCCGACATCCTTGGTCACGGCCACACCGCCAGGCGCGTTGGCTGCCTGGGTTGCCGGATCGCGCCGGACGCGGGCGTCGGTGATGCCGAATTTCGACAGCCGCCCGACCAGGATGTCCTCGAGTTCGGCCAGTTCGTCGTCGCCGGCGATCGACGAGGTGACCGCGGGCGTGTCCGAAACGGTGAGCGCATAGGTGGCGTTGAACAGACCGGAGGCCGTCAGCTTGCGCTGCTCCGGCGTGTCGTCATGCATCAGCTGCACCAGCGAATAGGCGCGGTCGTTAAGCCGGTAGAGATCGACCTCGTCATTGGCGACGGCGCGATCGCGCGAGACGATATAGAGCGTAGCGACCTGGCTGATCAGCAGGCCGGCAATGACGATGAGCAAAACCCAGACCGGCAGGGTTTGCGGCAGGAAACGTCTCATTCGGAGGTGGTCTCGGGCAGAAACTGGTAGCCTCCGCTGCGCACGGTCAGGATCAGTTTCGGCGTCTTGGGGTCGTCTTCCATCTTGCGCCTGAGGCGGCTGACCAGGATGTCGATGCTGCGATCGAAGGAATAGTCGCTGTCGCCGCCGGAAAGCTCGATGAGCTGGTCACGGGTGAGCACTCGCTGCGCGCTTTTAACGAAGGTCTGCAACAGGTTGAACTCCGCCATCGTCAGCTCGACCCTGACGTCGCCCGGCGCCATCAGCCGGCGGCGCGAGCAGTCCATCGTCCAGCCGGCGAAATGATAGATCTGCTTGGTGGTGGCGCGCTTCGGCTCAGCAGCACCATTGCGCCTCAAAACGGCGCGGATGCGGGCCAGCAGCTCGCGCGGATCGAAGGGTTTGGGCACATAATCGTCGGCGCCCATTTCCAGGCCGACGACGCGGTCGGTGGTCTCGGTCACCGCTGTCAGCATGATGATCGGCGTCGAGTAGCTGGCGCGCAGGTCGCGGCAGAGCTCCAGCCCGCTCTTTCCCGGCAGCATCACATCAAGCACGATCAGGTCTACCTGCGTGCGGCGCAGTATGTCTTCCATCTCGACGCCGTCGGCGGCAACCGTGGTGCGCAGGCCCCGCTTCTGGAAGAATTCCTGAAGCAGGTCGCGAATGCCCTTGTCGTCGTCGACGATCAGTATGTGCGCATCGGATTTCACGGCGATCCTGTCATTGCTGGCGGCCGGTCGGCGGCTGCCTTCTGAGTCTGCTTCTGTGGCGTCACCCACACGATAGAATTCTGGCCACATGTTGGCCAGCGGCGATGATCGCCCGCAAAGCCGATTTGCCAGAAACAATCCAGAAACAAAATTCTATAGTCCGGAAAAACTCCCGAAAAAAATCAAGGGCATAAAGGGTGTCGTGGCGGTCAGGACATCGGCTGCGACGCGAAGTCTCCGGAGTAACGGACATTACCGATGCACAGGTTCACGACCAGCTTGATGGGTGCGCTGCTCAGCATTCCGCTCGTCACAGCCGCGGTCGGAGCCACAACCGCAAAGGTGACGCCGATCACAAGGAGCGAGCGCTGCATCGATCTCAATCGCCAGGTAGACGAAGCCCTTGAAACCCATGCCGCGGCAACGCAGGTCACCGCGGCGAAAGCACTGCAAAGAAAGGGAAACCGGTTCTGCGCCAACAAGAAACAGGCACAGGGTATCCGGATGCTCGCGAATGCTTTGAAGCTGCTTGGAGTGACACCGATCGACCCGGTTCAGTGACACTCGAAACTCGACCCGCACAAAGAAGGAAATGAAGCCATGAAAAAGTCCATCCTCTCCGCCACCGGTCTCGCCGTCGCTCTCGCTTTCGCAATGCCGGCTCTGGGCAATGCCGCTGCCACCACGACCGCTGCTCCGGCTGCTTCCACCACCACCGCTCCGGCGACCACGACCGCCAAGCCCCCGGTGAAGAAGGTCGTCGCCAAGAAGCCCGTCAAGAAGCACAAGAAGGCGAAGAAGGTCGTCAAGACGGACGCCCCGAAGGCCTGATCCAGACAGCCAACAGGTTTGTCTGTAACAAGGCCGCTCCAGCACCCCCCGGCTGGAGCGGCCTTGTCGTGTGAGTGCATGATTACCCGTTGATGGGTGCCGGCCACCCAGGACTTTAACCCGTTTGCAATGCCGGTCCGGTAGGATAGCCCGCATGAAGAAGCGGCTTTCATCCATTCTGCGCTCGATGGCCATCGGCGGCCTTGTGGCCTCGGCAATGGTCAGGGTGCTGATCCAGTTCACCGCCAGCCCGGTGCCCGATCCGGTGAGCGGGCGCACGGAGCCGTCGCTGTTTGCACCGGCAATCTCCAGCAGCTGGCAATACATCACACCATGGCAAAGCCTGCTGCTTACCGTGATCACCGGCGCGGCGCTGGCCTGCTTCTTCGGCTGGCTCGCGGTCGCCTGGGTCGAATACAAGGCGGCCGGATCAAGGCCGGATGCGGCATCCAGCGCACGGCAATTCCAGGCTCGTCGCGTCGCCGATCGCCAGAGCCGTTGAACCGCAGCGTACAGTTCCTAAATTTGTGAACGGCAGCACTTCCGGGAAGCCGGTTTGGCGCGCCGATCAAAATGGACGACGGCTTTCCCCCATGACAAAGTGAGAGCGACCCCTCGCGCGATACCGGTTCCCGATGCCTGAAATCAGTTCCAAACCCCGCACCAAGACCAAGCCGCGGACCGAGCGGCCGAAGCTCTACAAGGTCATCCTCATCAATGACGATTTTACGCCGCGCGAATTCGTGGTGACGGTGCTGAAGGGCGAGTTCAAGCTCAGCGAAGACCAGGCTAACCGGGTGATGATCACCGCGCACCGGCTCGGCGTTTGCGTCGTTGCCGTCTTCACCAGGGATGTCGCCGAGACCAAGGCGACACGGGCCGTCGACGCGGCCAAGGCCAAGGGGTACCCGCTGCTGTTTACGACGGAGCCGGAGGAGTAGGTTGAGCGTCTTTCTCCCCGTATAGTGACGGAGAAGGGATCCTTACCGTCCCTCTCTGTACCACATCGCGCCCATGGCCAGCAGCAGCAGGCAAAGGCCGAGGAAGCCGCCGAACAGGGGTACGCGCGAGACGGCTTTGAGCACGCTGTCGTCGGTGCTGCGCAGGCCGATCCAGTCTGCGCCCGAGGCCGCACCGGAGGCGCGGACCGGGACGATGGAGGGCAGGGCGACGCTGCCGGTGAGCTGGCCAAGGGTGGAGGAGGCCGCCAGCCGGCGCACGCTGCCGCCGGTGGCCTCAGTCGGAGCCTTCAAGCGGTCCTCGGTAGAGACGACGTCGGAGAATTCCGGCGCGTTGACCGGGCCGACATGGGCGAGTGCGGTCAGGTCACCATTGCCGATCTGGTAGAGGCCGATCTCCTTGGTCTCGATGCTGCCCAGGAAAACGCCGGGTTCGGACTTCTCCAGCTTGACGATCAGCGCCTTGCCCGAAGGGGTGATCACCTGCGCCGGGCCGGGATCGTCGCTCATCGTCTGGCGGCGGATTTCCAGCATCATGCCGCGGCCGTCGGCGGTCAGCCGCTCTTCCTCGAGTTCAGGTTCCTTCATCAGCCAGTGGGCGATGCGGCGGTAAAGCTGGACATGCGGCCCGCCACCCTCGAAGCCGCGCGCCCATAGCCAGCCCTGATCGGACAGAAGCATGCCGACGCGGCCTTCGCCCTTATGATCGAGCAGAAGCAGCGGGCGGTTGTCGGCGCCCTTCATCACCACTTCGCCTTCGGGGTTCTGCACGCCGATGGTGCGGAACCAGCGGCTCCAGCGCGGCGGCTCGGTCGCCGAGCCGTCGAGGCCGCGCGTCACCGGATGGCGCTGGCCGAGATCGGTGAGGCGCGGATAGAAGGCCTTGTCGATGACTTCGCCGGTCGGCATTGCCGGCAGCGACGACATTAGCGGGGTGCGGGCAATCGAGGAGTCGCCGGCATATTCCGGCCCGGCGGCGATCAGCAGCGCGCCGCCCTTTTCGACGTATTCGGAGATGTAGTCGTAATAGAGGATCGGCAGCACGTCGCGGTGCTGGTAGCGGTCGAATATGATGAGATCGAAATCCTTGATCTTCTCGACGAACAACTCGCGGGTCGGGAAGGCGATCAGCGACAGTTCGTTGATCGGCGTGCCGTCCTGCTTTTCCGGCGGCCGCAGAATGGTGAAATGGACGAGATCGACCGAGGCGTCGGATTTCAGCAGATTGCGCCACGTGCGCTCGCCGGCATGCGGTTCGCCGGAAACCAAAAGCACGCGCAAGTTCTCGCGGATGCCGTCGATCAGCGCGATGGCGCGGTTGTTGGCGTCGGTCAGTTCGCCCGCCTCGCGGTCAATGGAGAGTTCGACGATGTTGCGGCCGGCGCCGGGGATGGTCACCTGCAGCGGCATCGCCTGGCCGATGGTCGCCTCTTCGACCGCGACCTGCTCGCCATTGACCGAGACGCGGACATCGACCGGGCCGGTTTCGCCGTCGGTGGTGATGACGCGGTAGGTCATGTCGAGCGGCTTGCCGACGAGGCCGAAGCGCGGCGCGTTCTCGAAGCGGATGCGGCGGTCCTTCTCGTGCTCGTTGCCGGTGATCAGCGCGTGCAGCGGCGCATTGAAGTCGGGGGCGGCCGGTGCGTCATGCACCTCGCCATCGGTGATCATGATGGCGCCACCGATGCGCGAGGGCGGCACGTCGCGGAAGGCGCCTTCAAGCGCTGCAAAAAGCTTGGTCTCGGNTGATGGCGCCACCGATGCGCGAGGGCGGCACGTCGCGGAAGGCGCCTTCAAGCGCTGCAAAAAGCTTGGTCTCGGTGCGCTCGTCGGCAGCTTCCGACTTGCCGGCCTCGACGACGCGGACGTCGAACTGCTTGAAGCGGCCAAGGCGCTGCTGCAAGCCGGCAAGCGCTTCGTCGGTCTGTTTGGTCCGGTCGCCGATATCCTGGCTCTGGCTGCGGTCGACGATGACGGCAACGACGCTCTTCAGCGCCTCGCGCTCCTCATCCAGGAAAACCGGATTGAGGAGTGCTGCGCCCAGCGCAATCAGCGCCGCGATGCGGAAGATCGCGCCGCGCTGGCGAAACCACAAGCCGACAGCCGCCAGCACCAGCAGCGGTGCGAGCACCAAAGCCAGCAAGGGCCAGGACAGCAGCGGTTCGAAGGAAATCGACCAGTTCATCGTTTACCCTCCCCCTTGTGGGGAGGGTCGATCCGCGTAGCGGAGCGGGGTGGGGGTAGGCGACAGAGCGCTAGCGCTGCACCCCCACCCCGGCTCACTGTCTTCGCTTCGCTGCGGCAGCGAGCCGACCCTCCCCACAAGGAGGAGGGTGAGGCTGCGCCGCCGGCGCCAGACAGGATCGAGACGAAATTAGCCAATACCGCCATTCTACTGCCCCAGCCGTTCGAGCAGGATCGGCACGTGCACCTGGTCGGATTTGTAGTTGCCGGTCAGCATGTACATCATGATGTTGACGCCGGCGCGCAGCGCATAGATGCGCTGCATCGGATCCGATGGCACGGTCGGCAAAAGCGGGTCACCATTCTCGTCGACGGCCCAGGCGCCGGCAAAATCATTGGCGGTGATCAGGATCGGCGAGACGCCGTCGCCGACGCGTACCGGCCGATTCTCGGCATTGCTGGCCTCGAGCGAGGCTTCCACCCAGAGCGGGCTGCCGGAGAAGCGGCCGGGAAATTCGGGCAGGATGAAGAAGGATTTGGTCAGCACATGGTCGGCGGGCACCGGCTCCAGCGGCGGCACGTTGAGATTGCCGAGAATGTCGCGCAACCGTTCCGTCGCCGGGCTCGCCGAATCCGCACCGATGCCGTTGGCGAACTGGTCGCGCGTGTCGAACAGCACCGTGCCGCCCTGCTGCATATAGGCGTCGATGCGGGCGATCGCGGCTTGGCTCGGCATCGGCGCGGAGGGATCGATCGGCCAGTAGATCAGCGGATAGAAGGAAAGCTCGTCCTTCGAGATATCGACGCCCGCCGGCGCGCCCGGCTCGAGCGCGGTCTTCTCGATCAGGAAGCGGGTCAAGCCTTCGAGCCCTGCGCGGCTGATCGAATCGTCACCGGGCACACCGGTCAGCACATAGGCGATGCGGGTCTTGGCAATGTCCTCGATAGCGGCGGCATCGCCGGGCTTGGCGTCGTCAGCGCGGGCGAGGTCGGCATGGCCAAACAGCATGCCGAGGCCAAGCAGCAGCGCAGCCGTCGTTGCTGCGGCCGATCGGGCGCGGCGCGGTCGGCGCGACATCAGCCCGCCCATCCAGAACACCGCCAGCGTGTCGAGCAGCATAAGCACAAGTGCCGCTGTGACCAGCGATCCCTTGAGGTCGCGCGATTCATCGAAAGCGTACTGGATATTGGTCACCGGCACTGTGAATTGCGGGCGCACCAGCGGCGCGAAGGCGGTGGCCGGGTCGAGCAGATTGTGGGCGAAAACGCCGGTTTCCGAGCCATAGAGGCCGGGCGGGTTCTCGAACGTCACCGGCAGCGAGCCGGCGCCGGGGACCAGCGGTCGTGCGTCCGGCGTCGGCGGCACCAAAGTGCCGTCGGCGGCTATCATGCGATAAGGCGCCAGCGACGTAGCAGCGGCTTCGGCGTTGGCGACCGCCGCACCCTGGTTGCGCGACAGCTGCACGATGCGCCGCAGCATCTCGACGAAGCTGCCGGAGATCGGCAGCGTCGACCATGTCGCTTCCGGGGTGATGTGGAACAGAACCAGCGTGCCCTTGCCCTTCTTCAACCCGGTCACCAGCGGGGTGCCATCGGCAAGGGTTGCCCAGGTGCGTTCGACGATGTCCGGGGTCGGTTCGGCCAACACCTGCCGGCTCACCGTGACCTCGGCCGGCGGTGCGAGGTCGGCGAACGGGCCGTTCTTCGGGAATTCGGTCACCGCTTGCGGCGTTGTCCATGACAGCGCGCCGCCAAGCGAGCGCTCGCCGGTGCGCAGCCTGACCGGCAACAGATCATCGTCATTGCCGGCGGCGGCCAGCCGCGAACCGGCAAAGCGCACCAGCGTGCCGCCATTGTCGACCCAGTCGACCAGCCGCTGATGGACCTGCGGCGGAATGGTACCGATATCGGCCATGACGATCATCGCCGGTTTCTGGTCGAGAAGCTGCGGGATGGCGTCGGCGAGATCGACGCTCGACGGTTCGACCAGATCGGCGAAAGGCTGCAGCGCGCGCCTGATGTAATAGAGCGGCGACAGAAGCGGCTGCGCCTGGTCGGCCTCGGCCTGCGATAAAAGTCCGACGCGGCGGCGCTTGGAGCTTTCGTCGAGCACGCGCACCGCACCTGCCTGGCGTTCGCCGTCGAGCGCGATCGAGGCGAAGTCGTTGCGCAGTTCGAACGGCACCGCCATCGTGCCGGTGGCGGTGGTCTCACCCGGCGCGAAGGTCAGCGTCGCGTCGGCGATGCGGCGGCCCTTGTCGTCGAAGGCGCCGGCTGTGACTTGTGCCGGCGCCGGATCGCCGGGCGCGCGAATGGCGGTCAGGGCGAAGCCGTCGACCTCGTTCTCGGCGCNCAGCAGTGTGTTGAAGGCGGCCTCGTCGCCCTTTGCCGCAAGGCCGTCGGCGAGAACGGCAACGCTGGCGCCGGGCAAGGCTTCCAGCACGCCGGCGACGCGGACATAGACAGCGGGTCGGTCGGTCGGGATCGGCCTCGGCTTGGCGGCGCGCAGCCGGTCGAGGGCAGCCGCCGCATCGAAGGGGCCGATCTCGGCGTTCGGCTTTTCGGCCGTGAAGGCGATGACGACCGGTACGCCGTTCGAACCGGCATCGGCGATCAGCCGCTGGGCGGTGGCGACGCGCTTGCCCCAGTCGGCGGCACTCGCCCAGTCATTGTCGATGACGAGCGCCAGGGCGGCGCCCTCGGCCGGCAATTTTTCGCGCGGATTGAAAACGGGTTCGGCTAATGCCGCGACGACAAGGGCTGCCATCAACAGCCGCAGCAGCGTCAGCCACCACGGGCTCTGCTGCGGCGTTTCCTCGCGCTTCAGCACGCGAGCGAGGATCTTCAGCGGCGGAAACATTTCGGACTGCGGCTTGGGCGGTGTGAGCCTGAGCAGCCACCAGATCACCGGCAGCGCCAGCAGGCCCCACAACACCATGGGAGCGCCAAAGGAGAGCGGCAGCCAGCTCATGCGCCGGCCCTTCCCACGAATGCGCCATCGGCGGTCATCGCCATGTGGATGCGCACCAGCGCCTCGGAAGCGAGACGGTCGGTGTGGTTGACGGTATAGCTCCAGCCGAGGCGCTTGCACCAGCTGGCCAGCTCCTGGCGGCGGGCGGTGTAGAGCAGGCGATATTCGTCGCCGAGCATTTCGGCGCGGCCGGCGGTCAGCTTGTCGCCGGTCTCGGGATCGGTGAATTCGGTGCGGCCGGCATAGGGAAAGGTCTCCTCCGCCGGATCGGCAACCTCGATCAGATGCGCACGCACGCCATGCCGCGCCAGCACATCGAGCCATTCCATGGTCTCCTCGACCGGGTCGAGGAAATCGCTCACGACGACGATGTCGCAGAAGCGGCGGATGGCGGACAGGTCAGGCTTTACTGGCAGGTCCGCGGCGTGCATCAATTGCGCTGCGATGCGCTCGGCGCCGTTGCGGGCGGTGAACGGATCTGTCAGGCCAGGCCATGCGATGCGCTCGCCGCTGCGAGATAGTAATTCGGCCATGGCCAGTGCCAGCACCAGCGCGCGCGATTCCTTGGAAACGCTGGCGCCAGTCGATTTGTAGAGCATGGAGGGCGAGGGGTCGGCCCAAAGCCACACCGTGTGGGCTGCTTCCCATTCGCGGTCGCGCACATAGGTGTGGTCGTCCCGGGCCGAACGGCGCCAGTCGATGCGCGAGGAATCGCCTTCGACATAGGGGCGGAACTGCCAGAAATTCTCGCCGATGCCGCGCTTGCGGCGGCCATGCCAGCCGGCAATTACCGTATTGACGATACGGCGTGCCTCGACCAGCAGGTCCGGCACCAGCGAAGCCCGCAACCGGCCCCTGGCGAGCGCGTCGCGCGTCGCTGCCGGTGCCTGGACTTCGCCGATACGCGCCATCAGATTCCTTTGGCCAGTTTCGCTACCACGTCGCGCACGGTCGTGCCCTCGGCGCGGGCGGCAAAGGTCAGCGCCATGCGGTGCTGCAGCACTGGTTCGGCCAGCGCGCGGATGTCGTCCACCGACGGCGCCAGCCGCCCGTCATAAAGCGCGCGCGCACGGGCGCACAGCGTCAGCGCCTGGCTGGCGCGCGGGCCGGGACCCCAGGCGACATGCTTGTCGGTCTCGGCATTGCCCTGGCCGGGACGCGCCGAACGCACCAGTTTGAGGATGGCGTCGACGACGCTTTCGGGCACCGGCATACGGCGGATCAGCGTCTGGATTTCCCTCAGCCGCGCCGGCTGCAGCACGTTTTGCGCCTTGGCGTCCTCGATGCCGGTGGTCTCCAGCAGAATGCGCCGCTCGGCCTCGATTTCGGGATAAAGGATGTCGACCTGCATCAGGAAGCGGTCGAGCTGCGCTTCGGGCAGGGGATAGGTGCCTTCCTGCTCCAGCGGGTTTTGCGTCGCCAGTACATGGAAGGGCGCGGGCAGGTCGTGGCGAATGCCGGCGATGGTGACGTGATATTCCTGCATTGCCTGCAGCAGCGCCGACTGGGTGCGCGGCGAGGCGCGGTTGATCTCGTCGGCCATCAGCAATTGCGCGAAGATCGGGCCGGAGATGAAGCGGAAGGAGCGCTTGCCGGCCTCGTCCTGTTCCATCACCTCTGAGCCGAGAATGTCCGACGGCATCAGGTCGGGTGTGAACTGGATGCGGCGCGAATCGAGGCCGAGCACGACACCGAGCGTTTCGACCAGCTTGGTCTTGGCAAGGCCGGGCACGCCGACCAGCAGCGCATGGCCGCCGGCAAGCAGCGCCACCAGCGTGCGCTCGACCACCACTTCCTGGCCGAAAATGACGCGGCCGACGCCGTCGCGCACCCTGGAAATATCGGCCAGCGCCGTCTCGGCCTGGGCGATCATGTCCTTTTCGCTGATTGGGCTTTCCTTGACCATTACGCTCATGCCGCATCGATCCTTGTGCTGGAAGTACCGGCTTGCACTGTAGTGCCTTAGAATGCCGCGATTCGGCTTCGCCTGGCGCCTACGAATGAATTTAAATCACAGACTTAGGCTGACAAGCGGAACAACAGTGACTATTTCGTGACCATGACGGAACGCTCCGAACATCGCGAACACAGCCTTGCTGCCGCAACCGAGGCGCGCGGTCTCGAAGCGTTGATCTCGCGTGCGGCTCGCGCCGGCAAGGGCGCGGCGCCGGTGGAGCGCTGGAATCCCGACTTTTGCGGCGATCTAGACATGGAGATCAAACAGGACGGAACGTGGTTCTATCTCGGCACGCCGATCGGCCGCATGCCGCTGGTGCAGCTGTTTTCCAGCGTGCTGCGCAAGGACGAGGATGGCAGGACCTATCTGGTGACGCCGGTCGAACGGGTCGGCATCCGCGTCGTGGACGCGCCTTTCATCGCGGTTGAAATGGATGTTTCCGGCGCCGGCGCCGAGCAGACCATCACTTTCCGCACCAATGTCGGCGATGTCGTCGAGGCCGGACCTGGCCATCCGCTGCGCTTCGTCGACGAGAACGAGACCGGCGGCCTGAAGCCCTATGTGCTGGTGCGCGGGCGGCTGGAAGCGCTGGTGGCGCGGCCGGTGATGTACGAACTGGTCGAGCATGGCGAGGAGATCGATATCGGCGGCAAGACGATGTTTGCCGTGCGCTCGAAAGGCGAAATCTATCCGATCATGCCGGCGGAAAAACTGAAGCGGCTGAGCGCATGATGGATCAGGTGAGGCCGCCGCCGTTTTCCACAGCGGATTTTCGCGTGCGGGTCGCGGCGCAAGCTGAAGCCCATGCCGGCGACGATTATGGCGATCATCGCTTCAACCCCGGCCATCCACGGTTGACGCAGCTCAAAGCGCTGCGCGACGCCGCGGTGCTGATCCCGGTCGTCGATCATGGACGCGATGCGACCGTGCTTTTGACCAAGCGGGCGGAAAAACTGCGCAGCCATTCCGGGCAGGTGGCTTTTCCCGGCGGCACCATTGATCCCACCGATGCGACCCCGGAAGCAGCGGCCTTGCGCGAAACCTTCGAGGAGATCGGGCTCGGCCAGGACCGCATCGAGATCATCGGCCGCATGCCCGATTATGTCGCCGGCAGCGGCTATCGCATCGCGCCGGTGCTNGACCGCATCGAGATCATCGGCCGCATGCCCGATTATGTCGCCGGCAGCGGCTATCGCATCGCGCCGGTGCTGGCGATCGTCGAGCCCGGTTTTACGCTGTCGCTCAATTCCGACGAGGTCGACGCCGCCTTCGAAGTGCCGCTTTCGTTCCTGATGGATCCGGCCAACCACACCAGGGACAGCCGCATGTGGAACGATCTGGAATGGTTCTTCTACGATATGCCCTATGGCGGCCAGCGCATCTGGGGCGTCACCGCCGGCATCATCCGCACCCTCTATGAAAGGCTCTATGCTTGAGTGATCCGGTGTCGCTGGCGCGCAGAGCCGACTGGCTGGGTGAAAAGCATCTCCAGCGGCTGCTTGCCGTGCTAGCGCAGGGCGGCGAGGAAGCCCGCATCGCCGGCGGTGCGGTGCGCAATGCGCTGATTGGGCAGCCGGTCGCCGATATCGATCTTGCTACCACTTGCCTGCCCGAGGAAACCGTTCGCCGCGCCGAGGCGGCGGGCTTCAAGGCGGTGCCGACCGGCATCGAGCACGGCACGATCACGGTGATTGCCGGCGGCGCGCCCTATGAGGTCACCACGCTGCGCGCCGACATCGAGACCGATGGCCGCCGCGCTAAAGTGTCGTTCGGCCGCGACTGGAAGGCCGACGCCGAACGGCGCGATTTCACCATCAACGCGCTCTATGCGGAGGCTGACGGGACGGTCGTCGACCTGGTCGGCGGCGTCGGCGATATCGAGGCACGAAGGCTGCGCTTCATTGGCGATGCCGAGCAGCGGATCCGCGAAGACTATCTGCGCATCCTGCGTTTCTTCCGTTTTTTTGCCTGGTATGGCGAGGGTCGGCCCGATGCCGAGGGATTGAAGGCCTGCGCCCGGCTCAAGGACGGTCTCGCCCATCTCTCGGCCGAACGCATCTGGTCCGAGCTGAAGAAGTTGCTATCGGCCCCAGATCCGTCGCGCGCCTTGCTGTGGATGCGCCAGGCCGGCGTGCTCACCAGCGCCCTGCCGGAAAGCGAGAAATGGGGCATCGATGCCATTCATGGGCTGACCAAGACAGAAAAGGATCTGGGCTGGGCGCCGGACCCGCTGCTCAGGCTGGAGGCGATCGTGCCGCCCGATGCGGAGAGGATGAAGACACTGGCCAAGCGGCTGAAACTTTCGACCACTGAGGCGGAGCGCCTGCGCCACTGGGCGCTGACGGCTGCCGTCGAGCCCAAGACAAGCGAAGCGGAACTGGCCAAGAAACTCTATTCCGGCGAGCGCCAGGGTTTTCTCGATCGCCTACGGCTGTCGCTGGCGTCGGCGCGAGCGCGGGCTCTCGAGGACAATGACGCGCTGGTTCAGGCCGGCGGGTTTTCGCGCCTGCTCGCTTTTGCGCTGAAATGGGAAAAACCGGTGTTCCCAGTCAAGGGCGGCGATCTGACGGCGCTTGGCGCGTCGCCGGGGCCAATACTCGGTGCGATCCTGAAAAACCTGGAAAAGGAATGGATCGGGTCCGGCTTTGCGCTCGATCGCGACGCGCTGCTGGAGCGCGCCGCGGAAGCCTTGAAGGCCAGATAGGACTGCTCAGGCCGCGTCGCGAACTTTCTCGATGCGCGAGCGGATCGCCTCGATCATCGTCTCGCGAATGACCGTTTCGCCATGTGTCTCGCGCATATGGTCGACGGCGCGGCGCATGACCTCGGCTTCCTCACCGGCACGCGTGTGCCACTCACAGCCGGGAACCAGCGAGCCGCAATGGAATTCCTTCATGGGATTTTCTCCTTTCCTCCTTGGAGCCTGTGCCTCTCATGGGCACACGAAGCTCCGCCATCTCTGTTCCGCGCCCTGTCACAGCAGTCGGTTTCGGGGGCACGCACGGGGGAGCTAGCATAACACGGTTCGACCATTTTGGTTGCCGTGGGTGCGAAAAAGGCGGAGCAGCGCTGCTCCGCCCCTCTTGTCAGGCTAAGCCAAGCCGAGACCGTTCGGTCTTGTCCCGATCACTTCACGATCTTGACGGACTCGGCAACCTTGTTCTTGCCGCTCATGTCCCAGGAAACGCGGACCTTTTCGCCGGCCTTCAGGCCAGGATCCTTGAAGGTCTTGGGCAGCGTAAAGGTCGATCCATCGTCCAGAACGAGGCTCATGGCCGTGCCATCATAGGTCTTGACCGTGCCCGTGGTGTGCTTGACCGCGGCAAAGGCAATCGAGCCGGAAGCGAGAAGGGCAGCGGCGGCTGCCGAAACAATGAGCTTTCGCATGTAATACTCCTGGAAATGCGGGCATCCGTTTGGAAAATGCTCCGCCTTGTTCAGGGCCGTCCGGTAGCGTCGTGTCGCGGTTCGGGACTGAACCGCCGGCGCTTCCCGGCCCGAAACGACAAATAGTCGTTTTATTTCAATCGCCTATTAGACGAAAAAGATAATGGCGATGCCACATTGGCTGCCCAGATTCGGCGAATGGGACGTCAATGCGGCTCACGTTTCGCTCACCGATTTTTTACGGCCACCTGACCTCCGGCGGCAGGCTGGACAGGATCGAAGCGACATTGCCGCCGGTCTTCAGGCCGAAGATGGTGCCGCGATCGTGAAGAAGGTTGAATTCGACGTAGCGGCCGCGGCGAATGAGCTGCTCGTCGCGGTCGTCGTCGGTCCAGTTCTCGTTGAAATGGGCGCGAACCAGGTGTCCGTAGACGACTAGGAAAGAACGCCCGACATCCTGGACGAAGTTCAAATCGGCATTCCAGCCGCCTTTCTCCTCCCCCGAATGCAGCCAGTCGAAAAAGATGCCGCCGACGCCGCGCGGCTCGTGGCGGTGCGGCAGATAGAAATACTCGTCGCACCAGGCCTTGAATTTGGGGTGGTCGGCGATCGCAGCGTTCTTCTCGCAGGCAAACTGCATGGCTCGATGGAAGGCGACCGTGTCGGGGTGATCTTCCGTGCGGTTGCGGTCGAGCACCGGCGTCAGATCGGCGCCGCCGCCAAACCAGTGGCGCGACGTCACGACCATGCGGGTGTTCATGTGCACGGCCGGCACGTTGGGGTTCCAGGGATGAGCGATCAACGAAATGCCTGATGCCCAGAAGCTCGGGTCTTCCTCGGCGCCGGGCATCTGCTTCCTGAATTCGGGCGAGAATTCGCCATAGACGGTCGAAGTATGGACGCCGACCTTCTCGAAGACGCGGCCGCGCATCATCGACATGGCGCCGCCGCCGCCCTTGCCATGGTCTCGTTCCCACGGCGTCTTTTCGAAGCGGCCGGGCGACCATTCGGCCAGCGGACCGGTCAAGTCCTGCTCGATCTGCTCGAAGGTGGTGCAGATGCGCTCCCGCAGCGTCTCGAACCAGAGCCTGGCCTTCATTTTCTTCTGTTCGATGTCGGCTGGCAGGCCTGCCGGTATTTCTGGTCGTTCCAAAATGCTGTCTCCGGTCGCAGCCGACAAAGGATCTAGTGGAGTGAATTTGAGATTTGCACACAGCGTGGCGCAGGGCATGGCGCAAATGTCAAATTCGAAAACTCCACCAGAAACATGAACTTGCTAGTGGTCCTTGTGATTCCAACGTTCGCAACGGCGACTGGGGATTAGGAAGGCGAATGTTGGAATCGGAGCACTAGCCTTTTCCGGGCGCGATCCCTAATCTCTTAGGGGCAAGGGTCAAGTGTCATCTGGTTCGGCCCAGGAGTTCTTTCATGCGCACGCCGGCAAGACCGCCGCTGCATGGCCTGAAGAAAAGGCTCGATCGTTCACGCGCCGAGCGCGAGCGCATGCCGCGTGACGGGTTTTTGCGGGAGACCTTTATCTTGCCGCGCCCCGATGCGCGGCTCAAGGCCAAGGAATGGTTCGAACGCTTTCCCAAGCAGGCCTACTGGACCGAGATCGAAAGCTGGTTCGAACGGCCAGGCGACGTCATCGAATTCACGATACGGCGGCTGCCTGCGGCAGATTAGAATTCCACAAGCAGTCGCCTTGCGCCCGGCCCTTGCGCACTCAAGCGATCTTCCCTGTTTCGCAGCGGGCATTTGTCGATCGACATGCAGCCGCAGCCGATGCAGTCGGTAAGGCCGTCGCGCAGCTTCTTTAGCCGAGTGATCTTGCGATCGAGGTCGTCGCGCCAGCCGGTCGACAACAGGTTCCAGTCCTCGCGCGTCGGGGTACGGCCTTCTGGCAGCGATTCAAGTGCGGCGCCGATCTCGGCCAGCGAGATGCCGACCTCCTGGGCGATCCGGATGATCGCCACCCGCCGCAGCACGTCGCGGCCATAGCGCCGCTGGTTGCCCGACGTGCGGTGGCTGCGGATCAGCCCGCGCGCCTCGTAGAAATGCAGCGCCGACACCGCCACGCCGCTGCGCATGGCCAACTGGCCGACCGTCAATTCCTTTACCGGAGCCATCTCGATTTTCCGCTTGACCTCAACTTAAGTTGAGCTTGTAGCTAGGAAATGTCGATAGGGCAATTGAGGAGAAGGCGATGTGCGCCTGGGTGAGAATGATGCAAGACGCAAGGGCCGTTGGCGATGACGACAACGCGTTGAAGGTTCTAGCCGAGTTGCCGGATGGCTTCACCGGCGACCATGGCGACGGACAGCGCGACGTTGATGCTGCGCGTGCCCGGCTGCATCGGGATCGTCAGCCGCGCATCCGCCGCCTGATGGACAGGATCCGGCACGCCGGCGGATTCGCGGCCGAACAGCAGGATGTCGCCTTGGGCGAAGCTGAAGCCCGTATAGGGGGTCGCGGCTTTGGTGGTGAGCAGCACCAGCCGGCAGGCTTGGCCCTTGCGCCAATCCTCGAAGGCGTTCCAGTCGACATGCCGGGTCAGGGCAGCCATTTCGAGGTAGTCCATCCCGGCGCGCTTGAGCGCTTTGTCGGAGAGCGGAAAGCCGGCTGGTTCGATGATGTCGACGCCAAGGCCGAGGCAGGCGGCGAAGCGCAGGATTGTTCCGGTGTTGCCGGCGATGTCAGGCTGGTAGAGGGCGATGCGGAGACGGTGGTTCATTTCCGCGTCTTTCTAATAAGTGGCAGATCGGCCACAGCGGGTGGCTGGTTTTGGAAATTGCTGGACCTGCGGGTGGCCATTTTCTGCGAAGTCGATTATACCGCACGCATTGTCAACCCGAACCGATGGAGGGGTATTTCATGATGACCATGCACATCCAGCGCCCCTCCCGTGGGCTTACCTGCCTGCTGGCGGTTTCGGTACGACGATTTACCTGATTTCTTAGATCTGATCGCACCGATTCCCGCCGAACCCAATTTTCGGCTCTCGAAGGAATCCTGCGATGTTTTTCAACCGGTTAAAGGGGCCAAGCGCCCCAGCTGAGCATGTCGCGACCGAGGCCTATCCTCGTGTCCCGACGGATACAATCCGTGCCTCCGGCCGAACGCCGGCGCACGACATTGCTTCGCCTTTTTATGTCTATTTTCACACGGAGGACGGACCGATGTTCGATCCCTATAAGATACCTGGTTCAAGAAGCCTGCACGAACGCAAGACGGCGACCTGGGCGTTGCTGGTCGGCGAGACCTATTCGTCGGCGGTTCACGCCCAGACGCGCCGGCGTCCGCATCGCGGCATGTTGCCGGATGTCGATTTCTCGCGTGCGGTTCCCGACCACAGCCGGCCGTCGCTGGTGCGCCGGATCATCCGGCTGATCCGGCCGGGCGCGAAAAACCGGACTGGCGGCGGCGTGCCGTCAGCTCAGTCGAAAGCTTCTGTCGGTGAAAAGCCCGCAAGTCCCTATATTGCGCGAAGCAGGACCGATGGCCCGGGTGATTCCGGGCCGTCGGTCCCCGCCGACGTACGGTCTGGGGACGCGGAGCGCCCCGGGGATTTTTCCCGCGCCGCATGAGCGGACAAAAGTTTTGTGAGCATCACTATGTTTAGCTGGTTTGAAAGAAGGCTCGATCCGTTCCCCGCAGCGGAACCGGTCGAGCCGCCGAAGACGCTGGTTGCCTTCTGCGTGCATTATACCCGCGGCGCCTGGCCATACATCATCCTCGACGCGGTGCTGGTGACGGCGATTGCCATCGCGGAAGTGTGGATGTTCGGCTTCATGGGCCACATCGTCGACTGGCTGTCCGGGCAGAACCGCGAAACCTTCCTGCAGACCGAGAGCTGGAAGCTCGCCGGCATGGCCTTCGTCGTGCTGTTCGCGCTGCCGGGTACGGTATGGCTGCATTCTTTGCTCAACCAGCAGACGCTGATGGGCAACTACCCCATGCGCATCCGATGGCAGGTGCATCGTTATCTCTTGAAGCAGTCGATGAGCTTCTACCAGGACGAGTTTGCCGGCCGCATCGCCACCAAGCTGATGCAGACGGCACTCGCCGTGCGCGAATGCGTCATCAAGGTGATCGAGGTGCTCAATTACGTCATCGTCTATTTCCTCGGCATGCTGTTCATCGTCGGCTCGGCCGACTTGCGGCTGGCGGCACCTCTCGGCGTCTGGCTGCTCGGCTATATCGGGTTGTTGCGCTATATCATCCCGAAGCTGGGCAAGGTCGGCGAGGCGCAGGCCAATGCGCGATCGACTATGACCGGCCGCGTCGTCGACAGCTACACCAACATCCAGACGGTCAAGTTGTTTTCCCATGCACGGCGCGAAGCAACGTTCGCGAGAGAAGGCATGGCAGGCTTCCTTGACACGGTCTACCGGTCGATGCGGCTGGTGACGGTGCTTTACGGCCTGCTCTATATCCTCAACGCGCTGCTCCTGTTTTCGGTGACTGCGCTGGCGCTGTGGCTGTGGCTCGGCCAGGCGGTGACGATCGGCGCCGTCGCCGTGGTCATCGGCCTCGTGCTCCGTATGTGGGGCATGTCGCAGTGGATCATGTGGGAAATGTCGAGCCTGTTCGAGAACATCGGCACGGTGCAAGACGGCATCGCCTCGATCTCGCTGCCGCGCCTGGTCGAAGACCGGCCGGGGGCGAAGGACATTGCCGTCACCAAGGGCGAGATCCGCTTCGACGACATTCGTTTCCACTATGGCAAGCAGAAGGGCGTCATCGAGAACCTGTCGCTGACGGTGAAGCCCGGCGAGAAAGTCGGCATTGTCGGGCGCTCGGGTGCGGGCAAGTCGACGCTGGTCAATCTCCTGTTGCGGTTCTACGACCTCGAGAACGGCCGGATCCTGATCGACGGCCAGGAGATCGCTTCGGTGACGCAGGATTCGCTGCGCGCGCAGATCGGCATGGTGACGCAGGACACTTCGCTGCTGCATCGTTCGGTGCGCGACAACATTCTTTACGGGCGGCCCGATGCGACGGAGGAAATGCTTGTCGAGGCAGCCGGGCGGGCCGAGGCGCTGGAGTTTATCGGCAGGCTTTCGGATCACACCGGACGTAAAGGGCTCGACGCTCATGTCGGCGACCGCGGCGTCAAATTGTCCGGCGGCCAGCGGCAACGCATCGCCATTGCTCGCGTTATGTTGAAGGACGCACCGATACTTATCCTTGACGAAGCGACGTCGGCGCTGGATTCCGAAGCCGAGGCCGCCATCCAGGAGAATCTCTACAAGCTCATGCAAGGCAAGACCGTCATCGCCATTGCGCACCGGCTGTCGACCATCGCGGCGATGGACAGGCTCGTCGTCCTCGACAAGGGCCGTGTCATCGAGGAGGGGTCGCACGAGGAACTCGTCGCCAGCGGCGGGCTCTACGCGCAGCTCTGGCAGCGCCAGTCGGGCGGGTTCCTGCTCGATGACGGTCCGGTCGATGCCGCCAATGACGCTGTTGCCAACGACATCGGCGTGAAGGGTGAAGCCGCAGAGTGATGACGTCAGCATGATGACAGCCGTCTATCGCTGGTTCGAGGACTGGGTCTATCCGTTCAGGGAGCCGGCGGACCTTCGGCCACCGCCAAGCGTCGGCGGCTTCCTCTGGCACTATGTCGGCCAGGCGAAGTTCGCCTTCTTCGCCATGCTTGTCATCGGCGGCATCGCGCCGCTGATCGAGGCCGGGCTTTTCTACTTCGTCGGGCGGCTGGTCGATATTCTCGATCAGCTTCCCGGCGAGCGCAGCTGGGACGCGCTGTGGACCGCCGCCGGGCCTGAGCTTGTCTTCATGATCGCAGTGGTGCTGGTCATCCGCACCATCGTCGTCGGCCTGTCGGCGCTGGTCAACGAACAGACGATCACGCCGGGGTTCTACAATCTGGTGCGCTGGCAGGCGCACCGGCACGTATCGCGCCAGTCCTACACCTTCTTCCAGAACGATTTCGCCGGCCGTATCGCGACAAAAGTCTGGCAGGCGGGGCAGGCGACCGGCGACCTGATGGAGAGCTTCATCGAGGTCATCTGGTTCATGCTCATCTATACGGTGACGACCTTGGCGCTGGTCGCCGGGCTGGATCTGCGCCTGGCCGTGCTGGTGGTGATCTGGATCCTCGCGTTCGCCTGGCTGGCCAAGCTCTATCTGCCCTCGATCCGCAGGCATGCCGAGGCCACGGCTGAAGCTGGCTCGATGATCAATGGGCGCATCATCGATTCCTATTCCAACGTGCAGACGCTGAAGCTATTCTCGGCCGACGGCGACGACCGCTACATCAAGAACGGCTTCGACATCTATCTCGATGCACTACGGCCCTTCACCCGCCGGCTGACCGGCGTGCGCATGGCGCTGACGACGCTGTCGGGCATCATGATCACCGCGATTGGCTGCTTTGCCGTCTATCTCTGGGTCGAAGGGTCGATCACCGTCGGCGCCGTCGCGTTCACGCTGTCGCTGGTCTTGCGGCTCAACATGCTGCTCGGGCGCGTGATGATGCAGCTCAACGGCATATTGCGAAATCTCGGCGTCCTGGAAAACTCCAAGGCGCTGATCTCGCAGCCGCTTGGCCTTGTCGATGCGCCGGATGCGAAAGAGCTTGTCGTCGCCGGCGGCCGCATCGAGGTGAAGAATGTCGAGTTCCACTACGGCAAGGGTTTTGGCGTGCTGAATGGCATCGACCTTGTGGTCAAGCCTGGCGAGAAGGTCGGGCTGGTCGGGCCGTCGGGCGCGGGCAAGACGACGCTCGCCAACCTCATCTTGCGCCTCTACGACCTCGAGAGCGGCAAAATCCTGATCGACGGGCAAGACGTCGCCGAGGTGACGCAGAACTCGCTGCGCGCCAATATCGGCGTGGTCAGCCAGGAGACGGCGCTGTTCCACCGCTCGCTACGCGACAACATCAAGCTCGGCATGCCGGATGCAACTGACGCCGAGGTGATCGCGGCGGCGAAGAAGGCCGAGGCGCACGAGTTCATATTGGGCCTGCGCGACAACCGGGACCGTACCGGCTACGAGGCTTTTGTCGGCGAGCGCGGCGTGAAACTGTCGGGCGGCCAGCGCCAGCGCGTCGCGATCGCCCGCGTCTTCCTCAAGGATGCGCCGATCCTGATCCTCGACGAGGCGACCTCGGCGCTCGATTCCGACATCGAGGCGGCGATCCAGGAGAATCTGGCCAGGCTGATGGAGAACAAGACGGTCATCGCCATCGCTCATCGGCTGTCGACCATCGCCGCGCTCGACCGTCTTGTGGTGCTGGACGGAGGCCGCATCGTCGAACAGGGCACTCATGACGAGCTGGTGGCGCTCGACGGGCTCTATGCGCGGCTGTGGAAGCGGCAGTCCGGCGGCTTCCTCTACCACGAGGAAAGCGTGCTGGAAGAGACACGGCCGGCGGAGTAGGGCATGGCAGCGTCGCCTGATGTCGGCTACGTCCTCAAGCGGCTGCGGCCAACCGCGCCGGCCTTCGACGCGCTGAAGGAGGAGAGCCGGCTGGAGGGCTACTGGATGCTGGTGCGGCTGGCGGATGGCTGGGCGGGCGGCCGCAACAAGTTCCTGAAACGAGGCGAGGCGCTGTTTGGCGCATGGCATGGCCGAGAACTCGCTGGTGTGTGCGGGTTGAACATCGATCCTTATTTCGAAGGCAGGGACCACGGCCGGGTCAGGCACCTGTTCGTCAGCGCGCGTCATCGCCGCAGCGGCATTGGCCGCATGCTGGTCGAGACCGTCATTGACAGGGCACGTCAGCATTTTGCCGTGCTGAACACCCGCGCGCCACAAGAAGCCTTTGGCTTCTATGAACGGCTTGGCTTCCAGCCGGTGGGGGGCGAAGAATTCGTCACGCACCGCATGATGCTCTCTCAAGACAGAAAAGGAGGCTGAGATGTCACTGCGTCCGCCATCCCTAGGCGCCTCGGCTGCCGAAGCCGCGTTCGACGCCCTCGGCCATGAGATACTGGCTGAAAAGGCCGCAGCGCTCGGCCGTGCCGGCCAACGGGTCGAGGAAACGCTGGCCAAGCTCCGTCAGAACAACGGCGACGAGGAGCAGCGACCGCGGCTGCTCAAGGAGGCTGCCGCGGCGGTGCACGCCTATTTCATCCAGCGTGAACTCTGCGGCCTGCGCCGGCATGAGTCGGCCATCCGCGAATACGATATCCCAAGGGCCGTGCTGGTCAGGCTCGGTGCAAGCTAGAGGTCACCAGCCGGCAACAATCATTCCAGCCATTCGGTGATGAAGCTGCCGTTTTCGTGGATGTCGGTCGTTTCGAGCGGGCCTGGGCCAAGATTGGTGAATTTGTGCGGCGTATCGGGCGGCACGATCAGGATCTGGCCGGCCGTGGCCTCTATCTGCTGGTCGCCGATCGTGAACAGGCCGATGCCTTGCCGGATGATGAAGATTTCACAATAGGGATGCGTGTGCAGGCGCGGGCCGCCGCCAATCTCTTCCTGATAGTTGAAAATCAGGCAGGAGTTGGAGTCGTAGGCGCCGCATTGCAGTTCGCCCTGCCAGCGGCCGGGCGTCCTGGTCCAGGTCTCGCGGTCGATGATGTGTGCCATAGCCTCTAACCCTTCGTCGGTATCCAGGGGTTGAAAAGCTTCACGCCGGTGCCTTCAAAATCCTTGGTGTTGCGGGTCACGACTGTCAAGTTTTTGACGAGCGCGGTAGCGGCTATGAGGGCGTCGCGCTCCGGCTTTGGATCGGGAACGTGGAGGTTTGCGCAACGCACGACAACAGCCGTGTCTATGCTCAATATCCGGTCGTCAAACTGTGGAATGAGTGTCTGATCCAACCACTCACGGTACATGGTGGCCTGGCGAGTATCCTTCCTCGACAAGAGCAATGTTCCGATTTCGAGTTCCAGGATCGAAATGACCGACATGAAAAAGCTGGCGATGTCGTGGGTCTCTGACCAGGCCAAAACGTTGCGATCGGCCTTGTCCCGACGACGCAGATTCGAAACGACATTGGTGTCAAGAATGAACATCAGTCGAGTTCGGGAATCTTGAAAAACGGTCCTTCCAGGCGAGGTGGTTCCCAGTCGAAATCTGCTTCGGGGCGATCATCGGCAATCGCGTCCGCGAGGCTTCTCGGCTTCTTCTCTAAACGCTGATATTCCTCCATCGACATCAGCACATGGGAGGGCTTGCCGCGGTCGGTAATGATGACCGGCCCGTTCTTGGCTGCCCGTTTGGCATGCGCCGTGTCCTGGTTGAATTCACGGCTCGACATGATGGTTATCGTCTTCGTCGAGATATTCATATCAACACCTCCATCCGGAAGATGTAGACATATTGCTACATTCGGCCAAGCTCGTCAAATTTCTCTTCGTGCGGAACGCCCGCGACAATCTGCCCTTGTGGCCTCAGCCCGCTGGACAAAAACGGGCTTCACGCATAAACCGAAATCCAAATGCCGGAGGAATTCGCTAGCTTGTTCGCCATGCGCTGTCGGGCCGGCGCGATGGAGCGGGGACAAAGCTCGGCCGCCGGCTCGGAAGAGGCGAAAGGATCAGGCACCCGTGAGCGCAACCGACACCCAGGATCCCAACCGTCGTGATTTTCTCTACGTCGCCACCGGCATGGCCGCAGTGGTTGGCGCAGGCGCCGTTGCCTGGCCCTTCATCGACCAGATGCGCCCCGATGCCTCGACGCTGGCGCTGGCCTCGGTCGAGGTCGACGTCGCCTCGCTGACGCCTGGCATGTCGCTGATCGTCAAATGGCGCGGCAAGCCGGTCGTGGTGCGCAACCGCACCGAGCAGGAGATGAAGGACGGCGAGGCCGTGAACCTTGCCGACCTCAAGGATCCTATTGCCCGCAACGCCAATCTGCCCGCCGATGCGCCGGCGACCGACGCCAACCGCACCACGCCCGGCAAGGAAGCCTGGATGGTGATGGTGCAGGTCTGCACGCATCTGGGGTGCATTCCGCTTGGCCAGGAAGGCGATTTCGGCGGCTGGTTCTGCCCGTGCCACGGTTCGGTGTACGATACCGCCGGCCGCATCCGCAAAGGCCCGGCGCCGGAAAACATGGCCGTGCCGGTATTCAAGTTCATTTCCGATACCAAAATCCTTATCGGTTGAGGCAGGGGATAATTCGATGAGCGAGGGACACTCGACCTATACGCCCAAGACCGGTATCGAACGCTGGTTCGACGCCCGCATGCCGCTGCCGCGCATGGTCTATGACAGCTTCATCGCCTATCCGGTGCCGCGCAACCTTAACTATGCGTGGACCTTCGGCGGCATCCTCACGATCATGCTGGTGGCGCAGATCCTGACCGGTATCGTGCTGGCCATGCACTATACCGCCGACACCAACCTCGCCTTCAATTCGGTCGAGAAGATCATGCGCGACGTCAATTCGGGCTGGCTGTTGCGCTACATGCATTCCAACGGCGCCTCGTTCTTCTTCGTCGCCGTCTACATCCACATCTTCCGCGGGCTTTATTACGGCTCCTACAAGGCGCCGCGCGAGCTGCTGTGGATCCTCGGCTGCATCATCTATCTGCTGATGATGGCGACCGGCTTCATGGGCTATGTGCTGCCTTGGGGTCAGATGAGCTTCTGGGGCGCCACCGTCATCACCGGCTTCTTCAGCGCCATTCCGCTGGTCGGCAACTGGATCCAGGAACTGCTGCTCGGCGGTTTCGCCGTCGACAACCCGACGCTCAACCGCTTCTTTGCGCTGCACTATTTGCTGCCGTTCATGATCGCCGGCGTCGTCGTGCTGCACGTCTGGGCGCTGCACGTGGTCGGCCAGTCGAACCCGACCGGCATCGAGGTGAAATCGAAGACCGACACCGTTGCCTTTACGCCCTATGCGACCATCAAGGATGCATTCGGCATGATCGTGTTCCTGTTCTTCTTCGCCTATTTCGTCTTCTACCTGCCGAACTTTCTCGGCCATCCGGACAATTACACGATCGCCAACCCGCTGAAGACGCCGGCCCACATCGTGCCGGAATGGTACTTCCTGCCGTTCTACGCGATCCTGCGCGCGATCACCTTCAACATCGGGCCGATCAACTCCAAGCTCGGTGGCGTGCTGTGCATGTTCGGCGCCATCGTCATGCTGTTCCTGGTGCCGTGGCTCGACACCTCCAAGGTGCGCTCGGCGGTCTACCGGCCCTGGTACAAGCTGTTCTTCTGGCTGTTCGTCGCAGACGCTGTCCTGCTTGGCTGGCTTGGCTCGCAGCCGGCGGAAGGCGGCGGTCTGTTGACCCTCCTGATAGGTGAGGTCTCGGGCAACTACGTTGGCTACGCTCAAGCGGCGACACTGTTCTACTTCGCCTTCTTCCTCGTCATCCTGCCGGTGCTTGGCCTGATCGAGACGCCACGCAGACTGCCGAATTCGATCACCGAGGCGGTGCTGGAGAAGAACAAGGGTGCCGGAGGGGGACATCCGGCCGGTGCGACCGCGGCGCCGGAAACCAAAGGCTGAGTGAGAATCTAAGGGGATTTGGCATGAAAAAGATTCTCACCTCGCTCGCCCTGCTAGGCGTGTTTGCCGCTGGCATCGGAGCCGTCGGCAGTGTGGCGATCGCCGCTGAAGAGGCGCACAACGCGGCGGCACCGACGCATTTCCCGATCCACGAGCCGAAGGAGATGGACTGGACTTTTGCCGGTCCGTTCGGCACCTACGACAAGGCGCAGCTGCAGCGTGGCTTGAAGGTCTACAAGGAAGTCTGCTCGGCCTGCCACTCGATGAATCTGGTGGCGTTCCGCACGCTGGAGGACCTCGGCTATTCGGAAGCGCAGATCAAGTCGCTGTCGGCCGAGTACACCATCCATGATGGACCCAACGATGCCGGCGACATGTTCGACCGGCCGGGCAAGCCGTCAGACCATTTCCCGGCGCCGTTCGCCAATGAAGAGGCGGCTGCCGCTTCCAACGGCGGCGCTGCCCCACCGGATATGTCGCTGCTGGCCAAGGCGCGCGGCGTCGAGCGCGGCTTCCCGCGCTTCGTCTTCGACATCTTCACGCAATATGCGCAGGGCGGCCCGGACTACATCCATTCGCTGCTGACCGGCTACGACGAGACGCCACCTGCCGGCATGGTGATCCCCGAAGGCACCCACTACAATCCATACTTCATGTCCGGCGTGTCGCTGAAGATGCCCAAGCCGCTGTCCGACGGCCAGGTCACCTATGATGACGGTTCGCCGCAGACGATCGACCAGTATTCGCGCGACGTCTCGGCGTTCCTGATGTGGGCGGCCGAGCCGCATATGGAAGACCGCAAGAAGACCGGCTTCCGCGTGCTGGTGTTTCTGCTTCTGTTCGGGGCGCTGATGTATCTGACCAAGCGCAAGGTGTGGGAAGGCGTGGCGCACTAAGCCGCATCTTATTCCTCGGAAATGGAAAGGGCGTCTTCGGACGCCCTTTTTGCTTGCCAAACCGGACATGGTTCGCATCTTGGCGCAGCAGCCGTCCAGTAAGAAGTCCGTTGGCACGCCGCCATGCGATTGGTATTGCACGCGCGCCCGGCGGATCGCCGGCTAAAGGGGCATTTGGGATCGATGATGCGGCTACGCGACTGTCACAACTTTTCCGATTTCCGGCGCATGGCCCAGCAGCGGTTGCCGGGGCCAATCTTCAACTACATCGATGGCGCGGCCGACGATGAGGTCACCTACCGCCGCAACACCGAGAGCTTCGAGCGCTGCGACCTCGTTCCCAACGTGCTGCGCGGGGTAAGCGAGATCGACATGTCGGTGACGGTGATGGGCCAGAAGCTGGCCATGCCCGTCTATTGCTCGCCGACCGCCTTGCAGCGGCTGTTCCATCATCAAGGCGAGCGCGCGGTGGCCAAGGCTTCGGCCAAATTCGGCACGATGTTCGGCGTGTCCTCGCTCGGCACTGTCAGTCTTGAGGAAGCGCGCAAGATCAGCAGCAGCCCGCAGGTCTACCAGTTCTATTTCCACCGGGATCGCGGCCTCAACCGGGCGATGATGCAGCGGGCGAAAGCGGTTGGAGTCGAAGTGATGATGCTGACCGTCGACAGCATCACCGGAGGCAACCGCGAGCGCGACAAGCGCACCGGCTTTGCCATCCCCTTCAAGCTCAACCTTGCCGGCATGCTGCAGTTCGCGCTGAAGCCGGGCTGGGCGATCAACTATTTCACCCATGAGGGGTTCAAGCTGCCGCAGCTCGACGAGCATGTCGACATGGGCGGCGGCACGATGTCGATCAGCCGCTACTTCACCGAGATGCTCGATCCGTCGATGACCTGGGACGATGTTGCCGAGATGGTCAGACTGTGGGGAGGTCCGTTCTGTCTCAAGGGCGTCATGTCGGTGGAGGATGCCAAGCGCGCCGTCGAGATCGGCTGCAGCGGCATTGTGCTGTCCAACCATGGCGGCCGGCAGCTGGACGGCTCGCGGGCGGCGTTCGACCAACTGGCCGAGATCGTCGATGCCGTCGGCGACAGAATAGACGTCATCATGGATGGCGGCGTGCAGCGCGGCACCCATGTGCTGAAGGCGCTGTCGCTCGGCGCCAAGGCTGTTGGCGTCGGCCGCTACTATCTGTTCCCCTTGGCGGCGGCCGGACAGCCGGGCGTCGAGCGGGCGCTGGAGCAGATGCGGATCGAGATCGAGCGCGGCATGAAGCTGATGGGCTGCAGTTCGATCGAACAATTGTCGCGCAACAACCTCCGTTTCAGGTAATCTCGACCCATGAAATCCTCGCTCGAAGACACGCTGCTCGCCGCGATCCGCACCATTCCGGACTACCCCAAGCCCGGCATCCTGTTTCGCGACATCACCACTTTGCTCGGCAATGCGCGCGCCTTCCGCCGCGCCATCGACGAGCTGGTGCATCCCTATGCCGGCCAGAAGATCGACAAGATCGCCGGCATCGAGGCACGCGGCTTCATCCTCGGCGGTGCGGTCGCGCACCAGCTTTCGGCCGGTTTCGTGCCGATCCGCAAGAAGGGCAAATTGCCTTACGAGACGGTGCGCGTCGCCTACAGCCTGGAGTACGGGCTCGACGAGATGGAGATGCACAAGGACGGCGTTGCGCCGGGCGAGAAGGTGATCCTGGTTGACGACCTGATCGCGACCGGCGGCACGGCGGAGGCGGCGGTCAAGCTGCTAAGGCAGATCGGCGCCGACATCCTTGCCTCGTGCTTCGTCATCGACCTGCCGGATCTCGGCGGACGGGCGAAGCTCGAAGCGCTGGGCGTGCCGGTGCGGACGTTGATCGGGTTTGAGGGGCATTAGNTAGGGAGTAGGGAGTAGGGAGTAGGGAGTAGGGAGTAGGGAGTAGGGAGTAGGGAGTAGGGAGTAGGGAGGGAAGCTCCGCATTCCGTGCAAGGAGCAGCACCCACTGCTGCCTAATCCCTACTGCCTTAAACCTACCCCCTACCCAGCCTTCACCAGCACCGCGCTGTCGAACTCCAGCACCTTGTCGCCCGTAGAATCGAATCCTTCCGAGCGCAGCGCGAGCAGGCGCCAGCCGGGGCGGGTGGCAAGCGGGCGGTGGGACAGGGCCGTGCGCATGAAGGTGACGGTTTCTCCGGCATAGACCGGCTTTGGCCATTTCAGGTTCCTGAAGCCGGGGGAGGGGCCGAATTCTGGTACCGGGCCGGGTCCGGTCCATTGAGAAGCGTCCATAGGATTTTTGAGATTGAGCTTCATCCAGGTGGCCGCGGTGTGCCAGCCTGAGGCGCAGAGGCGGCCGAACACGCTTTTCTTCGCCGCCTCCTCGTCGACATGAAAGACCTGTGGATCGTATTTGCAGGCGAACGCCTTGATCGCCTCGGTTTCGAATGTGTGCGAACCGAGGTTGATGGTTTCGCCGATGCGGAAGAACGCGTCGAGGCTCATGCGCCGGCCTCGCGGGTCAAGAACATGACAGTGTTCTCAAGTTCGAAGACGCTTTCACCGCGCTGGTTGAACAGTTCGCTGCGCAAGGTGACGAGGCCGAGCTGAGGCCTGGATTTCGACAGGCGCCTGGCAAGCACGCTGGTGCTGCCGGCCAGTGTGTCGCCGGCCAGCACCGGCTTCTTCCATTTGACCTGGTCGATGCCGGGCGCGCCTTGCGCGGTCGAGTCGAGCAGGAAGGCGTCGCACAGCATGCGCATGAAGATCGCGCAGGTGTGCCAGCCGGAGGCGGCCAAGCCGCCAAGGATGCTGGCCTTGCCGGCGGCTTCGTCGAGATGCATCGGCTGCGGGTCGAATTCGGTGGCGAATTCGATGATTTCGGCCGCACTCACCTGCTTGGCGCCGAGGTCGATCGATGCGCCCTCGGTGAAATCCTCGTAGGCCCAGCTTTTCGCGGTCATGATCCCAATCCGGTTGTACGATCACCGGGCATCCGGATGCCGTCCGGGCGGCGTTTGGTCAAGCGAATTCTATTGGGCCTAAAGCGCCTCGCGTTTGAACGGATTCAGGCGACGCGCTTTAGGTTTTTGTTTTTATGCATGTCGTTCTCTCAAAACCGGGGCCACTTTTGAGCGACATGCATTAGAGCCAGCCGCGGCGGCGGAAATACCAGAAGGGCAGGATTGCCGACAGGATCATCAGGCCGATGGCGAAGGGATAGCCGAGCTCCCATTTCAGCTCCGGGATGACGTCGAAATTCATGCCGTAGATCGAAGCCACCAGCGTCGGCGGCAGGAAGATGACGGCGGC
The DNA here is from genome assembly GCF_000503155.1 of Mesorhizobium sp. LSJC285A00. Lineage (NCBI taxonomy): Bacteria > Pseudomonadati > Pseudomonadota > Alphaproteobacteria > Hyphomicrobiales > Phyllobacteriaceae > Mesorhizobium > Mesorhizobium sp. LSJC285A00. The sequence goes on from NZ_AYVK01000014.1 coordinate 182,217, forward strand.
GACCGAGAAGATCTTGATTATGGCGTTCTGCTCGATCGAGATCATGCCGAGCGTCGCGTCGAGCAGGAACGAGATCTTCTGCGACAGGAAGGTGGCGTGGTCGGCGAGCGACAGCACGTCGCGCGATACTGTCTTGATGCGGGCGCGGACGTCCTTGCTCATCTTGATCTGGGTCGCGACATGGGCAAGGAAGCCGGTGAGGCGCTGCAGCGAGATCAGGCTGTCGCGGATCGAGGAGGCAATGTCCTCCTTGCGGCCGATGGCCTTGAGCAGTTCCTGGAAGTCGCGATTGCGCTTGTTCACCTTGGTCGACCGCGCTTCGAAGATATCGCGCGAGATCGTCTCGATGTCACGGCCGGCGCGTTCGAGAATATCGGCTAGGCGATCGACGATCGCCTCCAGCAGGCCGATCAGGATGGTGTTGCCGGTGGTGCAGCCTGTCGCCACCTTCTCGGCGCGCAGGGGAAAGGTCTTGAACGCCTTCGGCTCATGATAGCGGATGGTGACCAGTCTCGGGCCGGCAAGCACAAAGGTAACCGGTGACATCAAGGGATCATCGATTTCGGTCTGCGCCGGCAAGGTGGCGGTCATGAAGTAGGCGCCGTCCTCGATGTAGAGGCGGCTCGAAATCTCGATCTCCTCCATCTCCTCGCGCGTCGGGATGGCAACGCCGAGCCAGGTCTCGATCGCTGTTTCTTCTTCCTTGGTCGGGTTGAGAAGGTCGGCCCAGACGACCTGATCGCCATTGGCCACGAGATCGTCGGCGAGGCGCAGGCGATCATTGTCGACGACGAAGGCCTTGATCATCGCCGGTCTCCGTTGGTTGAGCCCAAGGTTTCGTTTAATAGCGATGGGTCTTGCACGCGCCGCCGTTCCCACGGGGACGGCCAAGTCGCATGCAAACGGCCATAGACCCGGTGCCAAGGGCAGTCAAGCGAAGCGGCATGCCGGCTCCTCCACTTGACGAAGCCGTGATCGGTCGCCGTCAGCGCGCCAGCCGCGGCGCCTCAGGTGTTGAACTTGAACAGCAGGACATCGCCATCCTGGACGACATATTCCTTGCCTTCGTCGCGCGCCTTGCCGGCTTCCTTGGCCGCCACTTCGCCGCCCAGCGTGACGTAGTCGTTATAGGCGATGGTCTGGGCGCGGATGAAGCCGCGCTCGAAATCGGTGTGGATGACGCCGGCCGCCTGCGGGGCCTTGTCGCCCTTGTGGATCGTCCAGGCGCGCGTCTCCTTCGGCCCGGCGGTGAAATAGGTAATGAGATGCAACAGATCGTAGCCGGCGCGGATGACCTTGTTGAGGCCAGGTTCGTCGAGGCCGAGCGAGGACAGGAACTCCATCTCTTCCTCGTCGGAGAGCTGGGCGACTTCGGCCTCGATCGCGGCTGAGATCACCACGGTGCCGGCGCCCTGCGCGGCCGCCATCTTTTCCACAGCCCTGGTGTGCTCGTTGCCGGTGGCGGCGTCGGCTTCGGCGACGTTGCATACATAGAGCACGGGGTGCGAGGTCAAGAGGTTCAGTCCCTGCAGGATGCGCAGGTCTTCCGCTGAAATGCCCTTGAGCAGGATGCGGGTCGGCTTGCCGGTCTGGAGGAGCTCGAGTGCTGCCTCCATCATCGGCAGCACGGTGGTTGCTTCCTTGTCCTTGCTGCCGGCGCGCTTGCGGATCTGCACGATGCGGCGCTCGAGGCTGTCGAGGTCGGCGAGCATCAGCTCGGTCTCGACTGTATCGGCGTCGGCGACAGGGTCGATCTTGCCCTCGACATGGGTGATGTCGTCATCCTCGAAGCAGCGCAGCACGTGGACGATGGCGTCGACCTCGCGGATGTTGGCGAGGAACTGGTTGCCCAGCCCTTCGCCCTTGGAGGCGCCGCGCACCAGGCCGGCAATGTCGACGAAGGAGATGCGGGTCGGGATGATCTCTTTCGACTTGGCGATCGCGGCGATCTTCTGCAGCCGCGGGTCAGGCACTGCCACCTCGCCGGTGTTCGGTTCGATGGTGCAGAACGGATAGTTGGCGGCCTGCGCCGCCGCCGTCCTGGTCAACGCGTTGAAAAGCGTCGACTTGCCGACGTTGGGCAAGCCAACGATACCGCATTTGAAACCCATGTTCGTCCGGTCCTATCGGGAAACTAGAAATTTGATGAGGGCTATGGGCGATAGGGGTAAGGAACGTCAAGCCCTGCGGTCCCGATCCTATCGAAGCTCAGTCCTTCTTGCCGAACAGCTTCTTCAACATCGCCGCCATCGGGCCGCTTTCCGGCAGCTTGGCTGGCGCCTGCTGCGGTCGGGCCTGGCGGATGTGGCTCTGGGCTTTCGGGCTCTGCGTGTTCGGCGCCTTGGGCGGCGGGCGGTCGTCGTCGCTGGTCGGCACGAGCTTGTCGCGAAGCGCCAGCGTGATGCGGTTCATGAAGGAACTGTCTTCGCCCTTGGCCAGCAGTCCGGCATCGTCGGCGATGGTGTCGAGCAGCACGTCCAGCCACCCGCGGTCGGCCTTGGCGAAGTCGCCTAGGACATGGCCGTGCACCATTTCCGGGACACCGGGGTGGCCGACGCCGATGCGCACGCGGCGAAAATTCTTGCCGACATGCTGGTCGAGCGAGCGGATGCCGTTGTGGCCGCCGGCGCCGCCACCGACCTTGACCCGCAATTTGCCGGCGGGCAGGTCGATCTCGTCATAGAAGACGGTCAGCGCCTCGGGGCCGAGCTTGTAGAAGCGCAAGGCTTCGCCGACCGCCTGTCCCGACAGGTTCATGAAGGTCTGCGGCTTGATCAGCAGAATCTTCTCGCCGGCAATCGTGCCTTCGGCGATCAGGCCCTGGAACTTCTTCGACCAGGGCGAAAACGAATGGCGGCGGGCAATTGCGTCCGCCGCCATGAAGCCGACATTGTGCCGGTTATCAGCGTATTTCGCGCCCGGATTGCCGAGGCCTGCAAAAACAAGCATCGTCTGCTCCGGGCTCGAAAATTACTTCTCTTCGGCAGCAGGGGCCGCCGCTTCGGGGGCTGCCGCTTCCACCGTCTCTTCCGTCTCCGGCTTCATCGCCGAGGAGCCGGCAATGGTCGCGATGGTGAAGTCGCGGTCGGAGATCACCGGCTTGACGCCGGCCGGCAAGGTAACCGCCGAGATGTGGATCGAATCGCCAATGTCGGCGCCGGTGAGATCGACGGTGATGAATTCCGGGATCGCATTGGCCGGGCAGTGGAACTCGACTTCGTGACGCACGATGTTGAGCACGCCGCCGCGCTTGATGCCGGGCGACTTGTCTTCATTGATGAAGTGGACAGGCACGTCGACGTTGACCTCGGTGTCCTTGCCGATGCGCAGGAAGTCGACATGGACCGGGAAATCCTTGACCGGGTCGAGCTGGAAATCCTTGGGCAGAACCTGGATTTTCTTGCCGTCGACATCGATCGTGGCGATCGTGGTCAAAAACCCGCCGCCATGGATCTTGTAGAAGACGTCCTTGTAGTTCAGCGCAATCGCCAGGGGAGGCTGTCTGTCGCCGTAGATAACTGCAGGCACTTTACCGTTGCGGCGAACTGCACGGGCGGACCCCTTACCGACCTGTTCGCGCGCTTCGGCCTTGAGCTCGTAAGTATCGTGGCTCATGGCATTTCCTTTCGCGTTTATGGAGCGTTTGCGGTGGCAGTGTGCCTGGACCGTAAACGTCGAAAGCCGCCAGGCCTGGATGTCCGAATGCCAGAAACCGCATACGCGGAGCTTTGTTCGGGATCACAAGGGAAGGCAGCCTTCCGCCGCGTTGCCTCCAAGGGTGTCTACGCGGGTGGCGGCTCTATAGCGGAAGGCGGGCAGGCGTGCAAGCCATGGCGGGCAAGGGCGGCCGATGCCTGCGTTGGGCGCGCCGCATTGCGCTCAGGCCGGCAGGTCGGTGGGCGGATTTGATCCGTTTCCCTTGGCGCCACCGAGCGTGGACAGAGCGCTCAGCAGTTTCGTCCGGTCCTTGCCGATCATGAGCACGCCGCTGTCGGGCGCCAGCAGCGCCGAGAACGGCAGCATGGCGGCGCCGATCGAGGACGCTTCGGGGCCGAATTGCCCCGGCACGATCTCCGGCGCCACGATGCCGATGGCGCTGGCCTGGTTGAACTGGGTCTGCACCCTTGCCAGCAGTTCGAGATGGATCGGCCTGGGCAGGATCGAGTCGAGAACGATGGCCTCGATATCGATGATGGAGGTGATGGCGATGATCGCCTCGACCAGCGCGCTCGCGCAATCGTCGATCCATTCGAACAAGGGCGCGCGCGCCTCGGGCGGCAACGGATCGAGCTCTCGCACGCGGTTGATCACCACGCCGCGCGACCTCAGGTGATTGACCAGCACATAGATCGAGGCGCGATGCAGCAGGCTCTGGTAGCGCGCCGGTTTGGCCGCGACCGAATCGAGGCTCGAGGGCGAGACCGGCAAGGGCCCGAGTGCTGCGGTGTTGCCATGCGGGCCGGTATGGACCCTGCCGCCTTGCACCAGGCCGCCGCCGACGAAGGTGTCGATCGAGATGTGCATGAAATCGCGGAAGCGGGCGCCGGCGCCCTGGACAAGTTCGGCCAGCGCCGCCGACGTGGCGTCGTTTTCCACGAACACCGGCGTCTTTGCCGGCGTGGCAAAGCATGTCGTCAGGTCGATCGCTTCCCAGCGGCTGCCGAGATCGTCGGGAAAGCCGAGTTCCTCGCTCCAGCCGCCGAGGAAATAGGGGGAGGCAATGCCGACGCCGACGATGCTTGCATCGCCAAGTCCGTCGACGAGTTTCTCGAACGTGGCCAGCGCCATGTTGCCGGCCTTCAGCACCAGATCAGGATCGGGGAAGCGGTATTCGTGCGACTCTCTTGCGCGGATTTCACCGGCGAAGTCGACCAGAACGGCTTCCAGCGCACGCCGGCCGATCTTGATGCCGACGCTGTAGATGCGTTCTGGTGTCAGCCGGTAAAGCGTGGAGGGCGATCCGCGTTGCCCGAACCTTTTCCCCACTTGCTTTACGAAACCGGAGGATTCGAGGCCGTCGACGATGGCAGCGACCGCCGCCGGCGTCAGGCTTGCCGCGCGCGCCAGATCGGACTTGGACGCTTCCTTGAGGCGGCGGATGGCGTCGAGCACGAAACGCTCATTATAGTGCCGAACTTTGACAGAATTGCTGCCTCTCCCTGACAAAACCCGCACTCCCCAAATGTCCCGTTCCCGGCGCGAAGCCCGCAAACCACCTGCGGCCGAGCGCACCCTGCGGTGCCTATGTTGGCGGCGACAGTGCGCGTCGGAACCATGGAAGTCAATTTTGCCGTTGCGCCTTTGCGCTATTTAATATAGCAAATTGAAAAAATAACTAGGCAGGGAGGAGACGTGCTGCACTCGGGCACACAAAGCGAAGCCGACGCTGCGGTGGTGCGGGCTGTTCCCATTGCCCTGATTCAGGCGACGAAGGCTTTCGGCGGCACGATTGCGCTCAAGGACGCCTCCTTCGAATTGCGCTCCGGCGAGGTGCTGGCGCTGCTTGGCGAAAACGGCGCCGGCAAGAGCACCTGCGTGAAGCTTCTGGCCGGCGTGCATTCCCCCACCAGCGGTCACGTCGAGGTCGACGGCAAGCCAGCAGCTTTCCATTCGCCGCACGACGCGCAGGCGGCCGGCATTGCGGTCATGCACCAGCATCCTGGCCTGTTTCCCGATCTTTCGGTGGCGGAAAACATCTATCTCGGCCACATGCCGCGCGACCGCTTCGGCGGCATCGACAATGCCGCCATGCTGGCCGGCGCGCGCAAGGTGCTGGCGACCGTCGGCCTCGACGTGCCGGCGGCAACGCGGCTGGGAACACTGCGCACCTCAGAACAGCAACTGGTCGAGATTGCCCGGGCGCTATCGCTGGATGCGCGCGTGCTGATCATGGACGAGCCCACGGCCGCATTGTCGCAACGCGAGGTCGAGCGGCTGTTTTCCGTCGTTGCCGATCTCAGGCTGCACGGCGTGGCGATGATGTTCGTCGGCCACCGCATGGATGAAATCTTCCGCATCGCCGACATCATCGCCGTGCTGCGTGACGGGCGCCTGATCGGCGTCAAGCCGAAGGCCGAGCTTGGCCGCGCTGCCGCCATCAGCATGATGGTCGGGCGTGAAGTCACCGACCTCTATCCCGAACGGCGCCATGCCTCAGGCGCGCTGGTGCTGGAGGCGAAGGGACTTTCGCGCGCCGGCGGGTTTGCCGATATCGACCTCAAGCTTCACGCCGGCGAGGTGCTGGGGCTTGGCGGCCTGGTCGGCAGCGGGCGGACCGAGATTGCACGCGTCCTGTTTGGCATCGACCGGCCCGACACCGGCGAAATCCTGATCGACGGCAAGCCCGTGCATTTCGCCTCTGCGCGCGACGCCATGGACGCGCGCATTGCCTATGTCTCGGAAGACCGCATGGGCCAGAGCCTGGTGATGGATTTCTCCATCCTCGACAATGCGGTGCTGCCGGTCCTCGACAAGGCCGCGCCTCGCGGTCTCTACGGCACCGACCGCGCCATCGGTCTGGTGGCGGACTGGCTGAAGCGCATGAAGCTGCGCTTTTCCGGTTACGGACAGCCGGTCAAGGAATTGTCGGGTGGGAACCAGCAGAAGGTGGTGCTGGCCAAGTGGCTGCGCACCGAGCCGCGCGTGCTCATCCTCGACGAGCCGACGCAAGGCATCGATGTCGGCACCAAGGCGGAAGTGCATGCAATGATCGCGGACCTTGCCGCGCAAGGCATGGCGATCCTTTTGATCTCGTCAGAGATGCCCGAGCTGATCGGCATGTGCGACCGCATTGTCGTGCTGCGCGAAGGCCGCCAGACTGCCGAGTTTTCGCGCGGGCAAGCCACGCAGGAAAAAGTACTGGAAGCGGCGACCAGGACCGATGAACGCGCCGGCCAGGCAGCGCAGATAGAACGCGCCGCCCGGGAGGAAAAGGCAAAAGGACCGTTCGATTTTCTGAAGCGGCGGGAGTTCGGGCTGCTCGCCGCGATGCTCGCCGTCGCCATCCCGGTTACCATCATCAACCCGCGCATGGTGAGCGCGGCGAACCTCACCGCTGTGTCGATGGACGCGGCCTTGCTGATTGTCGCCGCACTGGCGCAGATGCTGGTGCTGATCACCCGCAACATCGACCTGTCGATCGCAGCTGTGATCGGCCTCTCCGCCTATATGGCGGCCAGCATGGTTCAGGCCTATCCCGGATTGGACATCGGCATCGGCCTGATCACCGCCTGCGCGGTCGGCGGCTTTGCCGGACTGCTCAACGGCCTTGTCGTTACCAGGGGAAAGATCCCGGCCATCGTCGTTACGCTGGCTTCGATGTCGATCTTCCGCGGTTTCAACTCGATCTGGGCGGCGGGCGACCAGGTCAGCGCCGACGAAGTCACGCAAGCCTGGCTCGACATGACCGGGCTGAAGATCGCAGGCGTGCCGCTGATCGTCATCATCGCTATTGTCATCCTGTGCGCCGGCTATGTGCTGCTCTATCGCACCGCAACCGGGCGCGAGCTGTTTGCCACCGGTTCCAACCCGGACGGCGCAAGGCTGATCGGCATTCCGGTCGACAAGCGCATCCTGCTGGCCTTCGGCATGGCCGGCCTGCTAGGCGGCCTGTGCGGCGCCCTGTGGGCTTCGCGCTACGCCACCATCGATGCCCGCGTCGCGCTCGGCTTCGAACTCACGGTGATCGCCTCTGCGGTGGTCGGCGGCGTCGCCATCCGCGGCGGCTCGGGCACGCTGCTCGGCATCATCCTTGGCGCGCTCACGCTCTTGGTCATCAAGAACGGGCTGACGCTGGTGCGCGTCGATCCGCTCTGGCTGCAGGGCGTCTATGGCCTGGTGATCCTGGTTGCCATCGGCATCGACACCTTCATCGTGCGGCGCGCCGAACAGGCGAGACAGGCGAGGGCGAGATGAGAAAGTTTATCCGCTCGATCGACTTCTGGGATCTGCTACTGGCGACCGCCTGCCTCGCCGTCTTTATCTATGCGGCGGTGTTCGTGCCGAATTTCGTCTCCGGCTTCAACCTCTCGCAATTGGCCGCAAGCGCCTCGGAAAAGGCGTTGCTGATCCTGCCGATGACGCTGCTCATCATCACCCGCGAGATCGACCTGTCGATCGCCTCGGTGCTGGCGCTGACATCCGTGGTGTTTGGCCTGCTCGTCCAGGGCGGCGTGCCGACGCTGGCGGCCATTCCGCTGACGCTGGTCTTCGGCGGCCTGCTCGGCGCCTTCAATGGCTATCTGGTTTCAGGGCTGGGGCTGCAGTCGCTGGTGGTGACGCTCGGCACCATGGCGCTCTATCGGGGCATTGGCTACATCCTGCTCGGCACCGGTTCGGTCAACATATTGCCGCCGGCGGTCGTCGATTTCGGCATCAGCAATCTGCCGGGCACACAAATCCCGTGGACCATCGTGCCGTTCCTGCTGCTGGCGCCGATCTTCGCGGTGGTGCTGCAGAAGACGCCGACCGGCAAGCGCATCTATGCGCTCGGCGGCAGCCCCGAAGTGGCGCGTTATTCCGGCATCGATACGCGCAAGATGGTGCTGAAGCTGTTCGTCGTTTCGGGCATGGTCGCAGCCATCGCCGGCATCGTCTATACCGCGCGCCTCTCCAACGCCCGCGCCAACAATGCGCTCGGCATGGAGCTCGATGTCATCACCATCGTGCTGCTCGGCGGCGTCAGCGTCTTCGGTGGTAAGGGGCGGCTCACGGGGGTCATGCTGGCGCTGCTGTTGATCGCCATCATCCGAAATGTGCTGGCGCTCAACCAGATCGGCGGCGACGCTCAAGGCATGATCATCGGCCTGCTTCTGATCGGCTCGCTGCTGGTCGGCAATTACTGGCGCTCCCTGGAGGAGCGGCTGTCAAGATCGCGCGTCCTGCGCGAAACCAAGGGGTGATCTCGGGCCCCTTTCTTCAAGCCCGAATTCTGACGGAGGAGACACAATGAAAGCGTTTAGAATAGCCCTGCTCGCATCCGCGGTTCTGCTTGCGCCGGCCTCGCTGGCCTACAGCCAGGAATGCGCCAAGGAACCGGTGACCGTCGGCTTCCTGCCCAAGCTCGACACCGATCCCTACTTCAAGGTGGCTTTCGGCGGCGCCGAGGAGGCTGCGAAGGAAATTGGCGGCACCGCCACCCAGGTTGCCCCTTCGCAAGCGACGGCCGAGGCACAGATCGAATTCATCAACAGCCTTGTGTCGCAGAAGGTCGGGGTCATCGCTATCGCCGGCAACGACGCCAATGCGGTTGCGCCTGCGCTGAAGCGCGCCGTTCAGCAAGGCGTCCGGGTGATCTCGTACGATTCCGACGTCGCGGCCGATGCGCGCGCGGTGTTCGTGAACCAGGTGAAGGGCGACAGTCTGGCCGAAATGATGCTGGAAAGCGCATTCAACCTCAGCGGCGGCGAAGGTGAGTTCGCCATCCTGTCGTCGACGCCGACGGCGACCAACCAGAACGCCTGGATCGACTTCATGAAGGCGAAGATGGCGGCAGAGCCGAAATACGCCAAGATGAAACTGGTGCAGGTCGCCTATGGCGAGGAGAGCGAGCAGGTCAACCAGCAGCAGGCCTTGGCGCTGGTGCAGGCGTTTCCGGATCTCAAGGTGATCATCGTGCCGGCAGGCATTGGCCTTCCGGCGGCCGCGCGCGCACTCGAGGAAGCCGGCATGATCGGCAAGGTCAAGCTGACCGGCCTTGCGCCGGCCACTTTGATTTCGAAATACATCAAGGATGGCTCTGCCCAGGATATCTGGTGGAATGTCACCGATCTCGGCTACCTGACCTATCAGGCGGCCCAGGCGCTGGCGCAGTGCAAGATCACCGGCAAGGAAGGTGAGAAGTTCACGGCGGGCAGGCTCGGCGAATACACGATCGGGGCCAGCGGCGAACTGATCCTTGGCCCGGCCAAGATCGTGACGCCGGAAAACCTGGCCGAGTTTAAGTTCTAAGCCTCCCAAGGCCCGGCGGGCGCCGGTTCAAGCCGGCGCCCGCTCGTTCAATTGTCAGTCGAAAAGCGTGAGGGCGACGATGAAACTCTTGCTGGCAGGCGAGACCTTCGCGGCGACGACCTCGGTCGCCGCCGGCGGCGATGTGCTGACGAGTGCGACGTGGGTAAACGGCGCGACGGCCTTCAATGCCGCACTTGCCGCAGAGGGCATAGCGGTGACGCAGATCGGTGGCGATCGCTGCGCGGCCGAATTTCCGTATGACCTCGACGCGCTGGCCGAATACCAGGCGGTGGTGATCTCCGATGTCGGCGCGCTGACCTTGCTGGTCACGCCGGAGGCCCGCGCCGGGCGCATCGGCGTCAACCGCCTCGACGTCCTCAAGGCCTATGTCGAAGGCGGTGGCGGGCTGATGCTGGCCGGCGGCTATATGGGGTTCCAGGGCATGTTCGGCACGGCGCGTTTCCACGACACCCCGGTCGAGGACATCCTGCCCGTGCGCTGCCTGCCATTCTCGGACGGGCTGGAAGTGCCGCAAGGCCTGCAGCCGTCGATCCTTCAGGCGTCGCATCCAATCCTTGCCGGTGTCGCGGGCCCGTTGCCGCCGATCCTCGGCATGAACAAACTCGATTTCAGGCGCGATGGCTCGTCCCAGCTGCTGGCGACCTGCCATTATCGTGGCACGGACTGGCCGCTGCTTGCTGCTCGCAGCGTTGGCCACGGCCGCACTGTCGCCTGGGCGACGGATATCGGCCCGCACTGGCTGTCGCAGGACTTTCTCGGCTGGCCGCTCTACGGCAAGCTGATGGGCAACGTCGTGCGCTGGCTGGCCGGCAAGGATTAAGCCTGGCGTGTTTGTAGGGCAGCTAGTCCGGCTTGCTGCTCAACGCTTCGCGCAGCGCCTGGATCCGCCGATTCAAGGCATCGAGATCAGCCATCGTCATGCCCGAGCGTTCGATCAGGGTTTCGTTGAGGCAGTTGCACTGGACGAGCAGCGCGCGGCCGGCAGGCGTCAGGTCGACCTGCACTTGGCGCTCGTCCGTCTGGCTGCGCTGGCGGGTGACGAGACCGGCCTGTTCCATGCGCTTCACCAGCGGTGTGATGGTGCTCGATTCCAAAGCGAGCCTGTGCGCAATCGAGCCGACCGACATCCCGCCGGCTTCGGCAAGTGCGTTCAGCACGAGATATTGCGGATAGGTGATGCCCATCTCGTCCAGCATGGGCTTGTAGGTGCGATTGATTGCCATGCTGGTGGCGTAAAGCGTGAAGCAGAGCTGGTTGTCCAACGGGAGAGGCACGAAGCATTCCTTTGCCGACTGAGCACATCAATATGTACCACGAAAAATGATATCGCGATACATATTTTCTGTAGACAAGGATTTGGACCTGCGCTAGTCGTATGGTTATCGCGATATTGATTATCGCGGAAGCAATCAATGGAGAGCGAGATGACCAAGCCCGGCAGCAGCACGATCACCACCAAGGACGGCACCGAAATTTTCTACAAGGATTGGGGAACGGGACAACCCATCGTCTTCCATCACGGCTGGCCGCTGAGCAGCGACGACTGGGACGCCCAGATGCTGTTCTTCCTGTCCAAGGGCTATCGCGTCATTGCCCATGACCGGCGCGGCCATGGCCGCTCCACCCAGACCGATACCGGCAACGAGATGGACACCTACGCCGCTGATGTCGCGGAGCTTGCGGCGCATCTCGACCTCAAGGACGCGATCCATGTCGGCCATTCCACCGGTGGCGGCGAAGTGGCCCGCTATGTCGCGAAGTACGGTTCCGGTGGCCGTGTCGCCAAGGCCGCACTGCTCGGCGCGGTGCCGCCGATCATGCTGAAGACGGCGGCCAATCCGGGTGGCCTGCCGATCGAGGTGTTCGATGGTTTCCGCTCCGCCCAGGCAGCCAACCGCGCCCAGTTTTTCCACGATATTGCGGCCGGCCCGTTCTACGGCTTCAACCGCCCCGGCGCCCAGGTATCGCAGGCTGTCGTCGAGAATTGGTGGCGCCAGGGCATGATGGGCGGCACCAAGGCGCATTATGATTGCATCAAGGCGTTCTCGGAAACCGACTTCACCGACGATCTGAAGGCCATCGACGTGCCGGTGCTGGTCATGCATGGCGACGACGACCAGATCGTTCCGATCACCGACTCCGCGCTGCTGGCTGTCAAGTTCCTCAAAAAGGGCGAGCTCAAGGTCTACAAGGGTTTTCCGCACGGCATGGCGACCACCCACGCCGATGTGATCAACGCCGACCTGCTGGCGTTCTTCAAGGCGTAGAATCGTTCAGTTGAATAGACATCGTCCAGTTGGATAGGCAAGGCACCCGCCGCCGGGCGGGTGCATTTGCTTTCGTCGAAATGTCAGCGGGACAGTGCCTATTTATCGAGAAAACCAGTGATCAGTTTGACGGTGTCGTCGGGGTTTTCCTCCATGATCCAGTGTCCGGAAGCGGGCACGATGCCGCCCGTGACATCGGTCGCAACAAGCCGCAGGAGATCGGCCTGCGTAGTGCCAGCGGATTTTTCACCGCCGACAGCCAGTACCGGCATGGTCAGTTTGCCGCCGGCGGCAAGCATCGCCTGGTTGTCGATCGCGTCCTGGTCAAACGCCTTGAACTGCTCGAAGGCGTCATGCATCGCATGCGAGCGGGCATAGAGTTTGGCGTAGTGCCTGCGCGTCGCCTCGTCGATCTTCTTGGGGTGAGCCGACAACTCGTTGTAGAAGCGGTCGAGATAGATGCGCTCGCGCCCCGCGACCAGCCGCTCCATATCAGGGCCGCGGAAGTTGAAGTGCCAAAGCAGCGGGCTTTGCTTGATCTTTTCCCAGTCGCCTATGCCGGGCAGCGGCGCGTCGATGATAACCCATTTGGTGATGCGCTTGGGATACTGAGCGGCGAGCGCATAGCCGACCATGTTGCCGATGTCGTGGGTGACGAGATCTGCCTTGTCGATCTTCAGGGCATCCAACACGCCGGCGATGTCGACGGCCTGGTTCTTCTTGGCGTAGCCCGCTTCCGGGTGGGCCGACAGACCCATGCCGCGCAGGTCCGGCACGATGACGGTGTGGTCCTTTGCGAGGGCGATGGCCGCGGCGCCCCACATGTCTCCGGTATCGGCAAAGCCGTGCAGCAGCACGACGGCGGGACCCTTGCCGCCAACGCGCACATAGAGTTTGGTGCCGTTGGTTTCGACGGACTGCGTCTTGAAACCCGGCGGAAAGGGAACGATGCGTGCCGTCGCCGGCAAGGTAACAAGAAGCACACCCAATACGGCCAATACGATCTTGCGCATGTCATCCCCCAGAGACGTCGAAGGCCCCAAGCCTTCGTTGATGACTATCTCTAGCAGGCTTTTCAACCAGCGCATGGTGAAAGAATCACAGAGGGCGCAGCAATGCCGCGCCCTGCGTCAAATCCGCAAAATCGACCGGTTTTATCTGGCCGCCGCTTGCGCCTTCCTGGCTTCCTTCATGTTGGGCAGGAACACCGTCAGCAGGCCGAGCAGCGGCAGATACGAGCAGATCTGGAAGACGAAATCGATGCCCTTCATGTCGGCGACGACGCCGAGCACGGCGGCTGCAATGCCGCCCATGCCGAAGGCGAAGCCGAAGAAGATCCCGGCGATGGTGCCGACACGTCCCGGTACCAACTCCTGCGCAAACACGACGATGTTGGAGAAGGCCGAGGACAGGATCAGGCCGATCAGCACCGTCAGCACCATCGTCCATTCGAAATTGGCGTAGGGCAGCGCCAGCGTGAACGGCAGCACGCCGACGATCGAGAACCAGATCATCGCCTTCTGGCCGTAGCGGTCGCCGAACGGTCCGCCGAGCAGGATGCCCAGCGCCGAGGCGCCGAGGAACAGGAACAGCATGACCTGGCTCATCTGCACCGACACGCCGAACTTATGGATGGAATAAAAGGTGTAGTAGCTGGAGAGCGAGGCGATGTAGGCGTTCTTGGTCAGCACCAGCAGCGTCAGCACCGCCAGCGCTCCCATCACCTTCTTGCGCGGGAAGGGGGAGACGAAGCTTGCCGCCTTGCGATTGCCCTGCGCGGCGCGCATCCGGCTGTACCAGCCGCCGACCCGCGACAAAACGATGATGCCGATCAGAGACCCGACGGCGAACCATGAAATGCTGGTCTGGCCGAAGGGCACAACGATGAAGGCAGCGAGCAGCGGCCCCATCGACTGGCCGAAATTGCCGCCGACCTGGAACAAAGATTGCGCCAGGCCAAAGCGGCCGCCGGAGGCAAAGCGGGCAATGCGCGAGGATTCCGGATGGAAGATCGCCGAGCCGATGCCGATCAGCGAGGCGCCGACCAGAAGCAGCGCATAGTGGCCGGCATAGGCCAGAACGATCAGGCCAATCAGCGAGGACGCCATGCCGTAGGGCAGCGAATAGGGCATTGGCCGCTTGTCGGTGATCATGCCGATGACCGGCTGCAGCAGCGACGCCGTGACCTGGAAGGTGAAGGTCAGAAGACCGATCTGCCAGAAATCGAGACCGTAATTCTCTTTCAGCAGCGGATAGATCGCCGGCAGCAGCGATTGCATGATGTCGTTGATGCCGTGGCAAAAGCTCACCGCCAGAATGACGGTGAAGGCGGTCGCCTGGGCTGAAGGGAGGCTGGCGCTTGGCTGCGGTGCAATGCTGGTGGCTGTCGTATCGGTCAAGGCAGGCTCCGAGGTCTTTTTGGCGGGTGTTTGCCCGCGGGCAGGCTTGGCGGCCGCTCCCGCGGACCGCCTTAAGGACGCTCGTCTGAAGCGCTTGGGCGACGCCCCTGCGGAGCGCCTTGGGGATGGCTGCCTTATAAGCCGCTTGCGAGGCGACTTCTTTCGTGGTTTGGTCCAATAGTTTCGCAAGTGGGCCATAGCCGATGCCACATGGCAGGGACATCTTCCGCGCCGGCAATGCCGATCTCGGCCGATTGCACGAAAGCCGCTGGCAGTGGCTGGAGGAGGTTTCCGGGCCGGCGGTGGCTTTGCCGACCGAATATCCCGACGGTTACCTCGTGCCGCAACACCGCCACAGCCGCAGCCAGCTGCTGCATGCGCTGGTCGGTGTCGTGCTGGTGACGACCAGGTACGGGCGCTGGATGGTGCCGCCCGACCACGCAATGTGGATACCGGCCGGCACCGAGCATTCTGTCGAAATGCTGGGCGATGTCTCGATGCGCTCGGTCTATGTCATGCCGGGCGCTATCCCCGGCCTGCCGGAAGGTCTGCGCGTCGTCGGCATCACCGAGCTGATGCACAGCCTGATCGTCGAATCGGAAAAGCTGCCGCAAGGCGGCGAACTGGAAGGCCGCGGCGGGCTGATCATGAACCTGTTGCTGCACGAGATCCCGACCTTGCCGGAACGGCCGCTCGGGCTGCCGTTCCCGTCCGACCCGAAGCTGGCGGCGCTCTGCCGACGCTTTGTCGCGGCACCTTCGCCGCACGCCACGATCGACGAGTGGGCGGATGCCGCAGGCATGAGCCGCCGTTCGTTCACCCGCGCCTTCCAGCGCCAGACCGGACTGTCCTTGTCGACTTGGCGCCAGCAGGCCTGCCTGTTTGCGGCCCTGCCCAGGCTCGCCGATGGCGAGCCGATCACCAGGGTGGCGCTCGACCTCGGTTATGACAGCGTGCCGGCATTCATAACCATGTTCAAGCGCATGCTCGGCGCCTCGCCGCGCGGCTATATGCGCGGCGCCCGCGACGAAGGCATTCGGCGGGCTCAGCCTCGACTTGAGGCCCCGGCGCCGTAGCGCCAGGAAAAGCCCGCAGTACTTTGCCGTAGGCCCTAGTCCAGCTGAACGCCGCTGGCCTTGACGATCGGTTCCCATTTGGCGAGTTCGGCCTTCACATGCACTCCAAGCTCTTCCGGGGTGGAGGCCACGATCGAGGCGCTGAACTGGGCCATGCGGGCGATCACATCAGGGTCTTTCAGGGCTTCAACTGCCGCCTTCTGAAGAACGGCGACGACCTCCGGCGGCGTGCCTGCGGGCGCGAACAGAGCGTTCCAGCTGTAGGTTTCATAGCCGGGAATGGTTTCGGCAATGGCCGGTATGTCGGGGAAGGAGGGAACGCGCTCCTTGGTGGTGACGCCAAGCGCTCTCAGCGTCCCGCTCTTGATATGGCCCGATGAAGAGGGGAGGTTGTCGAACATCATCGGCACCTGATTGCCGATAACGTCGTTCAAGGCCGGTCCGGCGCCCTTGTAGGGAATGTGCTGCATACTGACGCCGGCCATCGTCTTGAAAAGCTCGCCGGAGAGATGCAGCGGGGTGCCATTGCCTGATGAGGCGTAGGCATATTTGTCCGGGTCCTTCTTCAGCATCTCGATCAGTTCCTTGACGTCCTTGGCGGGGAATTCAGGGTTTACGACCAGGACGTTTGGCACCAGCACGAGCAACGATATCGGCGCAAAATCCTTCTCCGCGTCGTAGGGCTTTGTCTTCAGGATCAGCGGGTTGAGCGCGTGGGTTGCGACCGTGCCCATCAGGATCGTGTAGCCGTCCGGTTCGGCTCGGGCGACCTGGGCAGCGCCGATGCTGCCCCCGGCGCCGCCGACATTTTCGACGACAATCTGCTGGCCCAGCTTTTCGGACATCTTGTTGGCGACTAGGCGCGCGACCAGATCCGTCGAGCCACCGGCGGAAAAGGGGACAACCATGGTGATGGTCCGGTCCGGAAAATCGGCGGCCCAGGCCGCCGGTACTGAAAGGGTGGCTGCGATGGAAACCGCGAGCCCGAGCAAAGTCCTACGCCGCATCTGCTACTCCTCCGTTGATTGGAGGGGCAGTATGGCCATGGTGAACTCCTCGCACAATGCAACCATGGACTGACTGCCCGCCTCAGGAGATCGGGCTTGACACCGATGCTTCGGTTGGCGTGCGCGAGAACGCCTCACCCCTCAGTTCAATCAGCCTTGGTCCAGCTGAAAACAAGCCATTTGTATCGTGACGTCTCTTCAGGCTCGGCCGTGTAGGTCATCTGCATGTCGCCGCCCTCGGTGTAGATGTCGAGCCTGGGTGCCGTGTCCAGTTCGAGCCACACGGAATCGTTCTTGAACGACCATGTCCCGCACCAGACGCAAGGCCCCGATGCCGGGTCACCCGGTTGGTGAAAATTGTAGCGGCCGTCCGCCGTGATCTCCAGATAGTCGAAGGCGCCATAAAAGGCGGTCACAGTCTGCTGAAATTCGGTCGCAGCCGCTTCCTGGTCGGGCTTCGCCGGCTCTTTCAGATCACGTGGTGGCCGGATTGCCGACCCTGCGATGCTCCATTTGCCGATGAAATCCTTTTCGGTGGGAAGATATTCCGTCTGCGCCTGCGCGGTCGAAACCGGAGCGATTGTCGGCGCATAGGCCGCGCTGGCGATGCCGATTGCGAGAAGCATTCCTGCGATGCCTGCAGCCTTGATTCGATTGCGCATCAGCTGCGCTCCTTTCACGACGGTTTGGGGCAGATTCCAAAAAGGAGATTACCCCCGAGCCAGGCCCGTGGGCACGCTTTTGGGCAACATGGATTAATCGAACAGGCTCGACACGGACTCTTCGGTCGCTGTGCGCGAAATCGCCTCGCCAATCAGGTCGGCGATGGAGATGACGCGGATATTCGGGGCGTCGAGCACGCCTTGCGTCGGCTGGATGGAATCGGTGATCACCAGTTCCTGCAGCTTCGAGCCGCTGATCCGGGCGACCGCACCGCCCGATAGCACGCCGTGGGTGATATAGGCGGTGACGCTGGTAGCGCCGTTGGCGAGCAGCGCATCGGCGGCATTGCACAGCGTGCCGCCGGAATCGACGATGTCGTCGATCAGCAGGCAATCCTTGCCGGCGACCGCGCCGATGATGTTCATCACTTCGGATTCACCGGGACGTTCGCGGCGCTTGTCGACGATGGCCAGTTGTGCGTCGAAGCGTTTGGCGAGCGCGCGGGCGCGCACCACGCCGCCGATGTCGGGCGAGACGACCACGACATTGGCAAGCTGTTTGTATTTTGCCTTCACGTCACGGGCCATCACCGGCACCGAGAACAGATTGTCGGTAGGAATGTCGAAAAAACCCTGGATCTGGCCAGCATGGAGGTCGAGCGTCAAGACGCGGTCGACGCCGGCGCGGGTGATCATGTTGGCGACCAGCTTGGCCGAGATCGGTGTGCGGCCCGAGGCCCGGCGATCCTGCCTGGCGTAACCGAAATAGGGGATGACCGCGGTGATGCGCTTGGCCGAGGAGCGCATGAAGGCATCGATCATGATGAGCAGTTCCATCAGATGATCGTTGGTCGGGAACGAGGTCGACTGCAGGATGAAGACATCCTCGCCGCGCACGTTTTCCTGGATTTCGACGAAGATTTCCTGATCGGCGAAGCGTCTGACGCTGGCCTTGCCCAGCGGGACATTGAGATAGCGGGCGACCGCTTCGGCCAGCACCCGGTTGGAATTGCCCGCGAAAAGCTTCATGCACCGTTCCTGGCGAAGGATGGGGAGGTCCTCTTAATCGGGCTTGTAGCGAGCCGTGCCGGTATTGCAAGCCTCGTTGACGGGAATCCGCCGGCTAATCTCAAAAACGTCAACAGTGAACGGAAGCCGGTAACAGGCGGATCAGCCGGCGCTGCCGCCGAGCCAGGCCGCGAACTGGTCGATCGTCTGGTCGGCGATCGCCTGCATGGTAGCGGGTGCAACCGCGGGCCAGCCTTCGGCGGCATTGACCGAGGGCGCCTTCTGCTGGCCATTGATGCGGTGTAGCCGGTTGCCAGCGGGGTCATAGACGTCCCAGACATAGATAACGGTGGTATCCTTGCCTTCCGTCATGGTCGAGAAGTAGCCCTTCAGCACATGGGTGGCGGCCTGGTCGGCGCTGCCGGCAAGGGTGATGCCGCGCTGCTTGGCGCGTGTCTGCAGTTCGGCCGTCAGCGGCGTTGCCGCTTCCACGGAGGCGCCGACGATCGGCGCGATCTGCAGCCGGGTCTTCGACAAAGCGGCGGCGCTCTGCGCGGGGTTGGCGGGTGTCGTGGCGCCGACGGCCGGCGCTGG